>CAYQPQ010000009.1:0-12813 GCA_964420045.1 uncultured Bdellovibrionales bacterium | reverse complement strand
ATGCGGGTTTAGGGCGAAATGCGGGTTTAGGGCGAAAGATTTTTCGCCCCTACGGGAACCATTCGGGACATCCATGACGGTCGGGGCTGTTGTTCGCGGATACAAAATCGGGGTGACGAAATGGTGTCAAACACACGCGCATACCAATATGGTCTGGCAACGGAATTACTACGAACACATTATCCGGAATGATCGAGAATGGAATTTGATCCGAGAATATATCGGGAAGAATCCGGAAATGTGGGAGGAGGATGAATTAAATTCACCGTAGGGGCATTTGCCCCATACCCGTTCCGAATACGGGAACATATGCAGGTGCGGGTTCATGACAAAAATCTTTTGCTCAAAAAATGCATCTACCTTGCCTTTCGACGCGAGCGAACAGATACCTTCTCCGACATCTTTGATGAAAGATTGTGTTCTTTGCAATACTTTGCGACAACGCTGAGAAATGCCTTGCCATATCGTCGCGTCTTTACCTCTCCGAAACCGGAGATACGTGACAGTTCCGAAATGTCCGCCGGCAAAAATGTCGCGAGCTCGAGAAGTGTCGCGTCGGAAAAGATGATATAGGGTGGCACATTTTCTTTCCGAGCATATTCCATGCGAAGCGATTTGAGCTGATCAAGGAGCGTCGCTTCGTGCACAGGCACTTTCACCTCCTCCCTATCCTCTGTTTTCTTCTCAACCGATGCCGTAAGCAGTACGCGCGTCTCACCGCGAAGCACGGCGGGACTTTTCTCTGTGAGCGACAGCGTCGGGTATGGTTCGCCCACTTGCTTGAGGAATCCGAGTGCGATGAGATCTTTCGCATATCGAAACCAGTCGTCCCGAGAAGTATCCGCGCCGGTGCCATAGGTTTTGAGCGCTCGATGCTCAGGGCGAATTTTCTCGGATTTCGAACCGCGAAGCACATCTATCGTATACCCCAAACCGAATCGTTCATGAAGACGAAACACCGCCGAAAGAAGCTTCTGTGCGATGAGTGTGCCGTCAAATGTCGTCCGTTCGGAAAGGCACACATCGCAGGCGCCGCATGATTCCGGAAATGCCTCGCCAAAATAGCGCAGGAGAAGATGTCGGCGACAGACATTCGCTTCACACAAGTCTGCCAGTTGCTTGAGTTTCCGGAGCATCACTGCGGATTGCTCTTCGTTGCCGTCAATGAGCGCGAATCGCGCAAGCTTCTGCACATCTCTCGGCGAGTAAAAGAGAAGCGCCTCGCTCGGCAGACCGTCTCGCCCCGCACGTCCCGTCTCCTGGTAATAACTCTCGATATTTTTTGGAAGATCCATATGAACGACGAAGCGCACATTGGATTTGTTGATGCCCATGCCAAAGGCGATCGTCGCGACGATAATTTTTGTCTCGTCGCGTAAGAACCGTCGTTGATGCTTGTCGCGCACCGCCGCATCGAGCCCCGCATGATAGGAAAGCGCCGAGAACCCCGCTTCGACCAATCGCCGAGCCAGACTGTCGGCCGACTTCCGCGACAATGTATAGACAATACCCGAATCTCCGCGATGCAATGCAAGGTATTGAAGCAATCGCTCAAAGCTTTTTGCCTTCGGCTCGATGGCATAGCGGATATTTGGACGATCAAAACTCGATTTGAAAAACACCGGCGATCGGAGCGCTAATCGCTCGATGATATCGCGACTTGTCATATCGTCCGCCGTCGCCGTGAGCGCCACCGTCGGCGTCGCGGAGAAGAATTTCTTGAGATCAGAGAGAAACCGATATTCCGGGCGGAAATCATGCCCCCACGCCGAAATGCAGTGCGCCTCATCAATCGCAAAGAGTGATACGCCGAGTTCTTGCAAAAAAGGAACCAGAGACGCGGCGCCGAAAAGCCGCTCAGGCGCGATATACAAGAGCTTCGTCTTTCCGCGCACGAGCGACGCCAACACGCGATCCTGTTCCTCGGGCGAGAGCGATGAATTGAGATATTCCGCCGCAACACCCGCCACCCGAAGCGCATCCACCTGGTCCTTCATGAGCGCAATGAGCGGCGATATCACCACCGTCACGCACGGCAAGAGGAGCGCTGGGATTTGATAGCACAACGACTTCCCTCCTCCGGTCGGCATAAGCACGAAACAATCCCGCCCAGCGAGCACCGATTCAATAATCGCTTCCTGATGCTCCCGAAATGAGTCAAATCCAAACTGTGTTCTCAAAATGTGGAGCGGGGTGGACATAGCGAAAAAAGAAAAGCTGACATCTCGGTCAGCATAACAAGGTATCAAGTACTGTCAAAGATGCACACCTTTTCAGTGAAAAACCTACATTTTCTCCGGCGCGGAGACGCCAATCAACCGAAGCGTCTCAGCAAGCACAATCTTCGTCGCGCCAACGAGCAAGAGGCGCGATCGGGTCGTGCTCATATCCTCTGCATCGAGCACCGTGCACGCGTTGTAGAACGAATGAAACAGATCGGCAAGACGAATGGCGTATTGCGGGAGCTGGTGCACGACAGACGCCTCGACTGAGAGTTGCAGCACTTCCGGAAATTTTGCCAAATGCCTCGCCAACAATATCTCTTTCGGATCTTGCAGGCACACATCGCCCCGATCACAAGAGCGCTCGTCCAAACCCAATTCAACCTTCGCTTTTCGGAAAATGCTCGCCATGCGCGCATGGGCATACTGCACATAAAAAACCGGATTCTTCTGACTTCGCTCTTCGGCGAGTCCCATATCAAAGTTCATGTGCGTGTCGGGAGAATAGAGAAGAAAGAAGAATCGAACCACCTCCATGTCAATCCGTTCAAGCAATTCATCGACCGTCACGACATTCCCGGCGCGCTTGGACATGCGGACTTCTTTGCCATCCTTTACGAGCCGCACCAATTGAACCAGCGTGAACTTCACGCAATCCCGAGAAAAACCGAGAGCCTCCGCCGCTGCACGAAATCTCGCTACATAGCCGTGATGGTCAGCGCCCCACACCTCACCGATCTCCGAAAAGCCCCGCTCCTTCTTGTGGAGCAGATAGCCGCAATCCGAGGCAAAATATGTCTTTGCTCCATTTGCTTTTACGAGCACGCGATCCTTGTCATCGCCATATTGAGTCGTTCGCAGCCACAGCGCGCCGCTCTCTTCATAGGTAAGTCCTTTCTCTCTGAGCAGTGAAATCGCTCGATCAACATATCCCGCCCCTATGATGTCGTTTTTTTCGGAAATGAACGCATCAAAATGTATCTTCATCTTTTCCTGAAGCGTTCGCTTGATATATTCCTCCAAGATACTCTCTCCGGCCCATTCACCGACAGCGCGAGGGTCAGCATTGCTTGCACCCTTGTCTCGATGCGCTAATCTTTCACAGAGACGATCTATATAGTCTCCGCCATACACTGCCTGCTCATCTTGAAGCACACTGTGCCCCAGCTTCTCCATTTGTTCTCCAGCATCATTCACATAATACTCGGTTGCCACCGTACAGCCACGCTTCTTCAAAACCCGAGCAAGTGTATCACCAAAAAATCCTCCGCGCGTATTTCCCATATGGAGCGGTCCGGTCGGATTGGCGGAGATGAATTCCAGAAGGATGTTTCGCGGTTCACCGCGTACCTCTGAGCCGAATTGGTCTTTCTTTGTGCAAATGTCCGCCACCACATCCGCAAGCGCTTCCGGAGTAAGAGAAAAATTGATATACCCGGGCGCGACAACTTCCACAGTGTACTGTTTCAAGCGATCATCTCGAGAGAGCTCTTCCTTGAGAAGATGCGCAACATCAATCGGCGAGCGCTTCATACCTTTCGCAAGCGAAAAAGCAAGGCTCGACATATAGTCCCCGTGCGAATCGTCTTTCGGGAAGGTCACTTCAAACAGAGACCCTTCCTCGCGAGAAATCGAAAGCGCCTCTTCAGGAGCGCTCTTCCGGAAAGCTTCTTTCAGAGCGTGTTGCAGTATTTCCTTCATATTCCCCATCCTAATGGAGAGCGCCAAAAAAGTGAAGGGGATTCGCCCTTGACATGGTTATTCCATTCTCTTTTGTCAAAACACCAAAAAAACTGTATACTCCCCTCATGAAAGGGAGATCGTATAGATAAAATCGTCTCCAGGAAAGTTCTGCAAAACAAAAGCATGCCCCTCAAAGCACGCAAGAAAAAAGAAATCTCGATGCCAATGAGAAACGTTGTTTCTGCAGGGTTGTTTTTTGTTTTTGTCGTTCTCATTTCCGGAGGATCGCTTGTTCAACCGACGCACGCCGCATCGCTCACTGCCCTCTCCGATACACAAAGTCGCGTCAAAAAAAGTCCCACCGCCTCCAATCACACACTGCTCTTCACTTCGACATCAGCCATGTCGAGCGGTACTATCGTCGTCACCTTCCCATCGGACTACGACACAACGGGCGTTGTCTTTGGCGATATAGATTTGTCCTATGGTGCAAACGGGACGGAGAACGATCAGACACTCGCCGGCAGTGCCGCAGCGGCAACATGGGGTGCCGCCTTTGGCGGCACCGGAAATCGAACACTCACACTCACGTATCCGACGAGCGGCGGCACCGCCATCACCGCTGGATGGAAGGTGATTATTGAGATCGGAACGAACGCGACAACCGGCGGAACGGGGACGCACCAAATGGTCAATCCGACCACTGCTGGCACCTATGTTATCAGCATTGCGACGAGCGCCGATACAGGTCAAGTCGCAACCGCTATTGTTGATGACGATCAGGTAGTCGTTTCAACCACCATTGATCCCTATCTCACCTTCACCCTTTCACAAAACACGGTCTCCCTCACACGATCCGGAGGAGGCAACCCCGACTCGACACACACGGGCTACAACAACGGCACCGCCAACACACTCGCCGCCGCCACCAATGCAACGAGCGGCTATACCATCACCTATTACGGCGATACCCTCACAAGCGGAGGCAATAGCATTGATGCGATGGCAGCAAAAACCACTTCCTCAACCGGCACCGAGCAGTTCGGTATCAACCTCAAGTCCAACGCAACGCCAAGCACCGGCGCCGATCCTTCCGGTGGGTCCGGCGCTGCAAAATCCGACTACAACACGGCAGATCAGTTCCGTTATATCGTGAATACCACCACCGATCTCGCAAGTGCGAGCGCGGCAACCGCTTCCACCACCTATACTGTGTCCTACATCACTAACGTCGCTGCCACAACCGAAGCCGGGAACTACTCAACAACCATTACCTATATCTGTACGGGGAATTTTTGATATCCAATACGAGAATCGGCATAAAAGATAGAGTGTATAAACAGGTTCTTAGCACTAACCATCGACGGCGTCATCCCGAGCGAAGCCGAGGGATCTCTGCGCATCTTTACACATATTGCAAAACACCTTCACCACACTCTGTTTTTGTACTGTGCAAGAATGTGCGTTATGATTCCTCCACTTCGGTCGGAATGACAACCCATGACTTCTCTCTCAAAAAAATATTCATTATTGTCTTTACTTGTCGTTTTTTCTGCCGCATTCGCGGCGTTTTTTGACGTGAGCATAGCTCGCGCTCAACAAAACAACCCTTTCGAAGTCGCCGCCGAAGGTCTTACCCTTTCACCGCCGTCATTCGAAATGACACTAAAGCCCGGTGAAGAAACCGCCTACACGATTCAGGTGACCAATCCGACAAAAAACCTGATCGAACTCTACCCTTCGGCGGGAAACTTCACGGCAAGCGGCGATGACGGACAGCCGAAATATGAAATCGGCACCACCGCGATAGAAAATACCTCCGCTTTCTCGATTGCGAGTTGGATTGCCTTTTACACACCAAAAGTCGCACTCCTCCCTGAGCAAGTAGTTGATTTCAAGTTTCGCATCAAAGTACCAGACAATGCCGAACCGGGGGGACACTACGGCATCGTCTTCCTCGGCACCAAACCTCCTGAAGAAAAAGACCAGAAATCGCAGGTCGCACTCTCCAGCATGGTTGGAAGCCTCCTCCTCGTCCGTGTGCCGGGCGACATACGAGAAGAATCGCGCATCGAGGAATTCTCTGCACCGTGGTTTTTCTTCTCGCCGCCCGTCAATTTCAATATATTTCTCCGCAATACCGGCAATATCCATATTCGTCCTCAAGGAGAAGTGACGATTACCGATTGGCGAGGGCAAAGCGTCGACCGAATGGATATCAACACCAAGAAAGGAAGTGTCTTGCCGGAAAGTCGCCGAAATTTCGATGTCTCGTGGACGCCGGAGATAGCCCCATTTTGGAAAATCCCCATCGGAAAGTTCCACGCCACCCTCAAGGCAACCTACGGACAGAATGGAAAAACACTCTCCCAAGAAATATCCTTTTGGGTGATTCCGAAATGGCTCATCATCACTCTCAGCGTTCTTCTCTTCTTCATAGTCTCCCTTGTCATCTTTCTTTTTATCCGAAAAAAGCGAAGAAATCGCCGCGCGGCGCGAACAGCCGAATTTCCAAGAAATCCGCATCGACCGGTATTTCGCTCTCAACAAACTTCTCCCCCCGCTCCAACCACCGTTTCATTCGGTACTCCATTTCCACCTCAGATTACTCCGCCACAGAGAAAGCCCCTTAGCCCCACTCCGGTAACGCGCATGACAGCTCCGCAGCAGCACCCCCCACAAAGAACATCCGACACGCTTCCGTCACCACGGCCGAAAATCTCCCAAGAGTGGCTCGGTCGAATTACCGAGAGCAACGAACGCGAACAGTCAACCAAGAAACGACTGCGTTTTTAGCACTCCAACAAGACATCCCGCCGCTCGAATACACTTCGTGATATACTGGTCTGGAGCGACACCGGTCGCCAGTTGAAACGAACAAACTCCATGACGATGCGTCCCGAGATATTCTCACGGACGGTTCGCGTCCCTACGAAAGATACTCGCCGACATACTCTTTTCGGCGGTTTTGTGTTGTGCCTTGTTGTTTTCGCTGGCGCACTTTTTGCTCCAACAGCCGAAGCGCACACATTTGACACCAGCACCCATCAGACGCGGACCAGGAACACGAGTGGCGTTACCTTCAACCACGCTTGTGGCTCCGGAACGACATTGCTTACGCTCACCATCGTTGTCGGCGGCACCACGGCGCGAACCGGCGGCGCCCCAACGTATAACGGCGTTGCATTGACGCAGGCAGATCAAAACGGTCAAGCGCCGTCCGGCGCAGAAACCATCGTCGAACTCTGGTACCTGCTCAATCCCGGAACCGGCAGCTCCTATCAAATCAGCATCCCGGACAGCAATAACGTTTTCCTCACTGCCGATGTATCATCCTACAAAGCAACATCCGGTTACAAAACTGTCCTCAAAACCGATGACGACAACGGAAATACCTCGACCAACCCGACCGGTCCGTCGCTCACGGGACTCGTCTCGGGCGATGTGCTCGTCGCGGTCGTCGGAAGCGGTGCGACCACGTGGGCACCATCGGCACGGACCGGCACGCAACTCTACGATGTAGATGATGGTTCCTACGGCGATGGCGCGCAGTACCTTATTAAGAGCGATTCCTCCGATACGGCCATGGGTTGGACATTCGGCACTTCCGATGACTGGTCGGTCGTCGAAGCTGCCTTTACGGAAATATCCCCCATTGATCAAGAAGGATTCCGATTTCGAAACGACGACGGAAGCGAATCTGCCGCCACATGGATGCAAAATCAAGATACCGATGCCAGTCAAAGTAAAAATACCAACGTCCGACTTCGTACGGTGCTCGACACACCGGCCGACCCGGTTTCTATTCCCTTCCGCCTCGAATACAAAAAATCTACTGACAGTGTTTACAAAAAAGTGCTCGTCAGCGAGAGTGGATCGTCCACACATTCTTTCGTCAATTCAAAACGATGGAAGGGCAACGGTTCCCCATCCGCGCGCGCGTATGACTGCGGCACAGACGCGACACTTCTCGTTCTCACCATCGTCGGCGCTGGCACAACTCAACGAGCCGGCGGCGCCCCAACATATAACGGCGTTGCCCTGACACAAGCCGACCAGACACGCGGCGGCGCCCTCAACTACGAGACATCCGCCGAACTCTGGTATCTCGTCGATCCGCCATCCGGATCAAACATTATCAGCGTCCCGAATACCGGTGCCATTACGCTCTATGCAACTGCTTCATCCTACAGTGCGGGAGATGGATACACCTCCGCCTTCGACGCCTCCGGATTTAACGAAGCAACCACGGGTGCAAACCCATCCGCGAGCGTGTCGGCGTCCGTCGCAGGCGATGTCTATGTTGCCGTCTTGGGCGATGGACTCGCCACCGCACCAACCGCACGAACCGGCACCGCACTCGCCGAAGTGGACGACGGTTCCTATTCCGATAACCATCAATACTACGTTAAAGCGGGAACCGGCTCACAGGCGATCAGTTGGACCATTGCTTCCGATGACCACGCCATGATCGTCGCGGCTTTCAAAGTGGTCGCCGTTACCCAACCGATTCTCCTCGCCAACTCCACGTATATTTCCGCGGGCGGAAGTACTAATACTACTGCACAACTCACCGCCCCAAGCGGAAAAACCACATCCGACTTTACTGCCGGTCGTATCCAAGATGACACGAATCCGAGCAACTCAGTCGATATTTCCAACAATTTCTACACGGAAATGGAATGGTCGGTTACGGCAACTGATGCAGCTGGCGTCGGTGATATTTATCAATTCCGCATCACCCGAAATGGCACTCCGCTCTCCTCTTATTCCGTCACACCGCAACTCACTGTTACCGGCGCAACGATCAGTATTGCAGGAAGCGCCGACGGTTCAAGCGGCGCCACCGTCAAAGTTGCTGTAAACGGTACGATACAAGCACAAACAGGAACCATCTCGTCGGGCTCATGGACTATCTCTGGAGTCGGCGAGCCGACTTCGGGCGACGTTGTCACCGTGTGGATCGATAGCGTCAGCGACAGTGCCGAAGGAATTGGCATTACCAAATACGCCGGATCTAATATTACCGGCATGGTGTTGAACGCTCTCACCATTTCCCTTGGAAGTACTGATAACCAAACTCTTTCCAATGCCAATATTTCCCAATATGACAACAGCGTCTCAAGTAATGAAGATATTTTTTACGACGTAGATGGAAACGATGATCTCACCGTTTGTTCTGCTTCCGGATCGACCGGATGCACGCTCTCCATTCTCTCCGGAAATACTTACCGTCCCGATAGCGGAAGTTCGGGGAACATCACCGCAACCAACCTCTCGAATGCTGGCACACTCTCGGCCGACGGCAACACAATATACGTGTCCGGCTTACTCACTTCCAGCGGCACGTTTAACGCCAACACCTCAACTGTTAACTTCAACGGCACCGGATCACAGACAATACCTGCATTTGATTATTACAATCTCATAGGGTCAAGTAATGGATCTGTTTCACGAACCGGAAGTGTCACCGATATCCATAACAATGCTAACAGCGGAAGCCAGTCTATAACAGTTCCTTCAGATGCAACGCTCGCTATCGTTACAGCAAATGGATTCTACAACCAATCAAATTACCTTAGCAGCGGATCAGTCACTTTAGGCGGAGACACTATGAGCATAGGAAGAGCTGATGACTCGGACATAACATACGAATTTTCTTCTATTTTTTATCTCGTCAACCCGTCAACTGGCTCCCAAACACTTGCTTGGGATTGGGCAGGATCGAATGCTCCAAGTAGCGGTATTCATATTCATTACGCATTTTACAAGGATGTAGACACTTCAAGTCTAATTCGCGACACTGGCGGACAGCAAACAGCAACCGGAACCGCTACTACCGGATCCATGACCGCACAAACAGGCGATATGGCAGTAGCCATCGCGCACGGATACGACTCATCGCTCCCCTCTTTCAACTGGACAAATGCAATCGAAACGGATGACGATCAATACAATTTCAGCGCAAGCTCTTATGCCGAAGCAACACCAGGCAGCAACATCACCATTACCGCCACTCAAACCGGCGGATCGGGAGTAGAACCATACACCACCATGAGCGCCATAGTAATAAAACCGACACTCTCCGGCCCCCGCACCCTCGCTTCCTCTGGTACGATCGGCGTTGCTGGCACCTTCACCTCTGGATCAAGTACCTACACCGTCACCGGATCGACCGTAAACTTCAATGGGAGCTCCGCGCAAACCGTGAATGCCGACTTTACCTACAACAATCTCCAAGTACAGCCCTTCGCCAACTCCGTCACCACCAACTTCGCCGCGGGAACCGTGACGGTAAACGGCGATCTCACGATCGGGAACGGCACGAATACGAGCGTTGTCGTAAATGCGAACAATGCAAGTACGACACTCACGGTTCTCGGAAGCGTCTCGATTTCTACCAACACAACGCTCCAAGCAAACGCGTCGAACAATTTCACCATCAGCGATGATTTTACAAACAACGGCACCTTTACACACAACAACGGCACGGTAGTATTTAACGACAATAGCAAAACTTCAAGCTTGAATTATTCTGCCGATACAACATTCTACAACCTCTCAATTACAACCGCAGGCAAAGCCATGCAATTCGACGAAGCGCAGAAAACCACTGTCACGCACACCCTCACCATCACAGGAACAGACTGCACTACTGGACGCATATTTCTTGATTCCGTAGTCGACAACAACCAGTGGGACATCACCGTGACCGGAGCGACCGTGAGTATCAGTTATGCTGATGTGGAAGATGCAAATGCCGTCACAACTGCTATCACTGCAAGCAATTCCACCGCCGACAATGACAACAACACCAACTGGACGATAGACGGCGGCACATGCGGAGGAAACACCAATCCAAATTCCCCTACCTCGCTCACACAGAAAGATTCTGGCGACGCAAGCATCACCGAGTCAGCATGGACAAATTCCAATATACCAAAGCTCGGTTTCACCATCACCGACCCCGATAGCGACACCGTGAAATACGAGGTGCAAGTCGCAACAGATTCCGGATTCTCCTCGCTTGTTCTCGACTATACACACGGTTCACTCTCCGCTTCGGGCACAACCTTCACGTTCATTGTCGGAACCTATGGTGGAGGATCGTGTTCCGGCACCTGTCCCGCAACGCTCTCCGACAGCTCGGGCGGATATTGGTGGCGAGTAAAGGCAATCGACAGCAGTAGTGCCGAATCGGCCTATGTCGAGCCGGGTGTGGCAGGAACAGTGGACTTCAAAGTCGATGCGACGGCGCCAACCGGCGGCACCGCCTACGATGGCACCAGTGGCGATCAAGATTGGAATGACGGATCACTTACCTCGATATCGGGAAACTGGACCGGCATCGACGCTACTGTTTCGGGAGTGCAAAAATACGAGTATGCCATTCGACGGAAACCCGATGACTTCTATTGGAGCGTGTGCAGTGGCTCGGGATCATGGCAAGCAGGATCCCTCTGGTGTGATAACTCGACCGGCACATCATTCACACAAAATACGCTCAACCTGGCAACCGGCGTCACCTACTATATCTCCGTACGCACCACCGACAATGCTGGCAATGTCGGAACGGCAATTGACTCAAATGGACAGCAAGTTCTCCCCATGCTCTCCTTCTCACTAAGCGGCAACACGGTTGCCTTCAGCAATTTGAATGCTGCAAATAGTTACACCGATACAAAAACGATTACCACGACCACCTCAACCAATGCCGCCAACGGCTATACCATCAAGGTCTACAACACCGATTTCCTTCGCGCGAGTCCAAGCATCACCATTCCCGACTTTTCCGGCACATGGAGCTCCCCGGCGACATGGAGCGGCGGACAATACGGATTCGGCTATACGTCGGACGATACCAGTGTCCAGGGTTCAAATCGGTTCTCGAGTGGCACTGCTTTCGCCGCCTTCTCACAGTCGCCTCCTGGCGATGTCGTCGCCGATCACACCACCGCCATCGACGGATCAACCGGATCCGTTTCGAGCGAACACTTCACTATCACCTACAAAGTTGCCGCCTCCACCTCCCAAGACGCCCTCTACTATCAAACCAGCTCTATTTTTATCGTCACAGCGAATTACTAAAAGAGTACGGGAAATAAAGAATAAGACGGGATGAGAAGTAGGACCCGTTTTGTTTTGAGGTCTCATTCCTCATTCTTTATTCTTGATTCTTTTCTCTCCGCCACACTCATGACCGCTTGTTTGTCGATTCTTTTCCAAACGGGCACAACTCTAGCAATACGCATTCTCCACACTTCGGCTTCCTCGGCACGCAAATGGCGCGACCGTGCGTAATGAGATATTCATTCACGTGCAGGTATTCTTCTTTGGGGAAAAGTTTTTCCAAGTCTTTCGCGATTTTTTCTTGTTCGACATGCTTCGTCAGTCCGAGTCTCGGCGCCAGACGCATCACGTGCGTATCAACGGCGACACCTGTATATTTTCCAAATGCCTTCGCCATGATAATATGCGCCGTTTTCCGCGCGACACCGGGAAATGTAAGGAGCGAATCGAAATCATTCGGCACTTCTCCGCCAAATTTCTCGACAAGCAGCGAACCGATACCGCGGAGATACTTCGCTTTCGATTTGTAAAAGCCCGTTTGATAAATATCCCGTTCCAATTCAGCAATGTCCGCTTCGGCGTACTCGTGCGGCGCCTTATACTTTGCAAAGAGCGACTTCGTGACGCGATTCACTCGTTCATCGGTGCACTGCGCCGAAAGCACCGTACCCACGACCAATTCAAGCGGCGTCGACCACTCAACGAACGGTCCCGGTTTCGAATAGGCTCGTTTCAATCGTTTCAATATTTCCTGCGCCCGTTTTTTTGTCTCCGTCATAAGAGGATGTCAGCATTCAGTTCACATTCAGTTCTCAACAAGATTAGAGTGTGTCTAAAA
>CAYQPQ010000008.1:0-44819 GCA_964420045.1 uncultured Bdellovibrionales bacterium | reverse complement strand
TTCGGGTATTCGTTGCTTGGAGTTAGTTCGGTTTCATGATGTGGGGTGTATAGTATAGTCAGGCTCTCTGTCCAGATATGCATAAACTCCCACGAAAAAGTTTGGGCCTCCTTCGCAAAGGATATCATCTACCGTCTTCGCAAAGCTTCCTCTATCAGCTGCTTTTTCTTCGGTATCAACCGCCTCTGCCGAAGGCGGCGTTTCTTCAGTATCAACCGGCTCTTCCGGAGACAGCTCCTCTTTCGTGTTTATAAGATCGAAATCTCTTCATCTCACCTTTCGTCTTTTTGCCATTCTACCCTCCTTCCTGTTTTCTCTACGATAAATGAAATTCGAATTGCCATTTCCGGCACGAGTCCCGGAACGCGCTCTGGCCACTCGAGCAACACGAGGCCATTCGGGTCACTCGCCCACTCTGCAAACCCCTGCGCGCGAAGATCTTCCTCGCCGACGCGATACGCATCCACATGATAGACACGCTCGATACCGTTCACTGGAACCGCGAGATCATATTGTTTCATAAGAACAAATGTCGGACTCGTGAAGGGTCCCGCTGCACCCATCTCCGCAAGAATCCCCTGCGAAAACGTCGTCTTCCCCGCACCAAGCTCACCCGAAAGCGCCACGACTCCCGGACGAACCTCCCGAGCAAAACCCGCCCCCAAGCTCCGCAACTCCTCCGCTGATTGTGTGTGAAAAATCGGCATAAAAATTCCTCTTCAACCGTACCGATCAAAGAGGAAAACGTCAAACGAAAAAACTGGAATTGAATGAGTTGTCATTTCTAGTTTATTAGATTGCCTCCGTATCCTTCTCTTTCATCAAGCAATCCGATTAGCTCATTCAGCGAAACCGCCCTTCCTTCCGGCAGTACCGCTTGGATTTGTTCCAAGCTATCCTGAAGAGGATCGCCGTCAAAATCCAGAGGATTCAAGTCATCCTCATGCCCTACAATTCTTCTTGGAGAATGTTTTTGCACCTCACTGCCTCCTTCTTGGTTTATTGCAAAGTCGGAATACAACCAAACACATCGCTTGCTACTCAGGTATTTCACCTAAAAAGCACGACCTTTTACTGCTGACGTATGGGAGGATACACCACACACATTCCTTCCACCCGCAAGAAGTCTTTATCATCAAAGGCGGAAGCTGGCACCTGCTCCGCACGAGCAAACTGACAGCCGCAATCCTCACACTCATCCGGGTAATCCAGTTTGCTTGGAGTGGCCGGACACGACGGGCAGTGCCCATCGCAAAACAGATTCGAACAACGAACTTCTACCGTCATCTTTCTTCTCCTCATGTCCCCGAGAGTCCCGGGGTTGTCTGATATCAAAACTCAGCCTATCACCGCCGTTTGGCGAGATACCAAGCAATCGCTACCACCCCCAGTATAAGACTTATGGACAACAACAAGATATCATCGGAACACAATCCGCATGTCGTACACATAACACACATCCTTCGCATTGTTGAAACGACCGTTTCCCTCTTTTGGACCAAAAGCCTGTGCGCATTCGCCCTCAAAAAGAGAGAAATATCGTCCCAACAAGCGCGGGCATGAGCCGGAATATCCCGTCGGGAGTTTCGATTTTCTTTGTCTTTTCAAAGAACACCCAAACTGTATCATTCGGAATCTTGTTTGTCAAGTACGACAGACATCTTCCGCTGTCGCAATATTTGACCGCGTTCGGCTTCTCTGCTAGGTTTGAGTATCTCGAAGCGCTTCCGGAAACCCCGCAACGGGAAACAACAGACAAAGATACTGTCTGCAGGATTTTCTTGGTTCGCGATTCGATTTTCCACTCATTCTCGACCTCACACCATCTATGTCTCTCCCCCCCGAGCTCCAGGTCAAAGAACTCATCGAGAAATCCGAAAACATCCTCATCCTCGTGCCCGAACACGCAAGCGGCGATGCGTTCGGCGCCGCATCGGGTATCGGTGCATTCCTCGAAAACATCGGCAAAGAAGTTACCATCGCTGGAAGCGGCATCGCCGATATCGCACAGCCGTTTGAGTTTCTCAAGCCGCCTACGAACATACTCTCTTCCATCTCCGGCGTTCGGGAGTTTATTCTGTCTTTCAACACGGAGCACAATGATATCGTCTCCGTTCGCACCGAGCGAGGGAACGGTGAATACAATATTTTCATCACGCCAGAGAAGGGTTCGATTGATCCGCGAGATTTCTCCTTTGTTCCCGCTAAATTCTCATTCGATCTCGTCATCGCCGTCGGCGCGCCGGACAAAGAATCGCTCGGAAAAATATTCGAAACCAATCCGGATATTTTTTATGAAGTACCCGTGATCACGATCGACCACCACGCCGAAAATGATCGCTTCGGACAAATCAACATCATCGATATCACCGCATCATCAACCAGCGAAACAGCAACGACGCTGCTTGAAAAAATCAGCGGAAAACACCTCGACGCCCGCGTTGCCGGACTCCTCCTTGCCGGCATCGTCCTCGGCACAGAAAGTTTTCAGAAAAAGAATATCTCACCAAGCGCTTTGGGCGCGGCGTCCCGTCTCATGGACAAAGGCGCTGACCAGCACGATATTATCTTTCGCCTCGTCAACACGCAGCCACTCTCACTTCTCAAGCTCTGGGGACGCGTCATGGCGGGACTCAAGTGGAACGAGGAGCGGCGACTCATGTGGGCGCTCGTCACACCGGACGATATCGTACAGTCACGCTCGCGACTCGAGGATCTCCCGACTATTCTCGAAAAAATTCGCCACCATTCTTCCGTTGGCTCAATCTTTATGATTCTTTGCACGGAATCGCCGTCACGAACGCGCGTGCTCCTCAAATGCCACACCAATAGCGTGCTCTCCGAAATCACACAGCACTTCCCCGAATCCAAACTCCGAAACAACACACTCGACATTTCGATTCAAACACCATCGCTCGAAGAAGCGGAAACACTCATGATCGAGAAGCTCCCTTTGGCACGATAACGGAAAGCAATCCGTGATATACTTGAGACATCTTTTCTTCTGTCTCACGTCTATGGTCAAAGTGCTTCCTCGCAATACCGAAACCGAAGATTTCCGAACCGAACGCGCACAGCAAACCGCCAAAATTCTCACCACACTGAAACGCTCGTCCGAAGAAAGCGAGGCGGCCGCACTGGCTCACGGATCGCGCCTGCCCTACGTCGACCTGCATATCTTCCCCATCGAGGCGGAACGTGTCGCACTCATCCCCGAAGGCGACGCGGCATCGCTCGGCATCGCCCTCTTTCAGAAGAGAGGCAAAGAAGTTCGCATCGCTATTCTCGACCCGAACAACCAAAAAGCACTCGACTACATACGCGCACTCGAAGACCGCGAAGGACTCACATCAAAACTCTACGTCGCTTCGCGTCCCTCGCTCGAACACGCGTGGAATGCATACAAGAAGCCGATCTTTCTCGACTATCTCGATCACCTCAAAGTGAATCTTTCCGACAGCGATCTTGAGAAATTCGAGCAAGAGTTCGGAAATCTTCTCGCGCTCAAAAACCGCATCTTGGAAATCCCCACAACGCAAGTATTGGAGACCGTCATGGTTGGCGCCATCAAGCTCCGCTCAAGCGACATCCATCTCGAACCGGAAGAAGGAAATGAGATCCGCCTTCGCTATCGCATCGACGGTGTCCTCCAAGATATCGGTCGCTTCCCGGGCAGCATTTATCCGCTCCTCCTCTCGCGCGTCAAAATGCTCGGAAAGATGAAACTCAATATCCGAGACAAATCCCAAGACGGTCATTTTTCGCTCAATCTCGACTCGAGAAAAATCGACATTCGCGTTTCGAGCATCCCGGGAAACTTCGGCGAGAGCCTCGTTATGCGGCTTCTTGATCAGGAAACCGCCCTGCAAGATATTTCCGTACTGGGACTCCGCGGACTCGCCTACGAACAAGTCGAGCGCGCCTTCCAAAAGCCAACCGGCATCGTCTTAAATACTGGCCCCACCGGAAGCGGCAAGACCACGACGCTCTATGCCATTCTCCGCAAACTCAATACGCCTGAAACGAAAATTGTCACTATTGAAGACCCGATCGAATACGAAATTCCAAACATCACCCAGACGCAAGTGTCGAGAAGCCGAAACTACACGTTCGCCATGGGGCTTCGATCCATTGTTCGTCAAGATCCCGATGTGATACTCGTCGGAGAAATTCGCGACGACGAGACTGCCAATATCGCCGTGAACGCCGGTCTCACCGGTCACCTCGTTCTCTCAACACTCCACACCAACAACGCCGCCGGCAGCATCGCGCGCCTTGTCGAAATGGGCGTGCGACCCAACACCATTCCCAACGCCGTAAACGCATTCATTGCCCAGCGCCTCGTCCGCATCCTCTGCCCCGAATGCAAAGAATCCTACGAACCCGCCGAGGAAACATCGAACTCTCTTAAAGAAATTCTCTCCCTCATATCGCCGAAAGCGAAGATGGAAATACCCAAAGACATACGAAGTCTCTGGAGACCGAAAGGATGCCTGCATTGCAATGGCACCGGATACAAAGGACGCATCGGCATTTTCGAAGTCCTCACACTCACCGATGCTATCACCGAAAAAATCGTCTCCCTTGCAAGCGAAAACGACATCATGAAAGAAGCGCTCGAAGAAGGCATGGTTACCATGGCACAAGACGGCATCTTGAAGGCGATCCACGGCGACACTTCGCTCGACGAAGTCTGGCGCGTCACCGGACAAACCGAATTCCTCGAAGATCTCTACGACCAGCTCATGTCGCAAACGCTCGCACGAGCCTTCCCCGTTGGCGATACGATTCTCAAAGAAACCGAAGCAAGCCTCGATTCCTTCGAGCGATTCGGAAAGCTCGTCGAAACCGCCGAGCAACGCGAAGCGCTCAAGTACATCTTCGCCGGAGCCCTCCTGACCGGCGCCAACGATATTCACATCGAGCCACAAGAAGCATCGGTCGACGTCCGATTCCGCATCGACGGCGTCCTCCAAACCGTCGCGACACTCCCAATGAACGAGTACCCGTCACTCCTGGGCGATATCAAACTCCTCTCCGGACTCCGAACCGAAGAGCGCGCTGGCATTCGCGACAGCCGTTTCATGGTCAAGACCGAATCACCTCTCTCTGGCACAAACGAGCAGAAATTCGACATCCGCGTCTCCATCATCCTTGGAGGATTCGGTGAAACGGTCGTCATGCGACTCTTGAATCGCGGCGCCGTCGCACTCGACATCAAGACAATCGGTATCCGCGAGCAGACGCTCCGACATCTCTTGGACGGCGTCAAGAAGCCGACCGGCATTATTCTGAACACCGGTCCCACCGGAAGCGGCAAGACCACGACGCTCTACAGTCTGATCGACTTCGTCAAAACACCGGAGATAAAAATCATCACTGTTGAAGATCCGATCGAATATCAGCTCTCCGGCATATTGCAAACACAAGTCAACGAAGAAGGCGGCTACACCTTCTCCTCCGCACTCCGCTCACTCCTGCGCCAAAACCCAAATATCGTCATGATCGGCGAAATCCGCGACGACGAAACTGCCGAGATCGCCTTTCAAGCGGCGCTCACCGGTCACCTCGTCATTGCGACGCTTCACACCAACAATGCCGCCGGGAGCATCCCACGCCTCATCTCGATGGGCGTGCGCCCCGACGACATCGTGAATGCCGGTGGCACCTATATGGCCCAGCGCCTCGTCCGAAAACTCTGCGACTGCAAAAAACGCGCGCCCCTCGACGGCGAACTCCGCGAAACCGTCACAAAAGTCCTCGGACTGTTCACTGAGAAATCCGGCGTCACTGTTCCAAACATCCCGAACGATATGTGGGCAGCAAACGGATGCGAAAAGTGCAGCAACACCGGATACAAAAAACGACTCGTCTTGAGCGAAGTGCTCGAGCTCGACAAAGATATCCAACACCTCATCATGAACGGCGCTCTCAATCTCGAACTCGAAGAAGCCGCCATACGAAACGGCATGATCACCATGCTCATGGACGGCACCCTCCGCGCCCTCTCCGGCGAAACTTCCCTCGAAGAAGTCCTCCGCGTCGTACATTTGTAGACCCAAATCAAAAGTTCGAGAAAGTTAAAAGCCGGCGCACTGCGTCGGCTTTTTAAAAGTTCAGAGATAATCCTTTTATTTGTGGCTATCTTTCCATAAGCAGCCCTTCCGGGGTACTCCGAATCGTTCGGTATTCCGGATTAAGATGCTCGTCAAAGACTAACATCGTTACCCGTATATTACCATTCGGAATTCCGAGCGCGCAGAGAGGGACTTTTTGAAAAACTCTTTGGTAAAAAAAGTTACGAAAGTCAGTACCGCTAATGTCAGGAGAGAACTCTAAATCTCCCCCAGCAGCGTATGGAAAGCTTGTCGCAGTTACATGACTGTTAATCCTAGTAAAGAGCTCTCCGCAGCGGAATCTCTCATGTCCTGATTCAGCCGGATCAGAATAGTATTTGGAGAGATCAAACCGCCGTACGCTAGCTGCCGCGCCATATTGAGGGACGAACCCAGTGAAGAGGAAAAGATGAAGACCTGCAAGTGTCTCTCCTTGAGGGACAATAACTCTTGGACAGTTACAGGTATTCCACCAAGCACTATTCTCGATGAGGAATCGCGCACGATCCCCATCAACAACAGCCTCTCGTTCCATCAGATCTTCTCCATGAAACAATGTCCATGCTTGGGTATTCTTAATCCCACTCATTTCTCACCTCCGGTTTTTGGAAACTACTGCCTCATCATCTTTCGACGACCTGTGTACCGCTGATTGCGTATGTGCATGCCGCGGTCATTATGACTTCTCTGCTTGCCGCCCTTCCCTTTGCGACCCGCCATGTTTCGGTCGAAGAGAAAACCCTGCCCTCGAGCGTGCTCATCTGACTCCTTCACAATCTCCCAAGCTCGAGCGCATTCGCTCATCTCCTTCCCATTTCCAAAAGATCGAAAACAATATGCCATGTTTCTTTCCTCCAGATTTCTCATTAGTAGCTACTCGCCGAGCAAACAGTCAATTCATTTGGAAGCGACCGAACGAATCGATACTGCGGCTCAAGACTTCGATCACGAAACGTTATGACTATTCCACGCTCATCCCCTTTCGGAAAAGCAAGTACCGACCGATAAACAGCCTGCACAAGCTGTTTCCCTTGAATAAACCTTTCCTCAGAAGAAGAGAAAGCAGTCACCGCCGTATCAAATGGCGCACCATTCGATACCAACAACGCTGCAGATCCTTTTCTAGCTGAAATACCGCCTTTTACAGAAGGCGAATATACATATACGTGAGAGGCGACTTCCTGATCCAAGCGGATTACCTTATTACTTACCCCTCCTTGAGGAATAAGCCCAACAAAAACCAGAATATTGCAATGTTCTAACATCTTCTCGTGAGGAACACGGAAAATGCAAAACCTCGGGTCATTCCTCACTATACACACGGTATCATTACCAGATTTCGAAATGACTCCGAATGTTTTCAATAGAGCTTGTCCTTGCAGCAATGTCCACACTGGAATTTCCTTACTACTCATCACACACCTCCGCCCCGCAGGGCTTGCGATTCAACCATTCAACAATGAAATCATTTAGCCGGGAAACAAAAACATCCCCGCCAGCCTGTAGACAAGTCCTCGAAAATAAATCCCCGAGGGAAGGAGCGGTGTCGAGGAATGGGAGAGCCGAAACCCTCCCACCCGATCTTGGCAAAAGCTCCCAGATTGAGGACAAAAGATAGAAGCCCCCAATTGTCTACAGACGGGCAGGGATGAAAGTGACTTTCAACAAACAACGCGTAACTGACAACTCCTGACAGCCCATCGTAGGCTTTTTCGGTTGTCAACGAACAAAAACAGCGCGACTGGAAATGGTAGCATAGCTTTTATTTTCTGTCAACTGGTGGTATACTGGCGTGAAACAAACGCCTATGACCCTCATTTCCTCAACTGCCACCGACGACGATCCGGTACTCGATACGACGCTCCGCCCGCAGGGCTTCGGCGAATATATCGGGCAAGAGAAAATCAAACGGAATCTCGGCATTTTCATCGAGGCGGCACGAAAGCGCGGCGACCCCGTAGAGCACGTGCTTTTCTATGGACCGGCAGGTCTCGGCAAGACGACGCTCTCACACATCATCGCCAAAGAAATGGGTGTCGGCATGAAAGTGACGAGCGGCCCCGCCATCGAGCGCGTCGGCGACTTGGGCTCTATCCTCACCAATCTCGAGAACGGCGATGTTCTTTTCATCGACGAAATCCACCGCCTCAACAAGCTTATTGAGGAAGTACTCTATCCGGCAATGGAAGACTACAAGCTCGACATCATCATCGGCAAAGGTCCGTCGGCACGCACGATCCAGCTCGACCTGCCCAAATTCACCCTAATCGGCGCCACCACGCGACTTGGTTCCATTTCCAATCCGCTCCGGAACCGCTTCGGTTCCGTACATCGCCTCGAATTCTACACCGAGGAAGAAATCGCCCGCATTCTCACGCGATCAAGTCGCATATTGAATATTGGCATCGATCCCTCGGGCGCCAAACGCATCGCCCAAGCAAGCCGACACACGCCCCGCGTCGCCAACCGTCTCCTGAAACGCGTCCGCGACTATGCGCAAACACGAGACGTCGAAATCATCACCCAAGACATTGCCCATGAGGCGCTCTCCCTCCTTGAGATAGACCACCTCGGTCTCGAGCCGACTGACCGACACATTCTTTCCACCATGATCGACAAATTCGCAGGCGGTCCCGTCGGCGTCCAGACCATCGCCGCCGCAACCAGCGAAGAACGCGAAACCATCGAAGATGTCTATGAACCCTTCCTCATCCAACTTGGTCTTCTCGCCCGCACTCCCCGCGGTCGCATCGCCACCCCCGAAGCCTATACTCACCTCGGGAAAATACTTCCCGATGGACACATGCAGAAACTTCTGTAGTCACATCTCACATTCCATCTTCTATATTCTATCTCCAATCCACTTACTTCGTGATATAATGCAACCATGAAATTCTTCGTGGGACCATTCTATGCGCTGTTCATGCTTGGCATACTGTTTGCGAGTTTTTTCATCGTGTTTCATTTGGCCAATTATTCAGTCAACCGGCGCATAGCCCGTCTCACCATCCTCGTGTTCTGTGCCGGCACCGCCATACTCCTCTTCGTCAATGTTGCATTGTTTCTCTCGGTTCCTTTTGACAGCATCAGTTCGTTTCTCCCTTCCCTCCCCGACACTGCCGGAAGCTCATTCTAACTTCTTCTCACATCTCTCATCCTCCACTTCCCCTCCCTCCCGCTCCCTATCTTCCACCTTCCATATTCCACATTCCACCTTCTATTTGTATGATGACGCCAAACAAAGAACTCACCCGCTCTTGTTCTTTCGAAGGGCAGGACAGCGATGAGGAAATTCTCTACGTGATCCATCGTCACTGGTTCAATATCTTCGTTCAGTTTATCCCTTTCATACTCGGACTCTTGGTCGTACTTGGCGTTTTTGTGTTCTTTTTCTTTGTCTACCCGGACGCCTTTGCCGCCATTGACCGAAGACTCTTCGCCTTTGTCGAGAGCATGCTCCTGATTTTTCTGTGGCTCTTTGCGTTCCTCATCTGGATCGACTACTACCTCGACGTCTGGATTATCACCACGAAGCGCATCGTGAACATCGAACAGAAAGGACTCTTTGTCCGCTCCATGAGCGAGCTCTACCTTTTCCGGGTTCAGGACACAACAAGCGAAGTGAAAGGCTTCTTCCCCTCCATGCTGAATTACGGTGATGTGTTTATTCAGTCCGCCGGCGAACAGGAGCGGTTCCAATTTCACAAAATTCCCGATCCCTATGCTGTCAAAGACACCATCATGGATATGGCTCGCGACACACACCAAGAAGAAATCGAGTTCATGGAAGAGAACTTCCAACACCGAGGAGCAAAGAAAAAGCCGCCCGAAAAAGAATGATCGCAGCAATTCTCAACTTCGATATTCCTCGACTTCTCCACAAACTGGCGAAGGAGTGACAGGTACGCTCACGATATTTCGACCACTAAGCTCTCCTGCATTTTTCACCTCAGCCCCCTTGCATTCTTTATTCTCGATTCCTGATTCTTTATTCTCTCGTTCCCATTGTCCTTGAAAAGATGCTCCGAAGCGGGTACACTATCGCCAGTAAACAGCTTCTCTTTAACGGAAGGCGATATGTCGGGACACTCTCACTGGGCGGGAATCAAACACCGGAAAGGCATTAATGATGCGAAGCGCGCGAAGGTATTCACTAAACTCGCCAGACCCATTACCATTGCGGCACGCGAAGGCGGCGGCAATCCGGATACGAATTTCAAACTTCGCCTCGCGATCGACAAAGCGCGCGAGTACAACATGCCGAAGGAAAATATCGATCGCGCTATACAGCGCGGTGCGGGCGGCGGCAAAGACGGTGTCCAAATAGATGAGCTCCTCTACGAAGCGTTCGGCCCCGGCAATGTCGCCCTTATCATCAAGGCGTCGAGCGAAAACAGGAATCGAACCGTGAGCGAGATCAAAAGCGTTCTTACCAAAAATGGCGGAAAATTTGTCCCGACCGGTTCAGTGTCGTTTCTCTTTCAAGAAGTCGGTGAAATCGCCATAGAAGCCCCTGTCGAATCATATGAAGCTATCGAACTCGACGCCATAGAAGGAGGCGCGCTCGACACGGAATACGACTCGCAAGAAGGCATCCTCTTTATCTACACCGCCATTTCCGATCTTCAGTCCGTGCAAAATGCCCTGCTACGAACGAATCGAACTATCGCCTCTTCATCAATAGTCCACCGTCCGACGGAACGAATTGCACTCACTGATGATAGCCATTTGCAATACGAATCCCTCCTCGAGAAGCTCAATGATCACGACGACGTAGATGCCGTATACGACAACGCGCAGTAACGGACAATATACATATAGTTTTATCCCTATTGGTTGTTCGTTGTAAATTCACGCCCATGAGAATCCTTGGCATTGATCCCGGAACAGCGACTGTTGGCTGGGGAGTTCTCGAAGCACATGGTAGCACACTGACCGCTCTCGCTTACGGACACATTGCAACAAGCCCGGCGCTCCCACTCTCCGAGCGCATCGCCGAAATCGCGCGCGACCTCCGAGAAATTTCCACCCAATATTCTCCCGAAGAAGCCTCTGTCGAAAAGATATTCTTTTTCAAGAATCAGAAAACAGTCATCGCAGTGAGTCAAGCTCGCGGAGCCATACTCTTGACGCTTCAGACCCTGGGCATTAGGCTATCTGAGTACACGCCGCTCCAAGTAAAGCAATCGCTCACCGGCTACGGACGCGCCGAGAAAAAGCAAATGCAAATCATGATCAAAAGCATCCTGAAACTCGCGGAAATTCCCAAGCCAGATGACGTCGCCGATGCCCTTGCTCTCGCCCTCTGTCACGCAAACAGTCGAAAGTATCAAAACATACTCGAAAAAGATTCGAGACAATAAAACCCGCTGCCCTATCGTCATTCCCGAGAAGGCGGAAACCAGGTTCCAGCAACAAGCACTTCGATTCCATAAACAAAACTCGGAGCATATCAAGCGTAGCGCAAACGAAGCCTTGATTCCTGCCTTCGCGGGAGTGACAGAAAGTTTTTCGTCTTGCATTTTTAATTTTGAATCTGGATGTATGTCAATCCACCCTCTCTTTCTCAATTTCGTCGATCAAGGCGTGCCAATCGACACGATACGATATATACTCATGTTCCCGCTTGTCGTCACGCTCGTTGCCTTTTTCCGGCAGGTAGTCGGCATCAAAGCGTTCGGCATCTATACGCCGTCAATCGTCACCTTTGCCTTTCTCGCATTCGATCCGGGAGGACTCAAGTATGGCATCGCTATTTTCGTAAGCATCATCCTGATCGGTATGTTCTCGCGTCTCTTCCTCCGAAGACTCCGCCTCTTGTACCTCCCGCGCGTCGCCATCACCCTCACCATCGTTGCTCTTGTTATTCTCGGCATACTCGTTACCGGCGGATACCTCCACCGCACAGGACTTGCCTCAGTCTCCATCTTTCCGCTCCTTATCATGATCACGCTCGTCGAAAAATTTGTCGCAACGCAAATTGAAAAGGGCGACAAGACGGCCATCATACTCGCAACAGAAACACTCTTCATCTCCCTCATCGGATATTTCCTCGCACGATCCCAAATGCTTGCGAATATCCTCCTCCTGTCGCCATGGATTATACTTCTCACGATTCCGGTCAATATCTTCCTCGGTCGCTGGAGAGGTCTGCGCCTTTCGGAATACCTGCGCTTTTCGAAATTGTTGAAGTCATAGAAAATGTCTATGTTCCACTTTCTCGAAGCTTGGAAGAGAAGTCGCAATATCCTCGGCATGAATGCGCGCAACCTCGACTACCTGCGCCCCTACAACAAGCGCCGAGCAAAGCGCCTTGCCGATGACAAGATGGCATGCAAACGACTTCTTGGAAAACATGATCTTCCCGTCCCAGCGCGCCTTGCCCGCATCAAGACCGTGCACGAACTCGAACATTTCGACTGGTCTTCACTCCCGGGAAGCTTTGCCCTCAAGCCCAATCACGGCTTCGGCGGCGAAGGCATTATCGTCGTCTATGGAAAAAAGAAAGATCTGGAACACACATGGATCAAGGCTGACGGATCACTTGTTACCATAGAGGATCTGAAAACACATATCAGAAACATTCTCGACGGCTCATTTTCGCTCGCCAATATTCCCGACTCCGCATTCTTCGAGGAGCGATTGAAACTCCTCAAGCTTTTCAAGCCATATACGTTCAAGGGCGTCCCCGACATCCGCATCGTCGTCTACAACAAAGTGCCCGTCATGGCGATGCTCCGCCTCCCCACCAAAGAGTCCGGCGGACGCGCCAATCTCCAACAGGGCGCGATCGGGGTCGGCATTGACCTCGCTTCCGGCACAACCACAACCGCCGTCTGGGGCAAGAATCACATTATCGAAAACATCCCCGGCACGCGACTCGTCCTCTCCGGTATCCGCATTCCCTATTGGAAAGACATTCTCAAAATGGCCGTCGAGGCACAACAGGTTTCGGGACTCGGTTTCTTGGGCGCTGACATCGCGATCGATCGCGATCGCGGTCCCGTCTTCCTCGAACTGAACGCCCGCCCAGGACTCTCTATTCAAGTGGCCAATCTCGACGGGCTCAAAGGTCGCCTCGAACGCGTCGCCGGACTCACCGTCAAAACCGTCGAGAAAGGCGTCCGCATGGGCATGGATCTCTTCGGCGGCGAAATCGAAGAAGAGCTCGAGGAAATCTCCGGCAAAAAAATCATCGGCACCGTAGAGAAAGTGAAACTCATCGGCAAAGATGGCAAAGAAATCGAAGTTGAAGCCAAAATCGACACCGGCGCCGACTCCACCTCAATAGACACCGAACTCGCACGAGAGTTGGGGTTTGGAGATGTACTGGAATTTTTCAAGACAATTCCCATCCCCAACACAGCGGACAGATCTGAGCTTCGCACCCTCTCCGACGAATACGATAAGAAGTACAAAAGCGCACATCCAGATCTTACTGGTATTACCTTTGTATATGCCTCAAACGGATTCACCATGAGACCGAAGGTATTACTTTCGTTCATTCTTGATGGAGTCGAAGTCCCTTCGAAAGCAAGCGTTGTCGAAAGGTCACATCTTGAATACCCTGCTATTATTGGAAGAAAGAGTTTGCGAAAATTCCTTATAGATGCCAGCAAATAGAAAATAAACTCAAAATATTTATGCTTCTCCTCCTGCTAGATAAAGAATCTCCAAGTACAAAATCGAGAGACTTCTCGGCGCATATTGAAAAACATTTAGAGAAATTACATATTGACTACCAAATATCGAATTTCGAACAGACGGAATTCTTTATAGAGCCAAGGGGTGTCGATGTTCTCATAGAGAACCTCCCCATTTCCACATGGTCAACCATTTATCCGCGAAAAGTTGGTCGACAAAAATGCGCTGCACACCTATTGGCACGGACATGCGACAAATCATCCATACGATTTCTTGATCCCTTTCATAAGCAAATCAAAGACGCTTCCGATTCGGCCAAAATAGTACAAATATTTAACCTTGCGCAAGCTGAAGTCCCAATCCCGAAAACGTACTTCTCACCCTCATATACAGATGTGCATATCGAAAATGCTTCCAAATACCTTGGATTTCCCGTGGTCGTAAAAGAATCGAACACTTCTCACGGATTGGGTGTTTTTCTTGCAAAGAACCAGGAGGATTTAAAAGATATTCTCCAGGCAAGACAAGCGTTGCCAGAGAAAAGAACGTTATTTCTTCAAGAATTCATAGATAACACATTCGAGTACAGACTTCTTGTTTTGGGGAATACTGTCGCCGTTGCTGAGAAAAAAGTTCGAGACCGCAAGCGGGAGTTCAGAAACAATGTGCATTTGGGCGCTACTGAAGAATTTATAAACCCAACACTTGTTGAACTCACCGCAAAAGAAGCAGCTATTCTTGCAGCGGAAACAACCAATATAGAAGTTGCAGGAGTTGATGTTGTCATCAACAAAGAAGGCTGTCCTATAATATTCGAAGTAAATAGCTGCCCGGAATTCACGCTTGATGAAGAAATCTCAAACGAGATTGAAAAACTCTCTGAATATCTCGCCCTATGCGAAAGAACATAGTCATGTATTTTCGAAAGCGCCCGCTCTCTCACGATCCATTTGCAACATTCGGAACGAAGAGGTCTGTATACCATAAGTTTTTTCAGCAAGGAGTTCTGCGTGGATTTAACATGTTCATTGCGAGTGGAGAGGAAAACTATAGGAGTCCGTTGCTATTCAGAAATGCTTTTATGTATAGCTTCGATCACTTCGAGCCTTATAAACAAGATGTGTATGCTGACGCAGTTTTCGATAGAAGCGGAGGCTTACGCTTTCCTCCGAAAGAAATCGGGAGCAAAGTACTAAACTGCATTGAATTTAAACAACTTTGCAATGACAAGAATGCCCAGAAAAATATTCTGGGGAAATACATGCCGGAAAGTTTCTGCATTCACACACAAGGAGACCTTTCCGCTTGCATCAAGAAGTTCAATAGAAGGTCAAAGATTGTCCTCAAACCAGCCCGAGGCATGCAAGGGAAAGGCATTCTTATTGACGCGCCAAGCAAAATAGCGCAATTTCACATAGAAGACGGCAGCGAATATACTCTTCAAGAATTCGTCGACACCTCTCTCGGGATTCCGAAAATAGCCAACTCCCACCACGATCTCCGAGTTGTTGTTGTAGACGGAGAGATTGTTCTGAGTCACGTAAGAGAGCCGAAACGCGGCTCACTCCTCGCCAACGTCGCGCAAGGCGGATCCATACGAGAAATTCCACTGGATGCCATTCCTCAATTTATACAAACAGTGACACAGGAAATCCAATCCCTTCTCGATAAAAAATATGACTTTCCCCTCTACTCAATAGATTTCGGAATTCAAAATAAGACAACACCCTTTGTTTTCGAACTAAACGACCAAATAGGTTTTCCAACAGAAGCCATGGTTGGATCGGAACTGTTTATACAGAGAACTCTTGACTCTCTCAAAAGACGAGTTGACAAATAGATATTACATCCAGGGCATCCAATCAAAAAACAAAAAAGTTTCTATGAACTCACTTGAGCTCCCCCCGAAAAGTCAGGAAGAGAAGAACCCACCAAAAAGACTTTACCCGGAACGACCATCGAGTCATCTCGAAGAAAAGATTCGGATACTTGCCGATTTTGAGAGTGGCAGAAGCGAAAAAATCCACCTCTCTTTCGAGGAGCGCGAAGAAATAAAAAACATGGAAGACTTGCTTGGCAGTATATTGGAAAATATATCAGATATATCACCAAAATCTTCAACCTTTTATAGCGAATACCTTCTCACGGAAACGGGTCGCAAAGACTTTGAGGAAACAACCGGCGTTAGCCTAGAATCCGCTGGAAACACACAAGAGTCCATACGAAGATTTCTCTATGAGACCACATCAACCATTGCCCGTCTTGCATCAAAAGAGCGAATGGGCATTGCTGGGCGATCTCAAGACTACAGTGATACACGCCTACTTAAATCACTCATTGACACTGCCGATTACAACGGAACCATCAGCATCAACAACATACTCATGCCCGATCCCGTCAAGATTCACATCGACACAGAAAAAAACGTCGAAAAAATTTTAAAACTGCGTCAGTTCAAGGAAAAGATAAAGCGCCAAAGAGACTCCCTGAAAAGGCGCCCCCCCTCACCTAAACAGGAAACTCTCCTCAATGTTTTGCAACTCTATCAATCAAGGGTTAACGAGATGATTACGGAAAGCACTGCCTCGATTTTTGATATTGAACGTAAAGCGAAACTTCTCGGATATGAAGGCCTGACTGAAGCGGAAAAATCGGCACTTGAGCTCATATGGAAACAGCCGGAAAAAAACCGCTCGCGTTACGATAAACTCATACATGGTGTAGCGCACGAAGAGACTTCATCAGGGTGGAGACAGCAAGTTGGGAAAGAGCTTAGTCAATTTGCTTCGGAGATTGAAGAGGAAACTTACAAAGAAAAAATCCGTAAACGGGAAAATATCGTAGAAAAAAATATCGACCCGAAAAAAATAGGGGATGAAACAGCTATCTCCGAAGAAAGCTTGCGAGAACTCGCCGAGGAAACGCTTCGTTCCTATGACCTTTTAAGCAATCAGCCGGCATCGGAATACGATCCGGACAGAGTCGGTCCAGCTCCGGATAATAAGTGGCAATTTATTACTCGGAAAGAGATCAAGTCAATGTCGGTCAACGGAAAGAAAAAAATTATTCAGTGCGGAACCAATAGAAAATCTGTTGTAACCGCCATATCAATAGCACTTGCCCATGAAATAGAGGGTCATGTTCTCCAATACGAAAATAGATCGAAAATACCGCTTCGACTTTTCAAAAAACTCGGAAGTGGCCGTTCATCAGTTTTCGCTGAATGCGGAGCCATGAACAACCAGGATATTGTCTCCAAAGAAGCCTTTGGTTTTAACTCCCCACCACATCCACACTATATTCGCGCCATGCAGAAAAAAATTGACGGGGGAAATTATCTTGATTGCGTCAACGCATTCTATGAGAGCACTATGAATATCCCTCGACAAGAAAAATTAGCCGGAACACTTTCTGATGAAGATTTCAAAAAAGAAATGCGGAAAAACTTGAGTCTATCCATTAATAGAGCACAGCGTCTTTTCAGAGATGGATCGAGTCTTTCATCACGGGAAGGATTTCTCTCCAAAAGCAAGGATACCGTATACCTCGAACAAGTAAGACTTTTTCGAGAGTTAAAAAAACACAGGTTGGAAAAATATGTCTTCATTGGCGGAGCAAACTTGGATGCACTTATATTTCTTCTTCGGAGCGGATTCCTTAATCCTGAAGATATAAAAACTCCAAAATATCATTGCCTTAAGATATGGGAAAGAATGAAGGATCAATTCATTCTAACTCCTTGAATCCACCTGCTTTCCGCGCTACAATACGGGCACGAATACATTGAGTGTCAAACCTCTTCGAATGGTGAGTAAGCCTTTTTTGGACGCGCATGGAGCACTTGAAAATGGTTCTCCAAGAGGCGAGGAATGCTTGGAGGCGCCTGCGAGAGAATCCGAATTCGTTTCCCTCTCGACTTGCGCGTTCGGCAATCGGGCGATGGTGTGTGCGCGTCCTCTGTCGCCACGACGCACACGCATTTTCCCGCGGACCGCTTGGCACCATAAATCTCCCTCAGGACGCTATGAAGAAACTCCCTCTCTCTTCATTGCCCAAGAAAAAATCTGGCTTTTGGAAGTGGTCGCTCCGAATTTTTCTCGGGTGCTTTTTGATCGGTGTAGTTTCCGTTATCGGCGTTTTCGCCTACTTTGCCAAAGACCTTCCGAGTCCCGGCAAAGTAAACACGCGATTCATTGCCGAATCAACCAAAATTTTTGACCGCACCGGAGAGCATCTCCTCTACGAAGTACATGGCGAGGAGAAGCGCACTATCATTCCCTTTTCCGAGATGCCTGAAACCGTTCGCGCGGCAACGATCACACTCGAAGACCAGGATTTCTATTCCCACCACGGCATCAAGCTCTCTTCTATCATGCGTGCTGTCTTCAAAGACTTCGTGGGCGGCGGCGCTCAACAAGGCGGTTCCACCATCACGCAGCAGTTCGTCAAAAACTCCCTTCTCACGCCCGAGAAAACCTTCACGCGCAAGATAAAAGAAGCGATACTTTCCGTCGAGATGGAGCAGAAATTTTCGAAAGACGAGATTCTCGCGATGTACCTCAACGAGATTCCCTACGGCTCGAATGCCTATGGACTCGAGGCGGCGGCACAGACATTCTTCGGCAAGAACGCCAAAAACCTCACGCTCGATGAAGCCGCGCTTCTCGCCTCGCTTCCCAATGCTCCCACGTATTATTCTCCCTACGGATCGCATCTCGAAGAGTTGAGGGCTCGGCAAGCGAAGGCACTGACCGCCATGGCAAGTCTCGGATATATCACCGCCGAGCAAGCCGATGAGGCAAAAGCAGTCGACACCCTTGAAAAGCTCACTCCTCAGCGCGAACAAATCGCCGCGCCGCATTTTGTCATGTATGTAAAAGAATACCTCGCCAAGCACTACGGCGACGACCAAATAGAGCAAGGCGGACTCAAAGTGATTACGACGCTTGACTGGGATAAGCAGCAAGCTGCCGAACAGGCGGTCTCCGAAGGTGCCGAAAAGAATCTCCGCTACAACGCAGAGAATGCTTCACTTGTCGCCATCGACCCGAAGACCGGACAAATCCTCGCCATGGTCGGATCGAAAAATTACTTCGACACCAAGATCGACGGACAAGTAAATGTCGCCATTCGCGACCGTCAGCCGGGCTCATCCTTCAAGCCCTATGTCTATCTCGACGCCTTCACCAAGGGCTATGTCCCCGAGACAGTCCTCTACGACGTACCGACAAATTTCTCCACCGATGACGGCAAATCCTACGAACCGCAGAATTACGACGGCACCTTCCATGGACCCATCGCTCTCATGAAGGCACTCGGCGGCTCCCTCAATGTCCCGGCCGTCAAAGTACTCTATCTCGTCGGCGTGAAAGACGCGATCGCCCTCGCGAAAAATCTCGGCATCACAACACTCAACCAGCCGGAGAGATATGGACTCTCTCTCGTCTTGGGCGGCGGCGAGGTAAAGCTCCTCGATCATGTAAATGCCTATGCCACACTCGCAACCGGCGGCGTCAAACACGAAAAGACTGCCATACTTCGCATTGAAAACTCGAAGGGCGAGGTTCAGGAAGAGTACAAAGACACGCCCGGCGAACGCATCGTCGCCGAAAAATTCGTCGCCATGCTCGACTCCGTACTCTCAAAGAACGAAAATCGCGCATGGATTTTCGGGGAAAACAATCCTCTTCGATCCGACAACCGCCCAATGGTCGCCAAAACCGGCACCACCAATGAGTGGCGCGATGCCTGGACTATCGGCTACACGCCATCCCTCGCCGCCGGCGTCTGGGCGGGCAACAATGACAATTCACCCATGAAGCCCGGATCCGACGGCTCCTATGTCGCCTCACCTATCTGGCGTGCCTTCATGGACAAAGCATTGGAAAATACCGCCGTCGAAGACTTTCCGAAATACAATCCCGACGATGAGATAGTGCCTCGAGACAAAGACGGCGATCTCAAAGATACCGCAAAAGATTCGACCGACAGTTCAACCGCGACGACATCCGAAAGCACACCTCTCCCATCTTCGGACACTGCCACCAACACGGATGATCCGCTCGATCCACACTTTCCAAAAATCACCAAGCCACTCCTTGGCGGATGGATCGAGAAAAAAGAAGGTGTGAAAGTATGCGAAATACCAAAGAGCGACAATCTCTGCCTCGCGAGCGACGCCTGCCCCGAGAAAGAGCAGTTCAAACGCGACTTCGTCAGCCCGCACGATATCCTCTTCTATGTCGATCGCAACGATCCGCGAGGTCCCATCCCCGACAAACCCGAGCGCGATCCGCAATACAAGCTCTGGGATAAGGCGGCCAAGGATTGGTATGACAAGGACAAAAAAGTTGTCCTTGAGAGTCCGCCCACGGAGAAATGTTCCGAGGAAGATTTCGCTTCCAAATTCGGCCCAAGTGTTTCTCTCTCGGTTCCAAGCGAAACATCCGCCGCATCATTTTCCATCTCCGCCAAAGGCGATGCGCCCTACGGCGTCGACTCGTTGGAAATCTTCGTCGACGGCGACAAAGTAGACTCGAGCGGCAGCGACTCACTCTCCACCACCTACTCCGTACCCGACGGAAAGCGCGGCAGCACCCTCTCCGTCGAAGCCCGTCTCAAAGACAACAACGGCAACGAAGTCAAAACCTCAAAAGACGTAAAAACTAGCGAAATATCGGGGACACCGTAGTCCTGCTAAACATGCAAACGCAAAAAAATCCCCCTCCGAAATCCCGAAGGGGGTTTATAAACATAGGCAGAGATCACCAACTTGAAATTACAGAGTATCTCCCTTTTCACTGGGATTGATATTAAGCACCCGACTCACCTTCTCCGCAAGTCCACCTGATTCTTCCCTCATCCGCGAAAGAAGATCTTCATAAGATTCGGAGTCATCGTCATCGACACCTTCCGGATGCAATGCGCGAATCATAGCACCTTGAATATCAGGGAAATCCACATCTCCTCGAATCTCACTCAAATTCTCCAATTTTCCAGAGAAAGATTCCTCAAGGATGAGCAGAAGATCATCAACAGCAGTCGAGCAGAGAAGTTGTTGACTTAGACCAAACAGGTCTCGCCGAGCGTCGTTGAAATCCACATCTCCAACTTCAAGAAGCGGTGTCTTTAACTTAAGATATTTAGCAAGAATATTGGCAATTCCCGATATCACCTCTTGCTCGAATGATTCCCTCAATTTTTCCGGAATAGAGATACCTCCCTCGGAAGTTGCCTGTCGTAATGCAACAAGCGTTACTAGCAAAAGATTCCCATAAGCCACCCGCCGATCACTCTCCGGAACATCATCCAGAGCTTGTTGCAGCGCAACCTTTTCATTCAGACTCATCGTCATGAGAAACACCTCTCCAACAGAAGTTTTCAAAAGAACTCCCTGTGCACCAGTCCTGATGCACACTTTCGCACACTATCGCTCCCGGCGCAACTTTTCTATGTCCTGCACGAGTGACTGAAGCGCGCTTTCTATCTTTTCCAATTTCTTGTCGGTTGAACGCCGCTCGCGATCTTCTTCGGACTCTTCTTTCTCAATATCGTCGGAAATTTCTTCGACGTCATCGCCAATCTCTTCCACTTCTTTTTGAATCCCTTCCACATCCTCGCCGATTTCCTCGACATCCTCTTGAATGTCTTCGATGTCTTCCGAAATATCTTCCACGTCCTCCTGAATGTCTTCGATGTCTTCCCGGACTTCCTCGATATTTTCCGAGTGGCGATTCACAGTCATCTGAATGAAAATAGCCAAGTAAATCGCCTCAAGCGACACAACGGTCGTAAGAATAAGAAGTATCTGATCAAAGGAAAATCCGAAAAAGAGAAGTGAAAAAATCCCAACAAAAAATATCGAGTGCACAAAAAGCGACGGCACCGACCCGATCCACTTCGCTGTCCTATCAGCAAGTTGCTCAACCGTGCTCGGCACGTGCTCCGGCAGTGTCGGTTTCAATTCATGAGAATCAGATGGTGATTGATGTGCCATACCCCAAAAGTCTACCCCGCCAAGCAGAAGAATGCAAAGAAAACACGCCGCATTTTTTCACATACGATACAACAATCAAAAAATTATTTCTCAAATTTTCATTGCCGAAAAGTTGTTTCTTTGCTAAAATAAAGCCATGAGCCTCCAAAACTTCATTGCGAATCGCCCGTATTTTGTCTGGTGGACCGGCGACCCGACTCACCTGTCCGACGAAGCTATTATCGAAGCGACGCTCACTTCCGGAAACTGGGATGATGTCCAGGAAATGCTCCGGCTTGTCGGCATGGAATCCGCCGCACGAGTCTTCCGCAAACAAGTTTCCAGCCCTCGATCAAACTACTCCTCGAAGACCCGGCATTTCTTTACTCTCTACTTCGACGCTCATGCACCCCGAAATCCTTGAAGCTGCCCAGCGAAATATCCTACCATCACTCTCCGTTTTTTCTTCGAAATTCGGTTTGGTTGGAGGAACGGCAATTGCCTACATTATCGGACATCGGCGATCGGTCGACTTCGATTTGTTTTCCGTGTCGCCGTTCGACAATACCGCCATCACATCAAAACTTCGGTCATTCGCTCCCATCGAACGCGTTTTTGTGGACGAACTCGATCAGTATGAAGCGCTTGTTGGCGGCGTTCGGATTACGTTTCTTCGTTATCCGTATGCGCTCGACTTTTCAGAATCGTTCGAGTCAACACTTCGCATGCCAAATCTCCAAACGCTCGGCGCTATGAAACTCTTCGCCCTGGGTCGCCGTGCCAAATGGAAAGACTACGTCGATCTTTACTTTATCTTGAGAGACCATTCCTCTCTCGCCGATATCATGATAAAAGCTCGGGAAATGTTTGGAAACGAATTCAACGAAAAAATCCTCCGCGAACAGCTTGCATATTTCGACGATATCGATTATTCCGAATCCGTCTCATACCTCCCAGGTTTCGAAACACCAGACGAAACCATACGCGACTTCCTCATAAAAGCAAGCATAGCTTGATCAATTTTCTCTCACAAATGAACAAATAAAAAACGCGCCGTACTTTTTCAAGCACGACGCAAAGGTGACTATTTATTACAGCCTCAGACCCATTACTTTCTTTTTCAGGGGTAGCGACATCATTATTATTCACCTCCACTGACAGTGCCCCTTTATCAAGTTCCCCCACCTCTCCTGAGATTTTTGTTTCAAATGTAGCCATACCTCCATTGTATCACCTCTGTGGGACATGCGGGGCATGCTGAGATACTGATGGAGATTTGAGAACAGCACAGCAATAGAGACGAAAAAACAGAGGCCTTCGCGCCTCTGTTTTCGGGTACTGAAAAATGAAATATTTCCAAGTGGGACGGCAATCCCGAAGATTACTCCGGAACCGCCGTTCCGCCAAGAAATACTGTTAGGAAGACCACTGACTCACATCCACTTCTCTTTTATTTGCCAACGCTTGAGTGTAGCATAGACAACTATATTTGTCAATACTAGTTGATATTTATGTGATTTCGAGTTGACAATCGCGCTGTATATATAAAACATTGCTCTCTTAAGCCCTGTTTCATACTTGTTCAGATTATATTTATTGGCAATGTTTCTCGCCAAAACTCAGGCCTACCCTCGACCGTATTCATTCGAAGCCTTCATATCAACGACGGCATCCGCTCCTTGATCGGCAAGACGCCGGAGGAAGTCCGCCCGAAACGCGCTCATTTCTTCGACCCACAAGCTGCTCTTGCAAGACAAAGAGATTTTCCGACCGTCGAAGGAGTGCGGTACTACCGATGCGACACCGCGCTTCCCATATTCTTCCTCAATGATTTTCGTCGCCAGGAAAAGTACGGTTTTCTCGTCAACTGCGCGGGATGTTTTCTTTCGCGGCGCGGAATCCTGGCGATATTTCGAAGCAAGAAAATTCGCGAGCGATTTCATAGCCTATTTCTGTATCGGCATCATGATATATGTGAAATTCGTGCGAGGCATCTCGTCGTCGGTCATCGCAAGCGCGACCGGTGTTCCAGATGTGTTCCCGCGAAAGGCAATCGATGGTGTCTCCATAAATCCCACGCCATCGAGAAGTGACTTCGGCGGAAAGACAACACGGAGTCGTCCGCTTCCCGAAAGAAATTTCGCCGGAACTTCCGCCTGCTGTTCGCCAACACCGCTCGATACCGCCTCAACCAAAACCTTTCCCTCGTCGGAAGCAAGCTCGACCGCAATTTCCCCGGCAGCAAACACGCTTGCGATTTTGAGCGAACGCAAGAACACCTCCTTTTCGAGAACGGCGGAAAACGAGAATTCTTGTGGCATAATCTGCCGATAGTCCGGAAATTTCCCGAGAATAAGACGGGAAATCACCTCAACACCTTCCATTTCGAAAAACACCTGATTCTCATCGAGTGTCATGGAAACAGTCTTCTGCGTCGGACTGATAGCGCGCGACACCTCCATAAGTGTGGTTGCCGGCAAGATAAGCGAGCCGATCGCGCCTATTTCAGAAAGCATTGATTCATCAAGAAATTTTTCAAGTGGTACGATTTCTTCTGCAAGACGAAAACTGTCCGTTGCTGCGAGCGCCACGTCCTTTTCGGAAAAAAGAAAGTTCACGCCGGTCAACTCGAGCCTCGTTTCCTGCGTCGCGACACACGGCAAGAGCCGCGAGAGCGCCGCTCGAAATGCCTGCGCCGGAAGCTCTATGGAAGCGGCATTCTTCTTGGCGGGAATAATCGGAAAGTCCGTCGCAGGCAACCCCTTAATTTTCACCCGGTACCCGCCACACGAAATAGAAAGCGACTGCGCCGTCTCTTCGAGGGTTGCCACTTCCGTCCCCGGGAGATTGCCGACGAATTGAGAGAGCACCTTGACCGGCACTGTCAGACTCCCCTCGTCTTCCACCTTGGCGCCGACACGCGCCACGATACCAATCTCAAGGTTGGTTGCCGAAAGCTTGAGTCTCCCCGACTCCGTTTCGAGGAGCACATTTGCCAAAACCGGAAGCGCGCTCTGTCGTCCCGCTGCCCGCTCCACCGCCCCGATCGCTCGCTTGAGATTTTCCTGCGTACACATGATTTTCATAAGCATTTCAAACAAGTTACAAATATTGAATTTCAGTTGAAGAAGAAACTCCGAACATGAAGAGGCTCAATTCCCATCACATTCACTCCCGATACAGCCGCTCTCGCAGGCTCACCATGTCTTCTTTGAAGCGGCCGTCTTTCTCCATGTCTTTCTGAATGTGATCGACCGCGTGAAGCACGGTGGTGTGATCGCGCCCGCCGAAGTGCTTGCCGACACCCGAGAGCGAGACATCAAGCTCGGTTCGGGCAAGATACATCGCCGTTTGCCGCGCGAGCGCCACCTCCTTCTTGCGACCTTTCTTATACAGTTCTTCTTCGGGCACATTGTAGAACTCCGCCGCCACTTTGGCGATTGTTTCGAGCGTCACGGTCTGCTTGTGCGCCGTAATGATTTGCCCGAGCACCTTGGCCACATAGGCGGGCGTCGGACGAACCTTCTGAAATTCCGCCGAGACCAACACGCGATTGAGCGCCCCTTCAAGTTCGCGCGCATTGTTCGTGATATTCTCCGCAATAAATCGAATGCAGTCTTCTTCAAGCGTCGTACCTTTTTCAAGTAGCTTGAGTCGCAGTATCGCCATGCGCGTCTCCAGATCGGGACGACTCACATCGGCAATCATGCCGCCTTCGAAACGACTTTTCAGCCGATCTTCTATGGTCGGGATCGCGCGCGGCGTCCGATCACTCGTAATCACCACTTGCTTATTGAGCTGGTGAAGATTGTTGAAGACGTGAAAAAATTCTTGCTGGGTTTTCTCGCGACCAGAAAGGAACTGCACATCGTCGATGAGAAGAATATCGATTTCCCGATATGACTGTTTGAAATCCTCCATGGTCTGATTTTTCAGATGGTTGATGAGTTCGTTGGTGAATTGCTCCGACGTCGTATAGCGAACCACCAAATTCGGATTGTTTTTCCGTGCCTCATTGCCAATCGATTGTAAGAGATGTGTCTTCCCAACACCAACCACGCCATAGATGAAGAGCGGGTTATACAGCGTACCCGGACTCTGCGAGACCGCAAATGATGCGGCGCGCGCCAGCTCATTGTTCTCGCCGATAATGAAATTTTCAAAGGTATAGCGAGGGTTGAGATTGGAAGCGACCGGCCGCCGCGGCATCGAGGCGGAATCAACGGGTGCGACGTCTCGCTCAAATGTGGGATGAACCGGCAATATGCCCGGTGACACCCCTGCCGTCGGGACACTTTCCTGCACGGGAACTTCCTGCCGCGCATCGCGAGATACCGAACGCGTCTCCCATGGTTTTTCCACATGATCAACGATGCGAGAGAGAACATCGTGTTCTTCTGTATTTGGTGATGTCGGTCGAGATCCCTCTGCCGGACGAACCGGCGGGGAAACAAAAGTTGTTTTCTGCGAAGCGTCGGTTGCCGTCCGGATAAAGCAGGAAATCTCCCGAATGGAAGCATCCTGCTTCTGCAACGCCTGCAAAATAATATGATTGTATCGATTTTCCAGCCATTCCTTGGTAAACGGACTCCCGACGGCGATACGCGCGACATTCTTCTCAACAGACACGAGTTCGGTATTCAAAAGCCACGTCTCGAAATTCGCTTTCGAAACGGACAATTCCAGCTCCCCCAAAACCGCTTTCCACAATGCTTCATACTTCATAACGCCATTCGCCCCCTTCCCGCACACAGAGTTGATACTTCTCCACACTACACCACTTCGATATTCCTTGTAAAAAGGGCTGTGCATAACCTGTGGACAATTCAGTGTTTGACTTTTTCCGCCTTTTTGGTACACTTCGAAATACTTTTTGCATCAGACAGCGTCTTATGAAACGAACGTACCAGCCCAAAAAATTGAAGCGGAGTCGCCGGCACGGGTTCCGCAAGCGGAGCGCCACGGTTGGCGGGCGAAAAGTGCTCGCCGCCCGACGACGAAAAGGACGAAAGAAGCTCACGGTATAACCGCTTTTTGCTATGCTTCCGAAAGCATACCGATTATCCGATCATGAGGACATACGCCGCGTGTTTCGTCTCGGGAAGAAGGCTTATGGAAGCCTTTTTTCTTTCGTTTCTCTCGCAAATTCTCTCGAGAAGAGCCGCTTCGCCATTGTCGTCAGCAAGAAGACGGCGCCGCGCGCCGTTGACCGCAACCGCGTCAAGCGACTTGTCCGAGAAGCGATTCGCCTTCACCTCTCTGCCCTCGATCCCGGGTACGATGTCGTCGTTGTACTCCTCAAAAAGATACCCGGAAAGCTCGGGCTTTCGACAGTTTCCAGCGATATAGATGCTTTGCTTCATCGCACTCAGCTCGTGACGCGCCAATCGGAACACACACAGCACGACACATAAAGAAGGTAGCCCTTCTTGGCACAACTCCTTGGAAAATATGCTACAGTGGGGAGGCATTCATGGAGGTCTTTCTCACATTGTCCACAATACTCTGTTCCTAGAACTTACCCTCTCCTCAGCATGAGATTGTAGTCCAACTCTTACCTTTCATATCTTCACCATGTCCTCGTTGTTCCATTCCGGCGTCTATCAACCGATATACAACCTCCTTGTCTTCCTCTACGACATTATCCCGGGCGGAGATTTCGGCATTGCCATCATCATCGCAACGCTCCTTCTGAAAACGGCTCTGTTTCCGCTTTCCCAAAAGCAAATCGAGTCACAGAAGAAAATGCAGGAAATTCAGCCGAAGATAAAAGAACTACAGAAAAAACATAAGGGCGACCGTGAAAAGCAGAGTCGAGCCATGATGGAATTTTACAAAGAGAACAAAATAAACCCACTCTCCGGTTGCCTCCCGCTCATACTCCAGCTCGTCGTGCTTATCGCCATCTACCGCGTGCTTTTCAACATTTCCAATGCCGGATTCAGCGTCTCGACCGAAGATCTCTACGGCTTTATTTCCAATCCGGGAGATATTCACCGATTCTTTGTGGGAATACTCGACCTCTCCAAGCCGAGCATACTCCTCGCCGCAACGACCGCTTTCGCCCAGTACTACCAGATGAAGATGATCATGGATCAGCGGAAAGAGGACCAGACGCCGGAGAAATCTACACCGACAAAAAACCAGAAATCACCGGAAGAGCCCGATTTCAACCAAATCATGACCAAACAAATGCTCTATATCGGCCCCGGGCTCACGCTCTTTTTCGGCATCACTTTCCCCTCAGGACTTGCACTCTATTGGCTTGTTTCCACGCTCTTCATGATTGCGCAGCAGCGATATCTCTTGAAAAAAACTGCGCAAAAAAAGCAACCTGTTCTTCTGCGCAAGTCTTCGTAGGCTCTTCCAAAGAAGAGCATTCCTTCGCACCACGCGCACAACCCTTTTCATCGTGGCTCAACAATGGTATCTTTCCTCTCAGGAGGGAAGGGTCGTTTTGCGACTCATAACCACATGAGAAGACACTCCTATGAAGACCCAGCACGCCGAAACCGTCCGTTCCCTGGTGCGAGATATTCTTGACAAGATGACACTGCCGGCATCTGTGAATATCGAGGAACCGGTATTTCCCTTGCAGGGAGAATTTGTATGCCAGATATCCACTGCCGAAGGATCGAATCTCCTCATTGGTCAGCGCGGACTCAACCTCGAGGCATTGCAAACTATTGTGCGCGCCTCCGCGCGGCGGAAGCTCGAAGGATGGGCGGACTTTTCGATAGACGTGAATTCTTACTGGAAAGAAAAGGCGGAAGCGCTCTTTGCGGAAGCTCGAGAAGCTGAAACAAAAGCATCGACCGAGAAAACGCCCGTCATTCTCCGTCCTATGACGCCGTTTGAGCGAAAGTGCGTGCACTTGGCACTGGCCGATTCGACCATGGTAGCAACAGAAAGCTCCGGTACCGGCGAGCATCGGAAGGTGGTTGTCAAACCGAAAGGGAATGCCTGAATGAGAGGTTAAGAATAAGGAAGTAAGCATACCGCCATTTTGCCATTTCGTTGCTTGTAACGTTTAGTTTTGTGGAACCTGGATTCCCATCTTCCTCCCTACCGGCAGGCAGGCACGGGAATGACAGATGACCCAGAGGGTGTCTAAAAAGCTCTACAAAATGCACGATGTACCCGCTTTTCCGAAAGAAATTCTTTATTTTGCGGCTTTCCTACCTACCGGCAGGCAGGCGTACGAAGTGTAAGACAAGCAAAAAAAGAATTTCTTTCGGAAAAACAGCCTTTCTAGACACACTCTCAAATCTCTCCGAGGTTAGTAATACCCTGTGTTCTTTATTTCCCATTCTTTATCCACTTTTCTCCATGCCACTCGCTCGACGCATCGCCTATAATGTTGTCTTCAATTCCGTCGCCAAAATCGCTTCGACGGTTTTGGCGCTTGTTGCAATTGGATTCATAACGCGCTACCTCGGCACCGAAGGCTTCGGCAACTACGCAACCGTGCTTGCCTTCTTCGGACTCTTCGCCGCGCTCGCGGACTTCGGACTCTCGCCGCTTCTCGCGCGAGAAATATCCCGCAAGGACGCTCCCGAACAAACTATCGTGGGCAACATTGTTGCGCTGCGCATTGTGAGTTCGTCTCTTGTCTTAGGACTCGCTCTCATCGCCACACCGTTTCTCCCATACGATCGCGAGCTTCGGCTCGGCATCATTATCGCGGCAGTCGCCTTCGTCTTCGCTTCCTCTTCCGGAATACTGAACGGCATTTTCCAGAAACGCCTCGCGATGTTCGAGGTGGCAACGGTGGAATTTCTCGGAAAATGTCTCCAACTCGGCATTATAGTTGCCGCCGTTTCTTTCGATTGGGGATTCGGCGCCATCATTTTGGCACTCCTCGCCTACATGGTTTTCAATGCGGTTCTGCTCTTTTTCCTCAGCCAGAGACTCCTTCCGTTCCGACTTTCCTTCGATATTCCGTTCTGGAAAAATTTCCTTCGCGAGTCGCTTCCCGTCGGCATCATCTCCATCGTATCCTTCGCCTATTTCAAGATGGATACGATACTCCTCTCCATACTCCAAGGAAGTGCCGATGTCGGCATCTATAACGCCGCTTATAAAATCATCGAGAACCTCACCTTTTTCCCCGCCATGATCGCCGGACTCGTGCTCCCGCTTTTCTCTCGATACATTTTCCATGAACCGGAAAAGTTTCGACTTGTTGCCGACAAAACGTTCAAAGTATTCGTCGTCTTTGCCGCACCACTTGCCGTCGGCGGGTTTTTCCTTGCCGAGCCGCTTGTCCTTCTCATTGGCGGACCGGATTTCCTCGCGGCCGCTCTTCCGCTTCGCATTCTTATATTCTCTCTCGCCGCCATATTCTTCGGCAACTTCTTCAACGCCATTCTTATTGCCGGCAATCTCCAAAAGCGCCTTCTCGCGCTCCTCTTCGTGGTCGCCGCGTGTAATATTGTTGCCAATCTCCTCATCATCCCCCGATATTCCTTTGCCGGTGCCGCGGGAGTCTCACTCGCAACCGAAGGCGCTGTTGCGCTCGGCACCGCCATACTCGCGTTCCGCTTCCTCGGATATCGACCCGACGGACACGGGGTATTCCGCATACTCCTCGCCTCCGTCGTCTTGGGAGTGTTCCTCTTTTTCTGCGCATCATTCCCCTTTCTGGTGCGACTCTTGGGTGGTATAGGCGTCTACCTGGCAGCACTCTGGGCAACCGGCGGCATCAGCATGGACGAAGTTGCCCCCATTCTCTTTCGCAAACCCGCATCACGTAAAGACACGCCTATTTCCTCGCCTCTCATATGAACCGATCTCCGCTTGTTTTTATCTTGGTGCTTAACTATAACGGAAGAGCGACACTTCCCGCGTGCCTTCGCTCACTCTTTCATCTCGACTATCCACTCTTCCGCGTTGTCGTGATAGACAACGCATCCACAGATGGTTCTTTCGAACAGGCGCGGAAAACATATCCGAAAGCGCACTTCATCAGAAACTCCGAAAACGTCGGCTTCGCGCGCGGCATGAATGTCGGCATCCGCTTCGCACTCGATCAAAGAGCGGAATATGTCTGGCTCGTGAATCCCGATACAAAAGTCCCAAAAGATTCACTGCAACCGCTCGTCGCTCTCCTTGAACGACACGCGGATGCCGGCATGGTATCTCCGCTCATACTGCGTTCGAAGAATCGATCGGTCTGGTTTGGCGGCGGGAAACTCTCCTGGTCTCGTCTACGTGCTCTCCATACTCCGCCGCGCAGTCGCGATTTGCCATTCGAAACCGGCTTTCTCTCCGGATGCGCGCCGCTCATCAAAGCCTCGGTGTTCCGCATCGTCGGACTCTTCGATGAGCGATTCTTCCTCTACTACGAAGATGCCGATCTTTCCTATCGCACCAAGAAATCCGGATTCTCCATCGTTGTGCATCCGAGAGTGGTCATAGAGCACTCCGAGGAAAGCACAAAGAACCCCGAGAAAACATACTGGCTTGTCCGTTCGGGACTCTTTTTCTTCCGAAAAAATATACCCCTCATCGGACAGCCCTTCTTCTGGAGCGCCCTCGTGATACGGAAAGCATGGAATATGATTCGCATCGCACGAAATGCCAATGACCTCTCGGCACGTTCCGTACGCGACGCGATCAGAGATTTCTGGAAATATGGATACTAGCGCCACACAGAAGACGCCGCGGTTTTCGTTTATTATCGTGAATTATCAAAGCGCCGCACTTCTCCCGGCGTGTTTTTCGTCGTTTCGAAATATCTCACTTCCCAAAGAATACGAGTGCATCGTGGTAAACAATGACTCGCGTGAACAATCGGCGCTCATCGCCCTGCAGAAAAAATTTTCTTTTACACTCTTACCGCTCGATGAAAACCGCGGGTTCGGCTTCGCCGTCAATCGCGGCGCCGAACACGCTCGAGGACACATTCTCATGTTCTTGAATCCCGATGCGCGATTTCTCTCGGGCAATCTCCTCGAAGTGGAAGCACTGTTCCATCGCCACGATTCCCTGGGTATTATTGGCATGAAGCTCCTCGTCGAACCGGAGATGCCGCAGCCATGGAGCGCCGGCAGAAACGTCACGCTTTGTAATCTCTTGCGCAACCATCTCCTTCTCTCCGCAAGCGCACACCTCTGGAGAAGCTCCCGACTCCGAAACGTCGACTGGGTGAGCGGCGCGGCACTTGCCATTCCGCGCGCGCTCTTTTTTCGTATTCACGGCTTTAACGAACACTTCTTCCTCTACTACGAAGATGTCGACCTCTGTGCTCGCATGAAGAAACTCCGTAAAAAAATTCTGTTCCTGCCGCATATCCGTGTGCTCCATCGAGGGGGCGGTAGTATGGACGGTTCAAGCATTCGGCAAAAGCTCGAATACGATCTTTCCCAGGACCGATATTTCTCCCTGCATCGCCCGCGATATGAACAGTACTTCTTGAAACTTCTCCGAAAGATATGTCGCGTATGATTCGACTCCTCTTCGTTTTCTTCTTTGCTACACTTCCTTTTCAGTTTGCGCTGAGTCCACTCTCCGGCGTCGATCTCCATATCTCGAGACTCTTCGTCCTCGGGCTGTTCGGACTTTGGCTCGCGCACTCGCTCCTTCGTCGATCACTTATCATTCCGCGCGCATTCGCAGCAATCCTTTTGGCATCTATCTTGTTTCTCTCGGCATTTTCCCTCTTTTTTGCCGAACATCTCTCATGGGGAATACGCAAACTCGCCTTCCTACTCTCGTTTTTTCCACTCTTTCTCATTGCCTTCTCCGTGTTCCGCGAAACGTCTTCACGGGAACAGTTTGCAAAATCGCTCGTATATGGTTCCGCACTTTCCGGCATCATCGGCATTGCACAAAGTTTCCTCCCGTTCTTTGTCGGTCTCGATCCGGCACTGCGTTTCTGGCAACGCATTGTTATTCCCATCTTCTCCGGACAGACGGTTTCCGGTGTCGTATCCGAATACTCCAGTATGGTTGCCAATGTCGGCGGAACGAATTTCTTCCGCGCCAGCGCTTTCTTTCCCGATCCGCATATCGCTTCGTTCTTTTGGGGCATGACACTTCCTTTTTCACTCGCGCTCGCCTTTCAGGCAACACAACAAAAGACGAAAGGGGCGCAGGTTCTCTTCATAGCAACAACCGACGTCATTTTTCTCGCGGACATGCTCACGTTTTCCCGGGGCGGATACCTTGCCCTCATCATCACCGCAGTCATCTCTTTTAGCCTTCTCTTCTCGAAACTCATCCGCAAACATTTCCTTCAGCTCGGCATTTTTGGCGTGCTCTTCACGCTCGTCGCACTTGTTCCAAACCCTCTTTCCAACCGTCTACTCTCAACATTCGACCTTTCCGATCATTCAACCAGCGGTCGACTTGCCATCTGGAGCGAGGCAATACATATTATCGCCAAACACCCTTTGACCGGCGTGGGGCTTGGCAATTACTCCAACACTGTGCTTCCCTCCGCTCACTACCGCGAGCCGCGCTATGCGCATAATACCCTGCTCGATATCGCCGCCGAAACCGGCATCGTAACCGCTTTACTCTTTTTCCTTGCTATTACAAGCACCGCTGCACGCGCCCTCGCGAAACGCCGAGACAACCCGATGCTCTTTGCCGGCGGATGCTCAATGCTGATCTTTTTCGTTCATAGCCTTTTTGAAACGCCGCTATACTCAGTGCACATTCTCCCACTGTTCCTCAGTCTGATCGCATGTATCTTGTAATTTTCATGAAAATACTCCTCGCCGGCATCATAAGCGTCTTTCTCCTTCTCCCCTTCGAAGGAGCCCGTTTCATATTGTTCGGCATACCGATTTATTTCATCGAAGCAGCAACGCTCTTCTGCGTTCTTGTGCTTATCGCACAACTTTCTTCTCGCACATTCCGCCGCCAAACCGCCGGTATCACTTTTATTCCGCCGCGCCCGGTGACACTCGGCATACTCGCCCTTATTGGAAGTGTCATACTCTCGATTATCGCTGCACATTCGGAGCAGGCGATTTGTCCATTCTCTCCGGAGACATCGCTTCGAGCGCTTGGGATTGTGAAGTCATGGTTTCTCTTTCCTATCCTGTTCGGGTATGTCATCTTTCTCGCCGCACAGCGGTATTTTTCGCGCGAGAAACTCCTATCAATGTTCACAGTATCTTTTCTTCCCTTTGGTATTTATTCGTCTCTCATGTGGGTTTTTGGAAGCGGAGTGACCTATGACAGACGATTCGAAGGCATCTTCAATTCGCCAAACGCTCTTGCTCTATTTCTCGAGCCCGCCGCCATACTTTCATGGTACTTCCTACGGACACACAAGACGCTTCTCTGGCCTCTCTCCGCCTTCATTTTTTTCTTCCTTTTGTTCCTGACTCATTCCTACTCGGCATGGCTTGCTCTCGGTATGGCGATACTTTTCTTCGAAGGTGCGCGCTGTCGTATAACCCCAAAAACCATCGGCATGGCGCTGAGTATCGCCCTCGCAAGCATCGCGCTCTTTTCTGTTGCCCACAAAAACTCGCCGCGATTCGAGCATTTCTTCAGTCCCGATTCGCGGTCATCATTTGCTTCGCGCGTCATGATCTGGAAATCCGCCGAGAAAATGATTGCCGACTCCCCAATATTCGGTATCGGACCGGGAAATTTTCAGAGCTGTTATCTCGCCTATCAACCGTTCTTTCCGCCTTATCTCGAATGGTCCGTCCCAGAGCCGCATAATATTTTCCTTGCGTTCTGGCTCGAGAGCGGCGTACTCGGTCTCATTTCCTTTTGTTTTCTCATTGTATTCTGGTTTCGAAACATTTCTCATGTTGCCACAAAAAAAGAGCCTTCATCAGCTCTCTTGGCGCTTTCTGCGATTATGATAGCGTTACTCGTCCACGGACTCTTCGACACACCTTACTGGAGGATGGGTCTCGCCCCTCTCTTCTGGATCATATTCTTTCTCGGCATATTTCCGCAGGCACATCGCAAACCTCCCTCGAAGATGCTACAAGGTAAACCAAAGTAAAGAAGCGTCGTCAACTAAGGAGAATTCATCACGCCCTATAAAGAGAGTGTCTAAAAAGGCTGTTTTTCCGGAAGAAATTCTTTTTTTGCTTGTCTTACACTTCGTACGAAAGCCGCAAAAAAAGAATTTCTTCCGGAAAAGCGGTTACAGTGTGCATTTTTGTAGAGCTTTTTAGACACCCTCTAAATTCTACTAGAGCTCATCTCAAGTAGACGCCGAGCGCTGAAAGAATTCGGGAAGCGGATCTACAAGTTGATTCGATATATCCTTCCGTCGTGTCGATTGCGGAAGAAGAGAATCGCCTCGTCGGCATCCAGCACGAGATCTTCGGCATCGTAATTCTGATCAATATCGTTCGGATCCACAATACGCGACTTTTCGCCCGTCTCAACATCCACCTTCCAAAAGGTGTCCGCCGTGAGAATCGGTTTGCGATAGTAATCATTCGGCAAAATACTTCCCGCCGGTATCGATCCGGGAAGCGCATAGTAGACAAACCGGCTATTCTTCGACCACACCGCCTTCCCCACAAATGACGGGACAAAGAGATTGGTATACCCACCGCCCTGGTCATTCAAAAGCGCGAGAGAAATACTCGAACTCCCCTTCTCAACGGAATCGGACACGAGAATTCGGGAGCCGTTCGGCGAAAACAAATAGTCGGCGCCGTAGTTGGCAGAAAAAATTTCTTTCATATCCCCACCTACAATCGGCAATATCTTCAGCGATGTCCGCTCAAAAGCATTCCCGCGGTTCCAGACGGCGACCGTCGAACTCTTCGGCACCGGACGCATCTCCAGAAACTGAAACGGTGTCTCACCAATCACACTCCAATCGGACCCGTCCGGATTGGCAACATTGAGCGTCCGCTTCTTCGTCTCCGGATCGAAATACTTGTAGACAATGCGATCCCCCAGACTGGTCCAGGTGGGACTCTCTATGCCCGGCTTCAGGAGAGTCACAGACGATTCATCCGCCTCGCCATTTCCCTTGCGGACAAAAAGCGCCCATTCGGTGTCGCTCTTCTTCACCAGCGCTTTCCCGCCATCCGGCGACCACACGATGTCACTCGGCACAAAAGAGAATGTCTCCACAGTCTTCGGCAATCCCGTTGAGAGAAACATTTCTTTGAGTGCCTTTTCATCCGGCACAAGATAAAGCAGGGCGCGATCCTTCGCATCAAAGAACGGTGCGACTCCCTCACTCTCAGTGAATGGCGCGATTTTCTGATCTTTGACTGCCGAAACCGGCTTCGATGTGTCCGACGCAGACTCATTGGGAATCACCGCAACATTCGGCACTTTTCCCTCAAGCGGATTGTTTTTGAACAAGAAGTTATATATCAAAAAGAACAGGAGCAACACCCCAAACAACACCGCCATGATAATGAAGAATTTCTTCATATACCCAACCAAAGCACTTTAATGAGCGCATCCAGCGACACTAACATGCAAATGTGTATTATGACCCTCCTGATACACTATGCCACAACTGCTGATTGTTCTGGCGCCCCAGACATTTCCCGCTCCACACGACTTAGCAGCACTAGCAATAGCACACAGCGTAGCATCAGAATCACTTGCAGATGTTTGGATGTCAGCAGCATACGAAAGACCCTTTGTGCCGTAGGTGCATCCATGGTGACATGTTACGCCAGAGTGCGGACAACCACTTGTGTGTCCGTTATTACAACATGCAGATGCCTTTGTTTGGTCACCCCCAACAGCACTTGATGATATCGAGAAAACACTATTCGTTATCCCTTTGCTCTCCATACAAGAAAGAATTTTTACCAACTCAGAAGATGCAAGATTGCACTGCTCTTTAACGGTCACATATTTCAAGGCTTCGCATCCAGATTTATTGGTATCTCCAGACGCTGGAGTTGCAGATGTGCTACTCGTACTACTGTTTGCTCCTATTGCTCCGGTTAGCCCCGTCAGTTTCAAATTCGTCAGGTCGCTGTTTATCGTATCGAGAAGAAGCCACGATATGAGCGCAATCACCAGTCCGATAAGCGCCGAGTAAATCGTCTTCTTCGCTGTGCCAAGAAGCGACGTGTTCCCCGCACTCGAAAGATAGAGAAATCCGCCCACAACGAGCATGAAGAGCGCCGATATCGCAACAATCCACAGTGCCAGCTTGTATAAATTCCCGAAATACGTCGCAAAATCTCCACTCTGCCCCTCAAACCCCGGCAAATTCTCCAGCGGCGTATAGTTGAGAGAAGCAGTTCCGGAAGTAGTTGTTCCGGAATCAGTATTAGTGGAGGGAGTTGTATTTGTTGGCGTGCAAGAGGCGGGAACACAACATTTTGAAGAAGATGATGTCGAGGCGCATGTACCACTTTGTTTCTCTGAGCCAGAATCACACTCAGGTTTACACACCCCCTTTACTCCATTGCCGCAATCCGTACTATTACAAGCCACATCGGAAACTTCTCGAGAACAACACTTCGCATTATTATCATCAGAACATGTTCCAATTGACTTCCAGCCGCCACCAAGGCATGTGAACGAACAATAGCGATCATCGTTTATTTCACATTCCGCCTTTGTTGTTGGATTACTAGTAGAAGCAAAAGATTCCCGATAAAAGAATCCGGAAATAGCCACAGACACAGCTAATAGCGTTATAACTTTTCTCGGTTTCAGGAACTTCATACGATATATTATTTCTTTACACATCTCCGGCACTCTTACCTACAAAATCCTTCCGCTTCATCTTCTTTATTCCATATTCAAACTTCAATTTCCCTATCCTCTCCGCACATCTCCCTCCGGCATGAACGAAAACACCACGCCGACAAGAAGGAGAATCAACCCCATCGAAAGAATGAGACGGACGGAAAAGAGCACGAACGGAGGAATTGCCGAGAGAATGGAAGCAAAGAACGTGTTTGACTTTCCGCGGGCATCCTCTTGACCTTCCAACGTAACGAGCTGAATCTGAATCTCCTTTGAAAATCGCACGGTCTCGGAACTGAATGGAGAAATGCGCCAGATATCATAGAGCGCCTTCCGGAGCTCTCGCGGCTGATTGTAGGCGCCGGACAGTGTCACCGTGTAGATATCGCCGACATTCCCGTCGAGCGCGAGCGAGAGTCCGGTGTCATTCCATTTGAAGGGACTCCCGTTGATCGACCAAATCATTTCGTTCTGATCATCTCCCGCTTTGACGCCGTTCAAGACGAATGTTCCGAGCGCGTTCGGACGGAATATCGCCGAGAGCTGCGCAACGCCGCCCACAACTCCTTCAAACGAGGTTTTGCTCTTGTCGTCGGTTTCGGAACCGTCGAGATTCACATATTTACCGAGATATTTCGGCCACGCCGTCTCGGTTTGATTGGAGACAATATCAAAATCCGGATCCACAATCTGGAAGCGGCGCGATACCGTGAACGATTTCCCTGTTTCGGCATTATTCGCCACCACCGTCACGACATACATATCCCCGACACTTCCGGAAACGGGAAAGAAGTTCACCGCGCCTTGCTTCGTATCATCGCATTCGCCGGACACCCGAGCAGTACACGTGAGCGCCTGACCATTGAGCGTCCAGGCATAGTCGCGCACCTCACCCTCTCCCGTTGAGAGATATACGCCGACAATCTGATTGTTCAAAACCGGACAAATCGTCTGCTGAAAGGTATTCGCCGTACACAGTGCCGTATCATTGCGTTTGACATTCATTAATCCCGTCGCCGAATCGCTAACCGCGCTCACATCGTAGACATCGATTGACTTATTCGCCACGACTTTAATCACCACCGAACTCGATCCGCTCTGACTCACCGCGCCGGCAAAATTCGTCGTCGCGCTCACCATGATGCGAAAATAGGCGACATCATCGACAAAATATTCGCTAAATCCGGGGATGATCGTATTGGTTTTCGCATCCGTATATGAATCGCTGTTTAAATTGAGGTTGATCGAAAGAGAGGGGACATTGTTGCCATTGGGCGAACTGATATTCTTCGCGGTTTGGAGATCGCGCGTGATATCCGTCCACACATTCTCATCGCTGAAGCGGGTATTAAATGTACCATCCTTGCTCGCCTGAACGCGCCACGTGTAATTAGTGAGCGCCGCGCCCTGCCCGACATTGGACGAAGCGGCGTTCACCGTCAATATATCTCCCGTTTGAGCGATACTCTTGGCATCAGCTGCATCGTCGCTCCACGGAATGAGCTTTGCTGAGGGTGCATCCGGCGCATATGAGAGTGAAACATCGACATTCTCCGCCTGCGCTCCCTCGGTCGGATCAACAAGATTGTCTTCAAGACAATCGTTAATATCCGTTGTCGACGTATTGATAGTCACTTGCGCCGTCGCGTCGCTCGAAAATCCTTTCGTCGTAATCTGCTTCGTTCCCTTTCCAACAACCGCGCAAACATTCTTGGGCAATGCCCACATAATCATCATGCTCGAGTCGTCATACTTCGTCGTATAGAGAGAGGCGCCTTCCACTACCACACCGACTCGATCCTCCGGCTGATAGGTCCACTTAAATGTCCCTTGTCCCAAACCCGCAATATTCGCTTCGTCCTTATTGCCGTTCTGTGCAGTGCTTGGATCTTCCGGGTCCGTTCGCCAGAAACGTTCTTCATCAATGGAGAACGAGTCATCATTCTCTCCGATATTTCCATCACGCTCAATACGGCCATTCCCGTCTATTCTGTAATTATTCGGGAAAAGATGTTCGCATCCGCTGGTCAGCTCGTAGTTTTCTCCGTCTTGGAAGTCGTGAATATAGCAGTACGAATTTTGCCCCGACTTTCCGTCGCCGCCATAGGTTGCTCGATATCCATCTTCATCGCGATCATTCCCCTTGCTTCCCGTCGGATTCACCCGACTCGGCGCGTCCGGATTGTACATGTTCTCGGCGCAAGTCGTACGCTCTTCATCGGTCAAACTCCCGTTAAGCGAGCACGTGGAATCGAAGCTTCCCGCTACAATCGCCTGCATCGCCTCAATCTTCCAATCCTCGACCGATATGATTCGCTTGTTGCCAAACCGATCAACTCTCCAGTTGCTACCGCTCGGACTCGAATCCCGATCGCACAACTTTAGCTTTTCCTCGCTCGGTGAATCATCCAGATCGCAGCCCTTCCGGCGAATGTACCAGGTATAGTAAATCGTATCTTTCTCATTGCCGAAAAACTCCGGGAAGGCGCGCGCTTCCATTTCCGTTCCCGGTTTCGGATCGGACGGGCTGAAGTAGAGAAGCACCTGCGGAGATTGTCCCTTTTGCGAAGACACGTTGAAATTTTCTCCTTGATTTTGCAAGCTCTCCAAATTGAGATGGTACCGACGCTCGAAATTCGTGATCGTGCCGGAGAATGTCGGCATATTCGTCACAAACACATCGGTAATATCCGCGAAAACTCCCCTCGGAAACACAAAAAACACCGCGAGAAATACCGCTACAAAAAATCCTGTCGAAGAGAAAAAACTTTTTTGTTTCATGAAAGCGAAATCGCGAGAACCGATATGAGTATAGCAGAAAAAAGCGAGAAACAGAACGACACAAAGACCGATTCCGTTATGAATGCCAGAAACGAAGCCAGTACCGACCACGTTAACGTAAAAAGAAATGTCACATTGTTACTGGAATGAGAAAATATATGAAGTTCTTGTGCGGACACGGCGGCAACAACAAGAAAATGCGCCGCAAGACTCCACCTATGCACAAATCGCTTCCAGAAAAGTAGAAAAAATCCGCGAAAGAAGATTTCTTTCAGCAGCACAAACCATGCAAGAAAACCCATAGATCCGAGAAAAACCAGAAAGTCCCGATGAAGCGCCGTATGAGATGCCCGAGAAGCGTTCAGAAATTCCTGCCCGGCGGAAGTGCCCGTAAGCACTCCCCAAGCAAAGAGACCAAACACACAGGCGCCAAGAGAAACAAAGACGATATTTGAGAAAATGCCGAATTTCCCCCAAGAGCATCCGAAGGCGAAGAGTCGTTCGTGTAAAATAAACCGAACAAACAGTGCCGGAAGCAAAAAATAAACAGAAAACGCCAAGACGAACCGCTCGGCTGTCCCCGAAACGGGAAAGAACAGCGCTAGCAAAACACTCGCCGCAAGCAGCGCATTCATCGCAAGAAATCGCCGGTCGATACACGTGTCAAGAAATGTGCGTCCTCTCGTCATATAAAGGGATTCTTATGCATTCTTTACCCTACGCTTCGAGTACCGAATCGCGCTCCGAAGTATCCCACGCCGACTGTAGCCGTTCGGATACTCGGCTCTTATCGGCATTATTCTTATCATTCGACGCTTGACGGATAACACTGCTGAGATTTGCTTTCATTTTCTTTCGATCGAAGCGCTTCGCGTTTCGTGCAGCAACAAATTTCTTGTCGACCATATATATCATTCCCACGCCAGCCACAGTAAAAGGAAGGAGGTTAAAAGGAAATGCGAGCCCTTCAAGTGGAATCAGACCAAGTAGAATACACGCGTCAATAATGATCAATCGTGCATTGGAAGCGATTCTATATCGACGTTTGGGGAAGAAAAGAAAAAGAAGAATAAGCGTATTGGCGCAGAAACTCACCACCGCAGCAATTCCCGGAAACGCTAACACAATCGTAAAATCGATTAAATCTTTGAAACACGCGACAATAAGCGGCGCCGAATAGGAAAAAATGCTGACCCGCTCCACATGTCCCACATCAAGGTTCCCAGACACAGACTCTTCCGTTTCCGAAAGCGCCGTCTCCTCCTGCACAATGCGCGCGAGTCGCCGCGCTTCTTGCAGGCGCTGTTGCTGCTTGCGAAAAATCGCCCGCTCGTCTTCCGCAGACTGCTCGAGCGCGAGTCGATCCTGGCCATCAATAGCGACACCGGCAACAGCCATAAGCATGCAAACACGCCACTTGTACACTCTCGCGCTCCGGAATACGCTCTATAAGAAGATGCCTTCCGCGGCAGCAGTATCACTCGTCGCAAAACATCCTCTACTTCTCGCTCCAGCCGCCTTGTTCATCAAATTCCCGTTTCGCCGCCTCTATTTCGGCAAGCTGTTCTGGATTCGAGGTGATAATTTGATCCTCGCTATACGACGCCACAACTTTTATGGCGACATGTTTCGAACCGGCAAAAAAGATGCCTTCTCCGACAGCGCTCTCGAGGAGCAAAAACTTCTCATGATCCGTCAAATAAAACGTCTCCGTAACAACATCGATGGAAGCCGGCGACTGACGAAGCAAGAGTTGCAACGAGGAGTTTGTGACAATCGGCTTTCCGTACTTCGAACCCATGAAATCGCTGATATCCTGCGTGATCGTCGTCAGTCCGCAATAGTATTTTCGCGCTCGCTTCGCGATGCCAAAGAGAAAGCTCGCCGCATCGTCATTCTGCATCATAATCCACGCCTCATCCACGACAACCAGCCGGCGCTTCAATTCCGAACGCATCTCGTTCCAGATATAGTGCAAGATGAGATACATAGCGATCGGGCGCAATTCTTCCTCCAAGTCGCGAATGTTAAACACGACGAACTGGTTCTGCATGGTGATAGTGCTTGCGTGATTCAAGAATCCCGAGAAAATCCCTTGTGTGTATTTTTCCAGTCGAGCCGCGAGCGATTCCGTCCCTTCCATGTTTCGCAACACTTCATAGAGGTCGCTCATAGTTGGAAACGATGAGGGTGTTAACGTCGAAAGATCGGTCTTTCCGGTAATATCCCGCACCGCGTATGTTTCTCGAAGCGCTTGGTCAAGTATGGAGTCCTCTTCCGCCGTGACACTCCCCAACATTAGGTGCAACAACCCAATGAGTGTTGCAATATTGCTTCGCAAAAGTCCCTCGAAATCCTCTTGATCATCACGCTTCTTTGGAAGGTCAAACGGATTGATATGAAATGGGGAATTGAGACTCATATGAATAAACGAGCCATCCACCGTCTCGGCAAGATGCTTGTACTCATTCTCCGGATCAATCACGATCACGCTCGTCTCAAACATCATCGAACGCAAGATCTCCAGTTTCATAAAATAGCTTTTCCCAGCGCCGGACTTTGCAAATATCACCATGTTCGCGTTCTCGAGCTTGAACCGATCGAAGAGAATGAGACTATTGTTATGGCGGTTGATACCGTAGAGAATGCCGTCATTCGACGAGAGATCGGCGGAAACAAACGGAAACGTCGTCGAGAGCGGTGCGGTGTTCAAGTTGTTCGCCACATCGAGCGTGTCCATGCCGATCGGACGCGTCGAGGTGAATCCTTGTTGCATGCGCAGCACAGACGGCTTGATATACACCAATTGCGATTCGAGCATCGCCTCGATAGATCGACTCATTCGATTGAGCTCCTCGATCGACTGTGCGTACAGAGAAATGTAGATGCTAAAGCGAAAAAACTTCTCCGTTCCCTGTTGGAGTCTGTCCCGCAATTCTTCGATATCGTGAAGTGCCGTCTCAAGCACCGGACTCCGTACTTTCCCCGCCTCCGACTCTATTTGAATCGATGATTCCACGCGCGTCGCCGATTTCAAGAGATTGCGCAAAATATCCCGCGTATCGATCGGGTGGACAAACATCGCTGTGTCCATGGGAAAATCGAGATTCACGACCGGTGAAAACCAGTTGGTGTTGAGATAGCGCGGATACGCGATGATAAAATGCGTCCGCACCAACGTCTCGCCGGATTGGAGCGAATTTGCACTCACCTTGATGGCGGACGGAGCGATAAGGTCGCGGATACGCGCCACGCCGCGCTGGTAGAGCGCTTCACTTGCGAGAATCTCATCTTGTTCGCCTCCGGACGAAGACAGAAAGGGGACACGCATAGATATTCAAAACATCAAAAAAACCTAAACCCCGACGCGCGCTATATCTTTTCCACCGCCAAATCAATTGCCTCGATATTCTTGGTAAGCCGCGTCGTAAAGAGCGAAGGATTGTAGGAGTTATAGAGCAATTCGATCAATTCTTCGGTATTGAGCGGAGCCACCTTGAGTCCCGTCTGCGACAAACTGAAACTCACATGATCCACACGCTGCCAAAGCTGGTTCTTGTAGGTTTCGAAATATTCGCGACGCTCGGTAATCGCCCCCGCCGGATTAAAAAGCGTGGTGAGACTATGAAACAGTCCCTTCTCCTTGTCTTCAACCGGAGAAAACGGAATGACGATATAGAAAAATTTTGACATGATATTCGACACTTCCGAAAGGCTTTTGATAAAATTTTGATACTCGGATATCTGAAGTCGCAACAACTCGTTCCGCTGATGATTTTCCTTGTCTTTGAGCACTTCTATATACGGACGGATATCAAATCGACGCGAAGAAATGACGATTTGAACCGGGAAATCGAGAGAATTGAGAAAATTCTGATACTGCAGGATAATGGCGTCCTGCTCTTCCGCGGATTTCAAATCAAAATTCAGCGACGAAACCAGCAGCACTGATCGAAGCGCGCCGCTTTTGAGCACAATAACGCCATCACGCACTTCCTCAACATCCACATAGCGCTGCGTGCTGGACGCCGAGTCCTGCATTGCCGGTTTTTTAGTATCGCTCAGCGTTTCCATATCACCCTGTTCATTCACAATTTATTTTGAAAGGAAATCGACTTCCACTCCGCCAACATGTCGCTCTCTTTGTCCTATCTCCGATCAACCGCTTTCGCCAAGGCTTGTATTTCTTCAATTGAGAGCGGTTTCGGACTCTCCAAAATCACCTTCTCCGCTTTTGGCTTCGTGACATCGTTCTTTACCACCCCTGGACGATCCCAGGTATAAACCTTCGGCCGAAAGAAAAACATAACCGCATTCGTCGAAAAGAAGAGGAGGGATTGATTGTATGGACGATAGAAAGCAAAGAGCACAAAAAGAATAATGACCGGTATAGACAATACGAAAAACGTCGTCGTATCGAAGAATGTCCACACGAGAAACAAAACACCCCCCATGCCAACCATCCAGAGTATCTGTCTCGCTGTGAGCGGTCCCGCCACCTTGTCTTCAACATCGATAAATTGTGGAACATTGAAGAGCATATGCAGGCAACTTTTTCGTTTTCAATACAAAAATGCGCTATTCGCATTCTCCCTTTCAACTCAGAGGGTGTCTAAAAAGCTCTACAAAAATGCACA
>CAYQPQ010000007.1:0-45774 GCA_964420045.1 uncultured Bdellovibrionales bacterium | reverse complement strand
ATTATTGCACTTGTCGCCATTGGAAAAATTTTGTTCTAAAATTATTGTATATCCACTTTTGTTTCAGAGATAAGAAAAAGACGCTTGTTTGAGCGTCTTTTTCTTGCCCATGGAGTGCATATCTTCAACCCTCAATCCTTCCGTTTCTTATCTTCACTACCTGAGTCGTATCCAACATTTCCCTAAAGTTCTTGTCATGACTGATAGAAATAAAGGTAACGCCAGGATTTTTTCTCTTTTCCGCATTGATAATTTTAGCAATTTCCGCCGCTGTTTCCTCGTCTACAGAAGCTGTTGGCTCATCCAAGAACACAATTCTAGAGGCATTCTTTCTCATCTTCAGAATGACTCTCGCCAATCCTATCCTTGAGGTCTCTCCGCCTGACGTCGTTCCCATATCGCCTCTACCACCCTTGAGCCTTTCTTTGAGATTAGGAAATCTACCATGTAGGCCAACCTCTTTGAGAATTTCTCTGATCTCACTGTCTGTTATTTCGCCAGAAATCCCGAAGGTAAGATTGCTTTTTACATCATCTTCCAAAATATAGGGAAACTGTGAAAGATAAGCTATTTTACTATAAATTGAGTCCCTGCCGCTCTTCTTGACCCCATCCATATCTGTTCCGCCAATCTCAACCGAGCCAGCAGTTGGTTTATAGTAGCCAGCCATTACTTTCATCAAAGTTGTTTTTCCAGATCCCGATATTCCTTCCAGAGAGATCAGCGAACCACTCGCAATCTCTAAACTTACTCCGTCTAATATCTTTTTCTTCTCAAATTCCACGCTGACATCTTTGAGGCTGATGTTATGGTTAGGGAGTTCACTCATTCCAATTCTTCCTTTTTCCTTTTCTCGTTCTTCCTCTGCATAGCCATTGAACATCACTTCCATTTGTACAATGTCTCTAAACGAGCTAAGAAGGTCGTGTTTTGCACTGAGTACTTTTGAAATACCTTCGTTAAAATTTCCCGAGTAGACAAGAGCTGCAATGAATTTATCCGCTGACCCACCAGCAATATATGTGGTAATTGCAGCTATGATAAGATTCAGCATTCTTGTAGACTCTGCTACTTTATCCCGAATCACCCTCATAAATTGCTTATCAGACATTGCCATTCTCTCACTAGCTAAGAGCTCCTCCATTTCTTGGGATAATCTTCCCTTTTCACCTGAAAGAATGACTTCCATATGAGCATTGAGAAGCTCACTCATTTTTTGACTCATTTTTTCTGCTTCTGTAGCAGACCTTCTCTCCTTTTCCCAGAACTTACCTTTCTTGTCCACGTAGCGATCAATAGCCATCATCATTCCCGTGCCCGCTATTGTTCCTGTTGCCAAAAGGGAACTTTTCTCATACAGCATAACCGCACTTGTCGCAAGCGTTACAGATGCAGGCAATATATCAAAACTTATTTTTCTTAGTATTTCTTCATAGCTTGCTTTGGCGTTGGCAATCCTGCTTTTTATTCGTTCCATTCCGAATTCTCCCACTTCTGCTCCAGGAAACTCTGAAACGTTTTCAGCAACATACTCACCAAAACCATCTTTCTTGCTGAAGTTCCTATCAAGAAAATCCTTAAATTGCTTATTGATAAGAGTAGAGCCGCCAGCAGATGCCACTGAGAGTAACGAAAAAAGACCCACCTGTGTCATGTCTATTTGATTTTCCTTGAATGCATTAGCCAAGAACATTGGTGCGTAGCCCTCCAAAAATGCAGGCACCATCAAAGCGGCTGAAAGGCCAACGTATTTTCCTTTATCCCCTCCCATAAATCGGGAGAAGATACCCTGAATCTTGGTAAGAAGTTTTAAATCTTGAATCTCAAGAGTATCAAGCTTTTCCAAATTGCAGGTCTGAATAAGATCTATCACCTCTTTCTTCTCAAATCCAGCCTTCTTATATCTTTCAAAGACCTTCTCAATAAGCACCTCGCTTTTTTCATCTTCTGAGTAAAAATTCAATTTTCTCGCTTTGTTTTCTTGAAGAATACGTCCTTGTATATCGCTGACATTTTTCCTGAATTGAGCAGCATTATGAGCCAGTCGGTAGGAATCAAAGTACTGACGAAGAGACTCCAGGAGTTCCTTGTCTGGCTCTGGTATATTCTCTTCCGTTCCGTCCTCAAAAATAGCCTTGATGTTTCCCGCCCCATCCTCTTCCATCACCTCTACTTTTTTTGTCTCATTCCCACTCCCATAGTGCGCCATCCGATACATCAGGCTCTTTATCTTTTTGTCAATTTGAACATCAAGTTTTTCAGAGTATTCACTATTCGTGATTTCTCCCCTTATATCCTTTCGGATAGCAAGCATTTCATCTACGAGTTCTTTCGGAAACTCTTCCGTTCCGAACATCTCTCTGATGGATTTTTTCAGACTTTCCAAATACTCTCTCTTGGCCTCCATCAGCTCCCGCCTGTCAGTGGTAAGTTCTTGTTTTGGTTCCGTTCTTGGTTTATCCGGAATAGGAACCATTGAAGGAAATTGCTCTTTCATAGTTTCCCGACATGAATCCCCCATTAGATAGCTAGATAACGACGATTTTACTATACACCAAAAAATCCGCTTTTGTAAGCGGATTTTTTTGCTTGTGGACTATATCCTACTCAATTGGAACCATCTTACCCGAGAATTGCAGGAGTGGCAATCACTCGGGATGGCTATAGATCAAGCATGGATGGTATAAAATCTTTCCTGCCGTAATTCGTAGAAATGAAATACCCCTCCGAAAGTTTGAATCAGAGGGGCAATATAAGAAAGAGGGCATCATCACCTCCAATGCCCCCGTATCTGCACAAAAGAACAAACACCCTCACCACAAAAGCAAGAGCATGCTGCCTTGACTTCACTGAATCTACATTGGGATCACAAATTTACGTTACCAGAAAGAAGAAGCTGGTCGCCATGATTACCTTGCAATGCCAAGCACACGCTGTTTCTCCCGATCCAACATATCCAAGTAAGTCACGAAATCAACCGCCGTCGCTCTCCATGAATGGTAACGATCTCTGGGGCATATAACGCTCCGCGGCTCCGACTCCAATAGGCGAAGTATGGCATCCGTTACAGTTTCCTTAGTAACCAAACTCAACACGATGCCTTCTTCTTCGGATTGAACGTGAAAAGGCAGAGCTCCGGAATTTGAAACAAGCAGTCTTGTTCCGCAACATCTGGCTTGCATAGCAGATTTTCCCCACGTTTCATAAATCTTCGTTAGAAGAACAGCTATATGCGCCGTTTGCAGATGTTGGGCAATTTCGAGAGGCTCAAGCATTCCCCAATAGTGGACGCCTTCGCAACTCCCGAAATCCTTAACGTCGAACTTGTTCGCCTTTCCGTACATATCGGGTGTTCCGACAATATGCAGTTCCGCCTCCGAAACAATACTCTTCACTTGCTTGAAGGCATCAATAAGAACATCAACCCCCTTGAGCGCGGTTACTGCCCCGACATACACTAGCTTCCCGCGCTTACGCGCTACCGACATATTAGGAAAGTAGATCCTCTTGTCTACTCCGCTTTGGAGAATACGCACCGGAACAGCTTCGGAAATTTGAGCATTTACAATCTTTCGCATTTCATCCGTCATAACCCAAATTTCATCAGAGCGAAGCATCTTTTCAATTCGATCCTCCTCCATACTTCCCTTTGACATCGTTCTCAAGAGAAGAATCAGTGACTTTTCGTTCGAAACAATGGCACGCAGATAAGACAAAGCTGTCGTCCACCCCTCAACAACAATTGTTTCATGCCTTGATACCTGATCGGCTATTGCCGTGTAAACCATACAATCATCTTCGGCAGAAACAATCCCTACCAGATGAATGGCTCCACTGTCATAATAAACCTCGCCAAAATTTCCTTCGTGAAGCAACGTAATCTTCCATCCCCATCGCGACAGATACTCTGCAATTGCGATGTTGGATGATGTGTGTTTGTACCTCCCTACAGGCGCACAATATTTACCATCAAAACGCTGGGTAAATAGGACAGATCTCAATGGAAAGGAGTTTTCGCATATAAAGCCAATTTCAGCAAATCTCCCAGAAAAATGCAACATTTCACAAACAATGTCACAGGCAATTGCCTCCGAATTCCAATCAAACCCAGGGTTTCCGCCTATCTTCTCCTTAACTATCCGCATCTTCTGTCCAGGATCGACTGGAATACCAGAATTGTCCAGCCTATCCACAATATTAAGTAGAAGCTGCGGAATGGTGACTCGGCGTCTGCGAATATCAATCGCAAAATCCGTTGAGTGATGCCGGACAGCCTGCGCTAACTCAGGGATATCCAAATACAGGAAAAATCTCCGTACCGCCAGGCTATGTCCGAAACGATCGTCATCAAAAATCAGTTTCAACTCGACGTCGTCAATTGCCAGCCTTTCCATAATTTTCCCGGCATCATGATACAGAATTGCAATCAAAGCCAAGACGAAATCATTCTCCGATACACCGCGACCACGAGCCACTCCTTCCAATTGTCGTACAAGAGAGGAAACATGAAAAATAAGACGTCTCCCCTCTTCATAGAATGACCGAGACATCTGCTCAATCATTGCCCTCGGACTCAAATCCGGATAAGCAGTCGAAATTCTCTTGACCGCAGGAAAATCCACAAGACCTTCAAAAGTCTCGTACAGAGAATTGACAATAGCATGTACATTCTCTACCATTTCAAGGTACCTCGTCGTTTAAACAGCTAAATTTTCAAAGAACACCCGAGAGACTCTTCTAGCAAAAAGCAACCACAGCATCAACATGCTAACGTGCTATGTCGCACGTTCTACCGTAAAAAGCCCACTTGCTAGAAGAACGAGTATAAAACATATACATTGCACATGTCAAGAGAGAGGGTAAATTCTAGAAATCGCCTCCTATATTTCATAAAATATGAAACAATTTATCGAAAAAATTATTCTTGAGGCTGGCAAAGAAGCGCTTCGGATTTCTGGGGGTGCCATATCGATCAAAGTAAAAGATAGGGACTCCAATTTGGTCACCAATGCCGACTTAGCATCGGAAAAAATACTCGTTAATGCCATAAAGAACAGCTATCCTCAGCATGACATAATAAGCGAAGAATCAAGTGATCATCCGATAGGAGACAACTGGACATGGATAATCGATCCATTGGATGGAACACGAAACTTTTCCCGCCATACCCCTTTTTGGGGAATTTTGGTTGGATTATCGCATTATGGAAAGATGGAGTATGGTGCGATGTATTTTCCCGAACTTGGTAGCCTATATTTTGCAGAAAAGGGTAAGGGTGCAACAAAGAATCATATTGAGCTGAACACATTTTCTCGGGCAATAAAATTTACAAGCAGTCTCGGATGCCTCGCCATCGATGCAAACAAGACAGTTGAGATGAATCTCCTGAATAATATAGCAAAGTATATGCCAGGGAGTTCCATCTGGATTACTGCCCTCAACTGTGGTAGTTTAGCAGCTGCGTTTGTTGCTGATGGATCCAGAGATTGGTGCCTCGCCTCCTACGCCGGAAAAATTTGGGATTATGCTGTTCCGATTTTTATCTTGCAGGAAGCAAACATTACCGTTACAACCTTAAAGGGAGTGGCGTGGAGCCTCTCTGATAAGGATTACATTGCCGCACCAGCTCATATATATCCTGAATTACTGAACTTAGTAAACGCGTCTCTTGCATCACAACTGGACGTAACATAGAACAGAGATAGTTTCCAAATAGTAGAATGGTGCGTCAACATAGAAAACAACCGCCTGACTAACGGTCGTTTTCATAGATCGTCTCCTTTGGGAAATCCATGGAATCTCTTATCCTTCCCGTTTTTCCCCAAACTCTTGCCACTTTCGAATCAGTCTTTCCGTGCCTTCATGCAGCTTTCCGCGTATCATGTCGAGAGCTTCTTCGGGCGTCGCCCACCGCATGGATTCGCATTTCTCCGGTTCCATAATTCTCGGCTCTTGATGTTCCGGAAGAATCGCGATAAAGCACACGTTATAGATACTCTTTCGGTACCCGAACTCTTCGGAAGCATAGTCGAATCGATGAATATCAAGCGGAACAGGCGAGGCGAATTTCGCATTCGTCACGCCGGTTTCTTCTTCGAGTTCTTTCAAAGCGACAGCATGGAGATCCGGATTGCCATCGGCATGCCCTCCCGGTTGCGTCCAGCAATGGATTTTGGCATGCCACAGAAAAAGCGCCTTTTGAAAATCCGGCGTCACCAAAAGAACTGCCGCCGCAATATGCCTCGCGCCATCCTCGCACTTTCTTTCAAAACAATCTTCATGCTCGGTGACATATTTCTTCAACTCCTCAATAACCGCGTATTCGTCTTCTAGCGCGACATCCCGATATTCTTTCAGCGTTCTTAGGAATGATTGATGATCCATGAGGAGAGGGTAATAAGAATGACTTTACTACTGCATCCGTATTCCATTTTGTTTTTATATCCTTGAATAACCAGTGAGTATACGAAAATTTATTGCTTGAATACTGCGGAGATTTCAGGCCAAAAATGGACGATCAGTGCAGTTAAAGTTGACGAGAGAAGAACTGCTTTGAGGGCTGTTGTGAAACGCTTTCTTCTTTTTATGTATTCCTCACAAAAGCCTGACCATGATACAAAACTCCTCCCTTTCCGAGTAACAGAAAGTTGTTCATTTTGAGACTGAATGTACCCCTCTTCTACACAATCTCCAAAGATATGCGTAAGTCTTTTAGCAAATTCTCCTCTAGAATCAAAACAATAATTCCAACGTGGCCATGATGTATTGACAACATGCCCTAAAAAATTGAGAAACTCGATACGATTGCCATGCAAAATATTGTAATTTTCAAGTTTTGATACAAGTCGCCTCTCTAAGAGCATACGATAAAAAAGGAATTGTTCAGCGAAACGCTTTTTTGTGGACCTGGGGAGAATCGAACTCCCGACTCAGCAATGCGAATGCTGCGTAATACCACTTTACTACAGGCCCGAAATGCTTCCTGAAAGCCACTAAAACTGGATTTCAGTGTATCGCGTCCTCGAAGAAAAGACAAGGGTCGTCCCGTTGCGGCGGGACGACCCGAGAGCCAAAAACAAACGAATGCCGCAAGCTACTTCGAAGCACTGGCAATTTCCGCGTCAATGGCGGCTTTGAGGTCGCTTTGGGGGACGGCGCCATTCAAGAAGGTGCCGTTCACGAAGGTTCCGGGCGTGCCGCTTATACCAAACTTTTTGCCTTCATCGAGGCTTGCGGTCACGCGATCTTGGTATTTCTTATCGTCCAAGCACGAATTAAATTGAGCCGTGTCGAACTTAAGAGTTCGTGCATAATCTTTGAATTTCTGCACACCGGTCGTTTTGCCCCACTCGTCTTGTTTGGCAAAGAGATTGTCGGCATAGTCTGCAAATTTCCCCTGCTCATTGGCACATTCCCCGGCAAGTGCCGCGTTCTCTGCCTGCGCGTGAATCGGAAGCGGGTAGTTCTTGTAGACATAGAGTACTTTGTCGCCGTATTCCTTGAGCGTCTCTTGGAGAGTCGCATGGAACGCTTTGCAGTAGGGACACTGGAAATCGGTGAACTCCACCACACGAATAGGCGCGTCTTTTGATCCCGACTGAATATCTGCATCGTTCACTTCGGGCAATTCGAGATATTTCCCAACCGGAATGCCAACCTGCGCGGTGTCGAGCAGGTATCGGCCATCCTTGTCATTGAGCGGCGTAAAGAGCTGCTGTGCCTGCGTATAGACCGGTACTTCGGATACTTCTTTCGAAAAAATGAAAGCGGGAATCGCCGTCACATTGGCAGCCTTGGCGAGATCCTTCGCTTGAGCGTCCTTCGAAACATCCAATACATCCGCGGACACGGTCGGCAGGATGCGGCGAAGCCACACGAGCGCTTCATCGGTTTGACACTCCTTGCAGGACTCTTCGGAAAGCACCGTCACATGAACGATCGGCTGATCATAGGCAACCCACGTCTTCCCGGCCGCCGTTATCACATCGGTCGTCTTGAGCGCTCGGGAAGAGAATCCCGATTTCGTAATGAGTTGTGAAACATCCACATAGAGGCTCCCCACAAACAACCCGCCAACGACAACAAGAAGTGCGGTAAGGTTCTTGACCTTCTTGGCGAGCTCACGCTTTTCATCCGGCTCGCCAAACGACTCTTCAGGCGCATCATCCCCGCCCTCGGAAGATCCTCCGAGGAATGACAATCCGAAATCATCATCCTTTTCATCCGCATCTTTTTTATTCAGAAAATCCATAATATCCGACATTAAACATAAAGAGAAAAAGCCTGTAAGAGAGCCTATTCATTCCCTGTCTCCGGAGGAGCCGGCGGCTCGGGTGTTGGCGGAAGTGGCGGCATTTCCTTCGTTGATTCCCCTTGAGCATCATCCGATGCTGCTTCGTCATCAGAGGCATTGCCCGTCTGCGGCGTCGAGTCTTCTTTCGGTTTCGATGCTTCTTCTTGGCGAGCGGCCAGTTCTTGTTGAACGGCATTGAGATTTACCGCGGTTTTCTCTCTGGAACCAATGGTGTAGTCCCAGTATCCGATGAGAATACTTCTCGCCGCCACCGCCTTTGCCGCCGCGCCGAACAGCGCACCGCATACAAAAAGCAGGGCAAGCGTCCACACGCTCCCCTCGGCCAGTTTCTTCCGAAAACCGTTTCGCAAATCCTGAATTCGGTCTCGCAGACTTTTTGCCGGCGCATCATCGTCCTCTTCGGCCCACTCTTCACTCGAGATCGGTTCTTCCGCCATACATGCGATGTGTACCCCTCCTTGTACGGTTACCCATCATTAAAACAAACACTTTCGCTTAGTATATCATGTTCCAAGAGAAAGCAATACCTCGAAATCTCAAGCGCCAAATGTGTCGAGCAGGTCGTCGAGCTCGTCGATCGTACGCGTGCCTATCCCGTCTTTCTTTACCGAAGGAGATCGGACTTCCGATCGCACGCGCGACACGACGTTTCTTTCATGCATATGATGGAGAACGGCGCCGTCGACTGCAACATTGGGACCTTTCTTGCAAAACCGAAAACATTCGTCGGTTTTCCGAACATCCATATCGGACGAAACTTCTCTTTCGAGCCGGGCATAAATCTGTTGCGACCCTCGTTCGCAACAATCCCGGTGAACGCAGACTTTTACAATAGGTTTTCTCGAAGAAGCTGACAGCGTCATACAATAGTTGTAGGAAGAAAACATCTCTCTCATGCTCAAACCTCATCAAACTCTACACCATATTTCCGACTTTTGGAAATGGTGCAACATGCGCCACCGAAGAGTTTTCTTCTCAAAATATTCAAAAATAGCTTTCTTTCCCTCTTTTCTGGTATACTTTCTCTGTTGACAGTCTTGTTTCTTTCTTTGCTTTCTATGTTTTTCTCCCGTTTGTTTACAAGGCGATATCGCGAAGAGATACCTGTAGCTACATGGCTTAGACAAGCCGAATTGTCTGTTTCACAGCTCTCGCTTCGACGAGGACAGCGCATCTTGGGGAAACACCTCTCACACAAAGTTCGAGATATCCACCGACGCTTTTCGTTGTTTTATACCCCCTATCGAGGACGCGCGCCCTGGCTTAACCGATCACAGAAAGATGATACGCAGACATCCTTTGCGGCACCTCCGGACACACTGCTCCTTGCTACGCGCTGGCTTCTCAAGAAGCACGCCGCCATCGCAGCAGAGTTTCGCTCGCTCGAGACAACGCTCTCCAAAGTATCTTTTGACGAAACAGCGCCCGCCAATATCATAGCCATAGCGCGTCTTCTCGATGAGTATGTTGAGAGAACCGCGTTTCGATTTTCAGAAGAAACTCTAGCGAGCACGCTAAACGATTGGCAAGAATCCGCCGCGTTTTCTCTTTCGCTCGCCGAAACGGAAGCAGTCTCGCCAATTCTGAGACTCCTCTCGCTCGACAAACTTTCAGGCGTTGCGCTTCGCCTTGCCGACGCCGAAGAGGCGCGCACGCTCGCACGGACATCATTCAATAAATTCGGACCAAACGCTCCTCGCTATAACGGAATGGCTGCCAAACTTCGGAAGCGCTACGGAGATGCCTATGCCGATGCGTTTACCGACGCCCTCGAAGAATGTCGCGCCAAAGAATCTTCCCCGATCTCCCGATTCCGAGACAGCGCAGGAAAAAAAGACGGGGTAATCGCTCTCAAAGGACTCGCCCCAAAAACGACCGGCACCAAAAGCATGCGGGAACTCTCAACCAGAGTCCGCATTCTCCTTCGATCACTCTCTCTTTTGGGAGAATTCGAATGGAATACCCTTTTGCGAAAAACCAACGCCCTTCATCGTCTGCTTGTTCGAGATCCGGCCGATACCTACGAGCATATGACATCGCTTTCTCAAGAGATGTACCGAAAGAAGGCGGCTTCGGTTGCAAAAACACTTCGACTCTCCGAAGAAACATTCATACGAGCAGCACTCGCACTTGCAGAAGAGCACGAAGACGGTCCCCGGCGCCATGTCGGGTTTTATCTCGTCGACGAAGGACTTCCCCTGCTTCTGAAACGGCTTACCGGGAATGACCGCCTCTCCTGGTGGCACTGGTATCACGATCGACAAAGGCTTCCTGCGATTCGCGCCGCCTACTTCGGTTCCATACTTTCCGTCTCATGCATCACTGCGGGCCTATTCGCCGCGTTCTATCTCCACTACCGGTTCCTCATGATTATCGCCTTTCCCATTCTCTATAAGGCATCCAAACATTTGGTGGACAGCTTGTTTGTCGGCATTGTCCCGCCGACATTTCTTCCGCGGCTCAATTTCCGGCGGAGAGTGCCCGAATCAGCTTCCGCTATTTTTGTCATACCGGCACTTCTTAAAGACAGACATACGCTCTTCGCGCTTCTTGGTAAACTCGAAACCGCCTATCTCAGCAATGCCGCAAGCGCGCTTTCCTACTATCTTCTCCTCGATTATACCGATGCCTCAAGCGAAATCTCTCCGGAAGACACTGCCTTACTCGAAGAAACAAAAACAGCCTTCCGAGACTTGAACGCCCGCTATGGCGAAACGGATCGATTTGCTTTTGTCATCCGGTCACGCGTATGGTCCGAGCAACAGGGACGCTGGATGGGATGGGAACGCAAGCGCGGCAAACTCCTCGATTTCGCCAGGATACTTCGCGGACGAACGCCCTCATCGCCGTTTTTCCTTTCCGCAGAGTCACTTCCTTCGGCGCAGTTCATTATCACACTCGACGAAGACGCGTTCATCACGCGAGATTTCATCAAGGACATGCTCGGCATCCATGCGCATCCCCTTCAAAAACCGATTCTTGGGAAAGATGGTCTGTTGACGCACGGATACGCCTTCATACAGCCACACGTCAAGCAGTGGTTCAAAAACCGGCATCGATTCCGCTTGCCGCGGATATTTTTCGATGAGAAACGATTCAGCGCCTACTCGACCACATTTCCGGAAATATATCAGGACGTATTTCTCGAAGGAAGCTATGCTGGCAAGGGATCGTTTCATATAGACGCCTTCCTCTGCGCACTCGACACAACACTCCCGACCAATCAAATCTTGAGCCATGACCTACTCGAAGGCTCACTCGCCCGAACCGCCTATGCGGCGGACATCGATGTCTTCGATGAATTTCCGAAATCGCTTCGCGCTATGCTCGCAAGAAACCACCGCTGGACACGCGGAGACTGGCAGATTATCGACTGGCTCTTTCCAACCGTACGAGACGAAGCTGAACAGACTCGGTCAAATACCCTCTCCGGCATTCACAAGTTTAAAATTGCCGACAATCTCCTTCAGAGTCTGTTTCGTCCGGCAGTATTTCTTATCACGGTGTTGTCGTGGATTGTCGGCAATCCCAACTTGCTCCTCTTTGCGTGGGGCATATTCCTACTCGATCTTTTCTTGCTCGATATGTGTATCGACTGGATTCGCTGGAGCTATCAATTCCTCACTGGGACATGGAAGCACCTCGGCTATCGATTGAAACGCACCACGACACGAAGTTTTCGTCTGTGTCGACAGGCGATATTCGAATGCATCACGCTTCCCTATACTGCCCTCGACACTACACACGCCATTATCACCGCTCTCTTCCGACGCTTCTGGAGCAAAAAAAACATGCTCGAATGGGTTCCTTCGGCGCATTTCGAAAATCCCGCGGGGCGCATACCGCTTCTCTTCCCGCTTATTACGCTCACCATTGTCTCACTTGATGCGTGGCTCCATACAAACATACATCCGATTTTTGCCCTCCTCCTCATACTCTGGACCGGCATTCCGCTTCTTGTGTTCGCGCTCAACAAGCCCTACAAGCAAGCTCATGATTTTTCACAACAAGAAGAAGATGCGCTTCGCCAAGACGCTCTCGAAACGTGGAGTTTCTTCGCAAAGACTGTCGGACCGGAAACCAATTTTCTCCCACCGGACTACGTGCGCACCCATCCGACACCAAAAATCGCCGAGTACACCTCCATTACCAATATCGGCTTCTTCCTCACTTCGGCAATGCTCGCACACCGACTCGGGTTTATCTCAAAAAAGAAAACGCGAGCATATCTCGAACACACCTGTGCCACCTTGGAACGCATGGAACAACACCAGGGGCATTTCTACAATTGGTACGCAACAAAAACCGCGACTCCCGCTCCTCCTCTCTTCATCTCCAGCGTCGATAGCGGTAATCTCCTGGCCGCCCTTATCGTTGTAAGACAGTGGCTCACGCACGACACGGATACTCTCTCCATTTCTCGTATCGGGAAAGGACTCCGCACTCTTGCCCGACTCATCCGACAACGCATCCCTCGAACACTCGATATGCAATCTTTCACCGATGTCTGGGAAGCGCTCTCCGAGCGCATTGAAACACTCCCAACAGACGATGAATCAGCATTTTTTGAACAGTGTCAGGCAATAAAAACTTCTCTTGTCGGCACGATTCTTCCGATGTCCCTCCCAGAGGAAGCGCAGAGCATCCTCACGCTCTTCCGGGAACAACTCAACGACACGCTCGCCGAATACGATCTTTCTCAACAATCTTCCGAGTTTTCGAACACTGCCGTGCCGAGCAATACACTCCCAACTCAGCTCGAGCAAAGACTCGACGCGATGATTTCCGCTATGCGGTTTGACTTCCTCCGCTCCAAGAAACGCTCGCTTATCTCCATCGGATTCCACGTGCCAACGAAACGACTGGAAAACCGCTTCTATCAAACACTTGCCTCCGAAGCGCGCATCGCGAACCTCCTGGCGCTCGCCGAAGGAACGCTCTCCTTCCGCGGCTGGAACAAACTCAATCGCACCGTTTTGTCACTCCCCATGGGTCCCGCCCTCATCTCCTGGACCGGCACGCTCTTCGAATATCTTATGCCGGCGCTCTTCCTCGAAGAACACAAAGACTCGCTCGTCGGGCGAAGCATACGAACAGCCATCCTGATGAATCGCCGTTCCGCCAAGAAAAAAAATATCCCCGTCTGGGGACTCTCGGAATCCGGCTATGCCGAACTCGACCGCGGCGGCAACTTCCGATATAAACCGTTCGGATTGCCAGCGCTCTCCCTGTCTCCTTCCGCCGATGACCGGTCCGTTGTTTCTGCCTATAGTATTGTCCTGTCGCTATCTTCCTTCCCTCGCGCCGTACTCAAGAATCTTGCCGCCTATACGGCACATGGCGGTCGTGGCGTCTACGGCTATATTGAGGCGATCGACTTCCACCGCTCGCGACACGGGTCTCCTGTCAATATGTTCATGAGTCATCACCAGGGCATGATTCTCGCTGCCATCGGAAACACACTCTCCAATCACCTCTTGAGCCGCCTCTTCGAATCGCATCCTCTGGTACAAAATTCCCTCTTTGTTCTCGACGAAGGCATTCCGCCGATCGACAAAGAGCCCTTCCCTCGCCCAGCAGCACCCTATCTGCAAAGTGCCCTTGTGCACCCAAGAACGCCTTAGAGTGTGTCTAAGAAGGCTGTTTTTCCGAAAGAAATTCTTTTTTTGCGGCTTTCCTACCTACCGGCAGGCAGGCGTACAAAGTGTAAGACAAGCAAAAAAAGAATTTCTTTCGGAAAATTCGAATTCTACGCCGCCATTCTCGCCTTCTCAACAAACCGACGAAGGATTTCCATTGGCACAACAATACGTTCCGAGAGACACCGCTCTTTCAGAATCTCCGCTTCCTCTGGAGCGAAGTAGCCATGATGCCGATAGGCATCGACACGCACGCAGATACCCTGAGCATCAAGTTCCGGATGAAATTGTGTGGCATATACATTGCGTTTGACGCGAATCATTTGTACAAGACATGACGGCGAAGTCGCCAAAAGAACCGCTCCGTCCGGCACCGATTCGCACGCTTCCTTGTGTCCTGTAAAAGCGCGAAATGGCGAGGAAAGTCCCTTGAGTATCGGGTCGGACATCCCCGCTTCCGTCACCGCAATCTCTGTCGCTCCCGCTGCCTCCGCAAAGCCATTTTTCGAGACAATGCCGCCAAGCATCTGCACCAAGGCGCCGAGCCCATAGCACGCGCCGAGAAACGGCGTGTCAGTTTCGACAATATCTCGAATGATCGGAAATAGATTTCGTTCAACCATCCTTCCTGATTCCCCCTTCTTCTCTTCCGAGTCACTTATATTAAACGGTCCGCCACCTGCAAGAACACCGACATACTCATGCGCCGGCAATGTTGGCAAATCCCCTCGCTCCATTCGCACCCGTTCCACTTCCTCTGGCAGAATCCCTCCACATCGGAGCATCGCCTCAAATTCCCCCTCCGACGCATCATCCTCCGGCCGAAATTGCAACACAAGAAATTTCGTCTTCATACACGTTGTTATTCAATCGATACGTTTCTTTTCAAACTCAACCTTCTGCAAAGCGACAAGCTTTCTCTTCAAATTAATTTCCTTCATTCAACCGTTATGCCAAGCTTTTGCAGTTCACCAAAAAGTTGTGCGTTATCCCGAAAAAGAATCGGGATATAGCCAATAGCGTCAGCCGTCTCCAAGCTTCTTGGCGTATCATCGATAAACACAACCTCTTCCGGAAGAACCTTTAGTACCTTGAAAAGCGCTTTAAATGCCTCTTCCTGAGGCTTCTGAAAACCGATTTCACCAGAAACAACCACTTCGTCTATCTGCTCAAGTATTCCCTGTTCCCGAAGCCTTCCTCGGAGGGATTCCCGATAGTTACTGAAAATTCCCACCTTAAATCCCTGCTGTCGCAATATTGGAAAGAAACTGACTAATTCTTCATTTATCTGCAATCTCGATCGAAAGTCCTCCAAAATAGAAAGTGCGCGATCCCCCGCTTCCTTACGATCATCGAACACAGCTACCACCTGAAGAAGCACGTCATCCCAGGAAATATTCCCAACATTGCTCAAATGATTTCGCTTGAAGTATTCCTTCTGAAATGTCTCGAATGGCACTGAGAGAGAGGCGGCTATCGCTCTTAGAACACCGCCTCCGGATCCGGGCGTCAACTCTATGACTCCACCATAATCAAATACTACTGCCTTGATACCTCGTTCAATAGCTTTTTTCATATTTCTTCTTAACAAAAATAGGTACGGCAACAATTCAAACCTCGACCGATAATTATTCTCCTGCTAGTCTAAGGGTAAATCGGTTAGATTAGCAACTCCCATCGTGTCATTTCTTCTCCTATGATCAAAGACTTCTCTTTTGGCACCATACTCTACATCATTGTTTCCGTGCTTTTTGGGCGTCATTTCGATGCGTCTTTTTACGCACTTGCTCTCTGCCTTTCTCTTCTGCCGGATATTGACTTCATCCCCTACCTTCTCTTCAAGAAACGACTCTCTCTCGTGACGCACCACATCATACACTATCCACTTTTCTTTCTCCTTCTTGGTATAATCATATTCGCATTAACGCAGAATGCATACCTTGCCACGCTTTTTCTTGCTATCCTCACAAGTCACTTCATACTCGACACCTTCGCCACCACCGAATACCCCACCGGCATCCGATGGATTTACCCATTCTCGAAAAAAAGTTGGTATTTCTCGCAAGGAGCAATATACACCCTTACTGAAGGGCAGCAAAGAGAACAGCTCGAGAAAAGAAGATCATTGTGGACCGCACGACAAGAGAAAAGAACGCTCATCAGAGAAATTCTTATGCGCATGGACGCTCCAACGCCACTCAGTATGACACTCGCCGCTTTCGCAATAGTAACTCTTACCGTCTTTATCTTGAAATAATAGCCGAACTCGCACGTGATTCTTTGCATCAAAAACTCGCACTCTATCTCAGACAAAGAAAAAGTCAAAAAGTAGACAATGCTTGAATAAAAATCGTAAGCCAGAGCTTCTTTGGGTTCGCGAAAGGCAACAGGGAGTACACTGTCACAGAAAAACCAAAGAGAACCACTGCCATCCCCATCACCACCAAAAGATTCGGCCCCTCGGGGTCATCAAAGAAAAAGAACATGCCCCTGGAACAAATAAGAGCGGCAATACCAATGATGAAGAGATGCGTTTTTTCTGCCTTTGAGTACATAATTCGCAGCAGTAAACCATTCGGAATCTTACCACGTAAAGACTGATCAAATCCAAAAAATTTTATGCCTGCCATACACATCATGAGTCTTCAGTCGGAACCCTTTGAAAAAATACGGGATGGAAAAAAGACCATCGAGCTTCGACTATTTGATGAGAAAAGAAAGACTATCCAACTTGGCGATAGTATCGAATTTCAGAAGCAACCGGAAAAACAAGAAACCATCCGAGCGGAAGTTGTTGCGCTACTCCGATATAAAACCTTCTCCGAGCTCTTCGATGATTTTCCCATTGAAGATTTTGGCGATACCGATAGAATCTCTCTTCTTGAGAATGTCCACACCTTCTATACACCCGAACAAGAACAGAAAGAAACCGTTCTCGGAATAAAAATAAAACTGCTTGCATAGGCATTTGCCAGCAAGCAGTTTCTTGGAGAATAGACTCTTTTCTCGGTAGAAGAATCATTGTTCTTCATCCCCTCGCCCACCCCGCAATCTTCTTCGGCAATGCTTCGAGCTCGGCTATCGGGACATATTCTTCCGGCGAGTGCGCCACATGAAGATCGCCGACGCCAAGAATATTTACCTCTCTTCCGTTCCCTCGAAAAAAGTATGCTTCGGTGAAGCCTTGTTTTTGCTTCCTTCCTTCGAGAGGTTCGAGAGCTGTTTTGATGTTGAGGGTTACATCCGAAAGTACCTTTTGAGTCTCTTCGATAGCCAATAAAACATCTCTGAATTCTTTCAACGTAGCGGGGCGAATAGTTACTTCGGCAAAGCATTCCGGAGCAACAATATTTTTTGCGACACCGCCACGGATGGTACCAACATTCCAGGAAGGAAATTTGTGTTTCCCGAGAATGTTGAGAGCTTCTACTACGTTATGAATAGCATTCTCAGAAGTCTTTTCGATAAACGCCGAATGTTTTTGTGCGCCCTCCGCCGATACTTCAAGAAGAATCGCTCCGCGCTGTCCATCCATGAATTCGGAAGAAGTCGGTTCGAGAATAAGGAATCGTTTTCCCTTCATAACTCCATTATCTTCCACCACGCGCTTGGCGCCTCGAAAGTCGCTTTCTTCACCGACCGTAAGGAGAAGATTGATGTCTGTGAGATTTTTCGAGGCGACAATTGCCGCTGCAACATTTCCCTTCGTATCACAGGACCCTCTGCCAAAAAGTTTTCCGTCCTTTTCTTCGATTGAAACAACTCCGGGAACTGTATCCGTATGCCCGACGATCCATGCATCGGATTTCCCCTTGGATGCCGCAAGACAATAGGTTCCATCTTCAAGAGGAATCTTCCGAATAGAAGAGAAGCCACAATCAGGAAGAATACTCTCCAGAAACTCGAGCACAGACAGCTCATCCCCACTCACAGACGGAATAGACATGAGTTTTTTAGTGAGATTGATGACGTCCATACACACAGAACGGATTTATACATGACCATCAAGTCGCTGACGCCCCGCATCGCACGTAATCCCATCATGGTCAACATTGCGACGAGAACAGATATTGTCCAACACTCGATTTAGGTGCAAATGGGATTTTCGCCCAGCGTTATATCATCCCTCTTGTCTCCCCAGATACTTAACTGTTGGGAAATTAACCGCACAGTCACTCCAGAATTCATCCTTGAGAATTTCAGGAAAGACAACAATATCCTGAAGTTCTCCCTTCGATAGCCATCGAACCTCTTTAATATATTGCTCATCAAGACCGTTACCGTTTATATTTTCCAATCCGATTTCACCACGATAGTTATCTGCCAATACGAAAAATTCTATGTTCAATTTTTGACTTTCCGTGTCGAGGAATTCACGAACATAGACTATTTTAGAAAAATTAACAGTAAGATTCGTCTCTTCAAACGCTTCCCTTCTCGCGCAGTCAAAGATAGAAGCATCTCTTTCTTCAACGCCACCGCCCGGGGGAACCCACCACGTAAATCCCGTTCTAGGATGAACATGCTTAACTAGCAGAACTTTGTCATCATTGACTATTAGCGATGCCGCACGAATTCTATGAACCATAGACAAATCTATTCTTACGCAGATAAGAAAAATACGAAATTCTTCTAGCTAGCACCATGGAACAATGTTGGGATTATTTTAGATTCAAACTTGTTAGTACCATTTCTGGGTCATTTAAGTAGTCCTCAGCTTTTTTGGCTTCATCCACAGAAATGATTTCAGACTTATAACCAAAATAATCCAGGAGAAGCTTTCTTTCTTGTTCAGGTATATCCAAGAAATTCTCATAGCTTGTGGTATTATCCCTAACAAGAACTTTGTGATCACCATCTTTTCTTATGAACATCCCTATTATTACAACATCTGCAGTATCTCCAGTCTTATACTCCTCCCGAGAAAAAATAAGAGTATCGACTGGATCGCCTTCTGTTTTATTTATAAAAGCGGGTAAATACCCATAGGCGACTGGGATCACACCATTGTTTATTGGAATTTCATCTTTTATAGCACCAAGATCTACAAAGCCGCTCATATCATACGACATATGTATGCGCCGATCAGATCCTTTTGGGATTTCTACAACAGCTGGATACCTCATAAAATTTTGTCTGAGACTCTGGGATGAAGTTGGAACATATTTCAAGACTTTACCATCCTCTTAATAATCGAGTCGACGAATAGTCTGAATGCTGGACGAGCCTCTTTTCTGTAGATAATCCCAATACCGAGCAGGTGGCCGTTTGGACAAGAAAAATCCTTTCTGGCAGTTGATACTTTAGAATCTGAAATTCGATCTATATACATTCTACGCAAATTTCCTGGACCATCTTTCTGATAATTACACACCAATGAATTGCACTTTTGACAAGTGATTTGCAGGAGTCGAGAATATCCACCTCGAGCCTTTTTGTATTGATCATTTATGAATTTCATAAGAGTACTTTGCTGGGGAGGAGGGATTCGAACCCCCGCATCACGGGACCAGAACCCGTTGCCTTACCGCTTGGCTACTCCCCAAGAGATACCTTTTCCTCTCTCACAAAAACAACAAAAAAGAGGAAGGACCAAAGGTAGTCCTTCTCCAAGGATAGCCAAAACCGCCCGAAAGATCAAGCGACTGAGAGGAATACGCTATATCTTCATGAAGCGGCGGACGGCGAGGAAGCCACTCATGATACCAATAGCAATGCCAAGAATGAACAATCCCGAGAAAATCCAAAGAATATTGTGGACGAAAGAACCCATAAGCCCGGCGCCTTCGATGAGGCTTTTCGAAAAGGGGTTGATTCTCTGGAATTCAATATAGAGATAGAGAAACAGCATCGAGACAACTGCCGCGATGCTGCCATAGAGAATACCCTCAACAACGGACGGCGTACGGACATAGAGATTCGAAGCGCCGACCAAGCGCATCACTTCGAAATCATCGCGGCGCGCATACATAGTAAGGCGAATCGTGTTGAAGGTTACCAAAAAGGCGATGAGCAGGAAAATAACACCGAGCACCGTTCCCTGTCGCACCACTTCGCGATTGATAGCGGTGAGCTGATTGATAATCGATTCGTTTTCCCGATAGTTCACACGAAAGATGTCGTTCTGAAACGAGGCGGATTCGATAGCGTCATTTATGGTCTTGTATTGTTCCGGCGACTGCGCCTTGATGGAGAGCGACGCAAACAGCGGATTCTCGCCGATCTCTTGGAGCGCCTGCTCAATCACGTCTTTGTTGCCAGAAACTTCGCTCTGTACGCGAAATTTTTCCAGCGCCGCCTCGCTTGATGTATATGTAATGGATTGCACCTCTCGGTACTTTTCAAGCTCGGACTTAATAGCGAGAATGCGTTCTTCACTCACATCAGCATTGAATGAAACCGTGATATCCATTTTTTCTTCCAAATTCTGAAGTATGGATCGCGTGGCAATCGCCTCAACACCGGCAAGTCCGATAATAAAAAGAGCGAGCGCAATTGTCAAAATAGCCGAGACGGAAAGCCAGCCGCTCCGGACGAAGCTTCGCATGCCTTCACGAACGGCTCGAAATAGTTTGATTCCTTTTGGCATACTCATAGGCGCATACAAATATCAGACAATGTATTTTCCCTGTTTTTCATCGCGCAGTATCGTACCGTTGCCAAGCGTCACAACACGTTTCTTGAGACCGTCGACAATCGGCTTGTTGTGCGTTGCAAGGAGCACAATCGTTCCCATCTTGTTTATCTCAAGCAAGAGACGGATAATGTCCGATGCCGACACCGGATCAAGATTCCCCGTCGGCTCGTCGGCAATAAGGACAGACGGTCGATGAACCAATGCGCGCGCCAGTGACACTCGTTGCTGTTCGCCGCCCGAAAGTTGCTTGGGATATTTGTCCGCCTTCTCTGTGAGACGCACGATCTCAAGTATTTGCGGCACCTCCTCGGCAATCTCCGCAGCGCTCTTCCCGTCCACTTCGAGCGCATAGGCGATATTCTCAAAAACCGTGCGCTGAGAAAGCAGTTTAAAGTCTTGAAATACGGTGCCGAAGTTACGACGATAATACGGCAAGAGTCGCCGCTTGATAGTGCCAATGGAACGATCGCCAAAGAATATTTCCCCGGCAGTCGGCTCTTCCTCAGCATAGAGAAGTTTCAGGAGCGTCGATTTCCCCGCACCGCTTGCTCCCACAAACGACACAAACTCCCCCGGCTCAATAAAAAGATTAATATCCTGCAAAACAGAAACATCGCCGGGATATACCTTGGTAACATTTTCAAAACGAATCATAGATATAGAAAAGAATCGAGAATCGAGAATAAGAAATCAAGCCTCATGTCACTTTCGCTTTCCTTTTAGCTTTGCATACAGTATTCATAATTCCTGCCGGCTTCATTCATAATTCTTTACTCCCTATTATTCATTCTTCTGCGTTTTGAGAAAAGCTTCTATAAACTCATCCAATTTTCCATCAAGAACTTCGTGAGCCTGTGCAGTTTCATATTTCGTTCGGTGATCTTTGACCAAGGTGTACGGATGAAGTACATACGATCGAATTTGACTGCCGAAGTCTGCGCTTTTCTGTTCGCCACGCAACGCTCGTTTTTCATCCTCTTCTGCCTGAAGCCGAAGTTGTTCAAGCTTCGCACGAAGCATGGTAAGCGCATTCTCTCGATTCTGCAGCTGTGAACGTTCGGTCTGACAGGAGACAACAATGCCGGTCGGAATATGCCGAATACGAACAGCGGTCTCAGTCTTGTTGACGTTTTGTCCGCCCGCACCGGAAGAACGATACGTATCGACTTCGAGATCTTCCGACTTCACTTCGATACCTTCCTTTGCCGAAAGCACCGGCAATACTTCCACCGATGCGAACGATGTCTGTCGCAGATTGTCCGCATTGAAGGGAGAAAGTCTCACCAATCGATGCGTCCCCATTTCACCACGAAGGTACCCGAATGCATACGCTCCCTCAATCTTGACCGACACGCTCTTGATGCCCGCCTCATTCCCTCTCGATTCCTCGAGGATACTCGCGGAGAATTCTCGACGCTCCGCCCAGCGCAAGTACATACGAAGGAGCATTTCCGCCCAATCCTGGGCATCCACACCGCCTGCCCCGCTCTTGATCGTGAGGATGGCGTCATGGTTATCGTACAAACCGCCGAGACGCGTCTTGAACTCGAGCGCGTCTACTTCTTCGGCAATACGAGCAAAGTGCACTGCCACATCCTCCGCTTCTTGCCCCTCAATCCCAAGCGCAGAAAGCTCTCGGATATCGTCAAGCTCCTGAGCAAGCCGATCAAAAAGTGCTCGCTCTCCGCGAAGCCGCTCGAGTTCTTTCAGGACACGCCCCGCCTCTTGCGTATCTCCCCAGAAGTTCTCCTCTTGCGATAACTTCTCCAGTTCGGCGATTCTTTGCAACTTCCCCGCCACATCAAAGAGAGTCCCGCAAATGCAGGAGTTTCCGGGTCATCATTTCCACCTCATTCCGAATATCATTCATGACGTCATGATATCACACTCCCTTCGAAACGAAAACAACTCCCGAAGTGGGAGATGTTTTTTCTGAGCCACCTTGCGGGATCCCTGCCTGCCGGTAGGCGGGGAACCGTAAACCCGCATAGCATCCCCACACAGAAATCATCTGAGCCACCTTGCGGGATCGAACCGCAGACCTGCACGTTACGAGTGTGCCGCTCTACCAACTGAGCTAAGGTGGCTTCCCTCGCGATACAGAGCCAAGTATACGAGAATCTTGCGCAGAAATCAAGCTCAACTCACAGCAAATAAACGTCCTTACACCTCCTTGTACTGCCCAGGATACCATGCCGGAGTGGAAGCGATGAAAAGAGTCATGGTGCCATCCCAGAAGTACTTCTCTTTTGGCGGAATGAAAACGACATCACCCTGATGCACTTTGGTTTCTTTCCTATCAAATGCAATAACTCCCGAACCCGAAACAATGTATACCAACTCGGAGCACTGCTCATTCATCACCATCCCCGCGTCAGGATATCGACCTGTGAGTTCAATAACCGCTCCATTGATATCTTTGCCCTTGGTCGGATATTCAAACGCCATACACGCCGCACTGTTCTTGAATGCCTTTGCCCGATCTTTTCGCACTATTTGCATATGTATTTTCTTCACAAAGATCTGATTAACTTTCGGCATTTCTTTGATCCGCAAGCACACTTCATGGAATACGCGGGATTGGAGATAAGGAGCGAGTAGTCAAGGAATATTTCTTCGCCCTTCTTGATATCCATGATAGCAACAAAGTTGCTCCCCACATCGCAAGCGGCATTCGCTTCGCAGTGATGATTCATATGCGCCGGAACAGGCAAATAATTCAAGTCCTGCGGACTGAAGATGCCTTCCTCATCTTGCGCACAAAATTCCAGCATATATTTCCGCGTCACCGCATCAAGATCAGCAAGTTCCGCCCATGAAATATGAACCTGATCTGCAACCTTCTTCGCATCACAGAGCACGGTCCCACAATCGATATCTCTCATAGCAAACACTCCCACCCCGCCATACTTCGGCGACGGCTGTATCCGCACAAGCACCGGCACAATATCCTCCACACCGAATTTCTGCATCCCCTTTTCCATGACACTTTTCATCTTTTTTCAAAATCTAGAGTTCCTCCAGCGGGTGTATATCCAGTGCCACCTCTTCATAAGGATGCACTAATTTTATAGCAGCGACAACATCACTTATGAGTTTACGATCACATACAAATTCTATCCTTTCCTCTTGAACAGATTCGAGCTTTCCGACTTCGCCGATTGCAGGATGCGCACCATCTCCCGCTTTAAAACGGCCGATACCAACTGAGGAGAAACTACACCATGTATAGTTCCCGATTCTTCCAGCGCCAACATTCCCAATGGCTTCGCGAACACTGTCCGCATGTGGTATCGGCACAAACACCACAATTTTTACATTTTCTGACTGGTGCATATCTTTTTATTTATTTCCCATGGCACTTCTTATACTTCTTCCCACTCCCGCACGGACAGGGGTCGTTTCGGCCAACCTTCGGACCAGTAGAAATCGGCTTCTGCGTCTTCTGTGCCGAGGATACTGCTCGTTGAGAATCTTCCAGCATTGAAAACGATGGCGATTCTTCGGCACCTTGATATTCGGCATCCTGTGGAATCGCCGAGACTTGTTGCTCAGCGGGCACGGCGACCATTTTGAATATCGTCGAGAGGTACGTGGTGCGAATACTTTCCAACAGCACAACAAACATATTGAACGCTTCGCGCTTATACTCAACAAGCGGGTCTCGCTGCCCATAGCCGCGCAGCCCGATTCCCTGGCGAAGATAGTCGATTTCGTCGAGGTGATTCATCCACAAAGCGTCGAGCGTCCGAAGAAATACCGCTCTCTGAACATGATTCCAGGCATCGCCCTGTATCTCATTCTCTTTTCTTCCGTATTCCACTTTCGCCTCACCGAGAAACGCTTCGATGGCAGCGGAAATTTTTGCCGGCTGCTCTTTGGAGGTATCGCGGAGAATTGCGTCGAGACGACTCTGCATCTTTTTCTCGTCTATCGGAAAGAGATTCTTCGCATCATCGAGAATCGATTTCATATCCCAGCCGCCATCCTCGGACACGGCATGCGCCGAAAGTATCTTCTCCAATTCTTCCCCAAGAAGCCGAAACGTCTCACTTCGCATATCATTCGCACGAAGCGCAATTCGCCGACGACGATATACCACCTCTCGCTGCTTATTCATCACGTCATCATATTCAAGGACGTGCTTTCTGATGTCGAAGTTGAATCCCTCAATTTTGTTCTGCGCGCTTTCGATCGTTCTTGAAATAAGACCGTTCTGAATCGGTTCATCTTCCGGAAGACGAAGCTTGGTCATCATGTTCTTGAGCGTGTCGCCGCCGAAACGCCGCATCAACTCATCTTCGAGCGAGACATAGAATTGCGACGTGCCCGGATCTCCCTGCCTGCCCGCGCGACCGCGCAGCTGATTGTCAATGCGCCGCGCTTCGTGCCGCTCCGTGCCGATGATACAGAGTCCGCCCACTTCACGAACGCCTTCACCCAGCTTGATATCCGTACCGCGACCGGCCATATTCGTCGCAATCGTCACCGAGCCAAGCTGCCCCGCACGCGCGACGATTGCCGCTTCGTGTTCGTGATTCTTCGCATTCAGCACTTCATGAGGCACGCCCTCGCGAGAGAGGAGCGCGCTCAGGTATTCCGATTTCTCGATCGCGATTGTGCCTACCAACGCCGGTTGCCCTTTTTCGCGAAGTGTTTGGAGTTTCTTGGCAATTGCGCGAAATTTTTCTTCTTCGGTTTTGTAGACAATATCCGGAAAGTCCTTCCGAATCAGAGTTTTATTTGTAGGAATTTCTATCGAATCTATTTCATAGACCTTGCGAAATTCCTCGGCGCTCGTCATTGCCGTCCCCGTCATGCCGGCGAGCTTTTCATAGAGGCGGAAGTAGTTTTGAAACGTGATCGTCGCAAGCGTTCGAGACTCCTTCTGCACCGCAACATGCTCCTTCGCTTCGATCGCTTGATGCAATCCGTCACTGTAGCGTCGCCCGACCATGAGGCGACCTGTGAAATCGTCTACAATAATGACCTCGCCGTCCTTTACGACATAGTCGCGATCGCGTTTGAAAATCACTTCCGCTTTGAGCGACTGCTCCAAGTGATGCACATACTGCACGCGACCGGATTCATAGATATTTCCAATGCCAAGCGACTGCTCCACCTTGGCAATGCCCGCTTCGGTAATAGAAATCGACTTCATTTTCTCATCCACCGCATAGTCTTCCTCATTCTTGAGTCGCGGCACAATGCTCGCAAATTGTTGATACAGCCTTGTTGATTCCGCATCCGGCGCAGAGATGATAAGTGGTGTCCGCGCCTCGTCGATCAGTATCGAGTCTACCTCATCGACAATCGCATAGAAGAGTTCTCGCTGCACCATTTGTTCGACATTTTGCACCATATTATCGCGCAAATAGTCGAAACCGAATTCATTGTTCGTTCCGTAGGTAATATCCGCTGCATACGCTTCGCGACGTGAAATCGAAATAAGATTCTCCGGCTCGACGCTTACCTCGTCCCGATCAATCACGGTCGGCGTGTAGCGATACGAAATGCCCTGTTGAAGAATGCACGCTGTCGACAGTCCGAGCGCGTGATAGACTGACCCCATCCAATTCGCATCGCGCTTCGCGAGGTAGTCGTTCACCGTCACAACATGCACGCCCTTCCCGGCGAGTGCATTGAGATAAATGGCGAGCGTCGAAGTAAGCGTCTTTCCTTCGCCCGTTTTCATTTCGGCAATTTTCCCCTGATGCAGCACCATGCCACCCATCAGCTGAACATCGTAGTGACGTTCGCCGATAATGCGCTTCGCCACCTCGCGTACAACCGCAAACGCCTCCGGAAGCAATTGATCGAGCGAAGCACCCTTTGCAAGACGTGCGCGAAACTCTTCCGTCTTCGCTCGCAAGGCATCGTCGGAAAGCGCTGCTATTTTCGCTTCATATGCATTTATCCGCGCGACCGCCGGCCGCAATTTCGCTATTACTCGATCATTCGACCCGAAAATCTTTGCAAAGAGTCCCATAGAGATACGTTGAGGAAAGAAAGAAAAGCCCCTGTATTCTAGGGCGAATCAGAGGCAAAGTCAAAACAACTCCCGGAGATTTCGATGCACATTATTGATCAATCAATTCACCAGTTGCCGAGAGACGAACATTTCTCTCGAGCACGAATTGCTTGCGAATTCTCGATCCGTCTTTCTTGATCACCGTCACTGAGACAGGGATGCGATGCAATCCTGGCTGCTTCTCGATATCGAGCTCATAGAACGAGGAAGAAATCGTATCGGGAAGCGCATAGGTCAATGAGGCTGTTTTCTCCGTTCCGAGCGGAACCCGCACAATGCCTCCAAGTGTCTTCCGACCAAGTTCTTCGCCAAACACCGGCTCACTTGAGAATCCCTCCGAAGACACCAGCCAACTCCCCTTCGGCACATACAACCGAAAGAACGACTGATAATTGTTCACGCGCCAGTCCTTTTCCGTCGCGGTGTGATTATAGGTGATAGCAAAACGCGCTTCCGGCTTCTCTTTGGAAAAGTCGACTGTGTACTCATAGGAGCGCTTCACAAAGTAGTCACTCTTCCACGCACCCAAGTTCGCATCGACCGCCAAGAACGAATCGTTCTTCCATGACTGATCCACTGATCCGTCCCAGCCGGCGTCCCATATTTTCTGTGCCACGCTCTCATCATCGAAGAACAGTTGAATGTCTTTCGCATGAAGATCGGCAAGCGCCGCCTCGAACAATCGATATCGATCCGCAAGACTCAAAGACTTCACCCGATCAAGCACCTGCAATCCCAAGAGATTCATCATGGACTTTCGATCCCCGCGCTCGATACCCTGATCCAGGAAACCCTTCTCCACTTGATACTCAAGATCCCACACGGCGCTTTCTCCGCCATAGGTGCCGGGGTACCCTGGCACTTCAACCGGACCGGTAATGCCAAGAAATGAAATAAGCACATCGGTTGTAATGCCGACAATGCCGTCGAATGATTCGCCGCCGGAACCCATTTGATAGAACACTTCCGCCTGCTTGGCATTGGTCGGGAAGTCCGGAGAATAATTCGAATCGCGCAGCTTCCATGAGTCGATGCGGAGGAGCTCTTTCATCGGATAGGGCGGTGATACCGTCGAGGGAATACGTCCATCGAAGTTCCCCGTATCATGCACGGCAAAATCGAGCAACTCGCCGTTTCGTATTTTCACAATACCGAACGATCCGATAAAGCCGCCGCCGGGACGAAGCTCGTAATTATTCTGGAAGAGAATGAGATAGGTTCGTGTCACATCGTCTTTTTTGAGCACGAAATCCGCAATCGACAGAAGCGCGCGCATATCCTTTCTCGTCTCGGTTGAGACAGGAAGTACGCGTGCCGGCGCATCAAAAAAGTTCCAATGGCCGTTCCGTATTTCAAGAAAACAAAACCACGCCGAAAGCAAGACGAAAGATATCGACCAAAACAGTATCCAAAATTTCCAAGAATATCGCTTCATACAAAAAGTGTCGTCAACAGAAAGAGAGACAAGTACAATACCTAGAGTTCGCCTCGCAAAAGTTGATTGAGCCGAGCCTTTAACTCTTCCGGCGTCGGTTCGTGTTTCTCGACTTCTGGCTTCGAAACAGATGCGGCGGTTGATTGTGTTTCCAATGCCACATCGTGCGCCCTATCGCCGGAGACCTTCGCATCACCCTTTTCATTCTGAAAGAGAAACTTTTCCCAGGTAAAATCTTGCGCCGAAACCGTCACGAGATTCCCCGGAACATTCGAATGCTCCACATCCTTCATCGGCGAAGATTCCCTCGTTTGAGATTCTTCCGAACACTGTTCTCTCTTCGGAGATTGCGAGGAAACATCCGAAAATTGAGATCTTTCTTCACTCGCCACCACCGGACGAGACTCGGGAGTTTCACTTGCGGCAATGACTTCGTTTTCTTTCAACACGTCACTCGTGTCTGGTTCGACGTTTGCAGCCGCTTTGTTGGAATGGTCACTTTGAATGACTTGTTCTTCACCAAATGCCTTCATGCCAATCCGCATTTTTCCAGCTGAATCAGACAAAGAGAAGTGTTGCTTTTCCCAAATATCCTCCGGTTCATCATTGGTTTTCGGCACAGCATACTCTTTGAGCATTTGTCTTTCCTGCTCCTCTAGAGGATTGACATCATCACCTGCGTACGTTTCCATACTCGGCTGCTCCGGCTTTTGAGCAAGTTCTTGGACGCGCTCAACAACCTCATCCAGCGAAGTGGCTCGCAGAGTATTTCCCCCGGAAGTATTCGGCGATACCGATTGCGAATATTCCGCCAAACTGTCGAGCTGTTCGACAACTTTTCCTGCTGATGAAATATCCAGAAATGATCCCACTGGGCGAATCTTCTCTTTTTCTTTTCTTTCTTTCAAGAAGATGCGCCTCGAACGAATGTATGCTCCTTCTCTTCCTTCGGAGAAGGTTGATTGATTCAAAAGATCTGACACATGTTGAAAGAGCAGCGAAACGATCAATGCAGTAAGCACCGCGCACGCGGCACTCAATGAAACGAGCGCCCACATATTCGTCACCACCGGATACACAATAGATTTCTCAAGCAACCGGATATCCGCTTCCGCATCTCGATTATACAGCCGCCCCGAAAAACCATAGAGCGTTTCCACCGATGCATTCAGCAATGCGTCTGCCTGTTCCGAATCGGGACCAACAACCGAAAGCAAGATGATGCCGCTTCCGTCAGACGAAGATGAATCGATAACGCGATCCCATGCGAGTTTCCGATCAAGAGGAGAGTCCCCTGCCCAAGGATCGCTCACATTGCTATGATCCACTCGAAGCCGGTCATAGAAAGCGAGTGTCTCAGGAATATGCGAAAGCGTTTGAGCGATTCCGGATGGCGATGCCGATCCCTGTGACACCACAATCAGTTCCGCTTCCGCACGATATACACGGAAGGATTCGTAGAACGCAAAGAATCCCGTCGCAAAGAACACCGCGAAGAGCAGGAAAAAATACCGTGGAAATATTCTTGATACGGTTGTGGAGAATTTCATCAGAGTTCAGTTCCGATTGAGCGAATGCCATGAGTATGGAATCGTTTCCGAATATTCGGCTGATTCCGTTGTTTCCGATGAGGAAGCAGGCTTTCGTAGACAGAGAGCGTCTTCTCCGCAATAGCATCCCAAGAGTACTCCTCTCGAATACGATTCTGCGCGGCGCGTCCGAGACGCTCGCCTTCTTCCGGCGCATTCAGGAGAAACGCCATCTTGTCGCGAAGATCAGCAACATTCTTGTTCTGAAAAAGAATACCAACGCCGGACAGCACTTCTCGATGGACTCGGATGTCACTCGCAAGCGTCGGCAGAGCATGCGCCATCGATTCAAGCAGCACAATTGGCATTCCCTCGGACTCCGACGGCTGCACAAAAAGCCCCGCATGCGAGAAGAGTTCTTCGAGTTCTCGGCCGAAACGTTCGCCCAGGAACAGTACATTTTCTCGACCCTTTGCCATGAGACGCAGATACGCTTCATAGTCCTGAGTATTCGCGTGCGAACCGACAATGACCAGCTTTGTATTGTTTGGCAATTTGTTCGTATCTTCAAGCTCGAGAAACGCCTTGATGAGATAGTGCACCCCTTTGTGTCCTACAAGCCGCCCAACCGAAAGCACATAACGCCCTTCACGAAGCCCAAAATCGCCCAGCGTGGTCGCCATCGCCTTTTCCGATATGTTAGCTCCGTTCGGAATAAATTCCGTTTGACGATGGTAGACTTTCTTCGCATACTCACGAAGCTCTTTCGAAACAACAATCGTCTTCTTGGGCACTCGACACGCAACCCACTCGCCGAAACGAAGCGCTGTTTTCGCAATCAACCCCCACTTTTTGTGGAAATAGTCACGGCAGTGAAACGTAGAAACAACCTGCGCGTGGCGCAACAGCATCGCAGGAACAAAGGACAGCATCGACGGTCCGATCGCCTGATAGTGGATAATATCGTAGCGATGAAACAGCGCGTGTACCGTAGCAAGTAGTGTATGCGAAAAAGCATCCAAGTGCTTCGTTGGAATAGTCGGCACATGAATGATATGCACACCCTTCCAAGCGTGAAGTTCCGGATCAGTGTAATGCGCTCGCGCGTAGACAAAGACATCATGCCCTTTCTCCGCCATGCGAATAGCAAGTTGCTCAACATATTTTTCAACGCCGCCAGACTTTGTCGGAATACCTTTCTGTCCGATGAATGCAATACGCATACAGGCAATTCGTTAGAGAATGCTCCCTTTTGTTTTTATATTTTTTTGAAAGAACACCGGCTATCAACGCAAGAGACTGCAAGAATTATTTCCCGCCAATTCCCCTCCACGTTCTTGAAAGGTCGATTCCTTAAAATCCGCGAATAACCGAAGAGACATCCCCAAAACCATTCCCAAAGAAAGTATTGTTTCCTTCAACTACAAGACCGTTCCAAAGAGAAGAAGAGAAATTCAATCGCTGCACACGAGCAATGCCGTAACGGTTATTTTCCGCTATTCGAGATTTCTTAACATTGATAGTTCCCTGTCCCCCAAAAGCGTTTACCTCCATGCCTTCACGACCGTTCGAATGGATCGAGTTCTTGCTCGCAGCGTAGATATTCGATCCATCCAGCGTAAGACGCATACCCGATCCGCAGTTTTTACTCACAACATTGTCGTCCATCCACGAGCTTGATCCGGCAGCAAGTTCCAACCCGTCGCTCTTGTTCTGCTGAATCTCATTATTCACGAGAACGACTCGCCGTTTCTGGGAAAAGATTCCGTTTCGTCCATTGTACTCAATTTCCGAATCTGAAATATTCAGTGCATATTTGTCCGAAACCGGAGCGCTCTCGGCATAGATTCCGTCTTCGTCGTTTTTTCGAATATCGCAATTCACAATAGACACGCGAGCATCTTTCTTTACCCAGACGCCATATTTCCCACCTTTCAGCGTCACGCCGTCTATTTTAGACTTGTGTCGCATAATGGCAACCGATCGACTCCCTTTTTCAGCCTCGATGATCACCTCATCTTTTCCACTTCCATACAATTCAACACCTTTTGGAATATCGAGATTATCCTCATATTTCCCTGGGAGAATATGAATTTCATCACCATCATCCGCATGTTTCAGTGCTTCGGAAATGGTCTGATACGGATGCGCCGATGAGCCATCTTCCGAACCGGATGCATGTGCGTCGACATACATCTTATGAGAACCTCCGGCAAAAGACATGAAAGGCACAATAACAAGCGCCAAAAGAAACACTCCCAAAACACCTTCTTGAAAAAGGCTGTTTTTCCCTATTTTTCCGATCAATATCGACATATTCATGCCCTAAAAATTAACACTGTATGCTAGCAAAATTGAGAGATTCTGTCAATATGAAAGGGGTGTTTTGACTTGACAAAATAATGATATTGCATTATACAGGTGAGATACGACTTTCGCGTATCGTCACCACTCCGAAGGAGGAGTGCAATGAAAATCAGCAGATTGGTTCTTTTCATTACTGTCATTACCTGGAGCATTTCCGTTTCCACTGCGACTGCCCAAGCCATGCAACCGGCTTCCAAGACCCAAACGACACAGTCGCAGTACACAAACTGCCAAGCGGTCAGCAACGGTCTCACAGACCACTGCGTCGGCGATATTTCGCCGGAAATCGGCGGGCAAATTGTCCGCTACGGCAGTCTCGAGGAAGTGTTTGCCAATGGAATTATCCCGCCGACGGACCGAACCCTCGAAGGGTGCGCTCCGCGCGAGATGTTCTTCTTCTCAAACTGGACTGGCTGGAACGGGACAAATGGGACCGCTCGGATCGTCGTTCGGGATACGGCGGAACACACGCTGGTTATCCCGTCAACACCGCAGGAAGGCGCCGGATACTGGAGTATGTCATTCCACTGCCCCGACTCGGACGAGCTCGTCCTTGCCGCTTTCAATGCCGATTGGTGGGCATCTCCGCTCGATGTGGAAACAGGCGCCTCCGCTTGGCACATGAACCCAAGCGACGAAACGTCGCTCTATCCCGGACTCGCCTCATACGGCAATCCGGTTCGCCCACAGGTTTCCATCATGGATGATGGGTCACTCCGCTTCGCTTTTAATAGCGACGTCATGAGTGCCTTGGTGTTAAAGGGTAGCGAGCGATATGGCACGCGGTCGTTTGAGATCAAGGACTGCGCCCTTAATGCCGGTTCGACCGGATGGGAACCTCACGCAACGGTTCGCGCGCAACTCACCGTAGACGACCGCGGATATATCCATGTGGATTTCCCACTGCAAAACGTTCCTCGGCAGGAGTGGATGCAATTCTCTTGTCTGGCCGCTGGATCACAGACGACGCTTCAGGATGGAAGTTTCCTCTGGCTCAACATAGAGGGCTTCGATTTCCCCGACAGTCGCATTCACGTCGATAAGAAGAATGGACTCTTCTCTGTCGAATAAATAACTGCCAAGAAATGGCTGCCCCCAATCTCTCTTTGAGAGGTCGGGGGATTTTTTATATACATCAGTATTCAGATTGAAAGACAGGCTCGCCAATTGTATTTCGCCACTCATTTCTTTCGATCCGCAAGAGAGCGAAAAAGAGCAAGAATGCGATCTCCATACCGAGTCGAATCAAACTCTCGTTCCGCCCGATGCCGCAGCGTTTCACCTGAATCCATCTTCAGCTCACCCGAGAGGTACTTTTGTATACCGAGTTCCAGCTCCGATATATCCTTTCCGAGAAATCCATCACGACCTTGCCGTATAATTTCCGGATACGCTCCAACGTTCATTCCGAAGAACGGCTTCCCCGCAGAAATCGCTTCGAGCGCAACCAGTCCAAAAGTTTCTTCAAGTCGAGAACCGCTCACCACGCATTTCGCGCCCTCAAGAAGTGCCTGCACTTCTTGCTTGGATTTCCTTCCGACAAATGAAACGAATTTGCTCTTCAATGGACGAAATCCATTCTCTTCCGCTCCGGCGACAATCAAAGGAAATTTCAGCCGATCAAATATCCCCGCAATGTCATTCACGCCCTTGTCTTCCGACACAGCGCCAAGGTAGAGCGCGTAGTCACTTCCCTTCTCATTTCCCGATAACATTGCTCTATTTCCACTTGAATCATTTGAATTGGACACGGCACTTCGCAATGAAGACACAAAATGCGGAAAAACCGTTACCTTCTCTCGAGCAATTCCAGATTCAATAAGAATATCGGCAAGGTACTTGCTTGGAACGATATAGACATCGACAAATCGATCGTACAAACGAAATTGCTTCTCAAGCAGAAATTTCAGCAAAAGGATCAGACGTTTCGAAAAAGAAAATTTCGTGTCAAACAAAAACTGAGACCACTCCCCACAAAGATTTCGCAATGAACGGTCTTTGTCCGGAGAGACGAGGTGATAATCATGCACCGTCATAACGATCGGGATGCCTCGTTTCTTTATGGGTGCGAGAATCGATGGCGAAAGCTGGTGGTAGATATTGTGTATATGCACCACATCCGGGTGAAATTTCTCAAGCAACAATTCCATTTTTCTCTGATTTCCTATTGACCACAAACGCAATATCCCCTTCAACCGTTGGAAGATTGTGGAGTCGTTTTCATTAAAACCGACATACGATGGAAAGAACTTCGAATATGGAGAATCGATATTCTCCGGATGCGCCATAGCAAAAACAGCCACCTCATTGCCACGTTCTTCAAGCAGGTGAACAAGGTCGATAAAGTGCCGTTCAGCACCTCTTCGCAGATAGAAGAATTTGTTTACTTCGAGAATCTTCATAACCGTTCCAATTGCGTGTCTCGACGAAAAATACTCTCCACCGCAAGAAGCAGCCCGGCGCTCAGCCAAAATACAAGAGATAGGAGATTTGTTTCAAGATAGGGCTGCGAGAGAAATACAGCCGAGCAAAATATGAGAATGGTCACCAACGGCACGCTTGCCAATCTCAAGAAACTAGTATCGGACAATCTGCGAAACACCTGTATACCTCGAAGCAGAAGACTCCCCACAAAAAATAGAAAAAGAGAGAATCCCAGAATACCCGTCTGCACCAGGAGCGCAAACCATGAATTGTGCATGTTTCGTATCTCCACATAATCCCGATACCCGTCCATTTCAACAGAGACGCGATTGCCGAATCCGATACCGAAAAGAGGATTCTCTGAAAACTCAGTAAGCGCACTTTTCCAGACAACGCCGCGCCAAGCAATACTTGTGTCTTCCGCATTGCCCAAAGATACGAGACGCTCCGCAAATACTCTGAATGCTTCACCGCCCGTGCTTGCCAACGGCGCCATCGAAGAAGATACCAAAAATACCGTAAACGCGAACGACGCAGAAAGCAAAATAACAAGCAGGTAATACTTCGAAACACGTGTAATCGACAAGAGAATTGTCTTTCGAAAAAGCACGAGACTGGTAACAAGAGCGACAAAGATCCCCAGCCAGAGATGGCGCATCAGAGATCCGAGCATACCCACCAAAAACATCGGATATGCTATCAGGAAAAGCCCCTTCCACACGCCTTTCAACCGTTCTATCAGAAAAGCAAAAAGCGTTGTGCCTACAAGAAATGCCACAGAAAAATAAAACGCGTGCGGAAAAGCGAGTATTCGGTGTCCCGATGTGGAGAGCGGCGTGTATTCGGTCCACAACCCTTCACCCCGCACAATTCCGATAACAAGGAAAATCATTATCGCCAGCACACCCGCCGAGAAGAATTTTGCAAACCGAACAAGGTGCTCTTTCTCCTGAAAGAGCATAGCGACAAAAATGGAAATACCCCCATAGAACACGTAGTTCTTCCAGGTACTGAAAGCGGTCGAGAGACTCCGATCACCCACGCTCAAGATATCGATTCCAAAGCGAAGCGAAGCGTACACAAAGAATGCCAACAGAAACCCGATCGGCATCGTCAGCCGAATTCGCATATTTCCACTCAGTATTTCCAGAAGCATCCGAAAGAAAATAGCACCGACAACGATATCGAGAGGATAAATATGATAGATGTCCTTCCCAACTAGGAACGGCTGAAGTGTATAGAAACGCTCGAAAACAAGTAAAAGAAAGAGCGTTGCATAGATACCCGAACGCGGAAACAGAAACGAAACAACTCCCGCTACCAGCCCGGATACAAGAAACATCGCTACCGAAAATCCAAACACTAACCCAAAAAGGAGAGAAGCGGAAAGCAATCCAATAGTAAGAACCGCCGCAACGGTCTCGCGAGACAAGAGGCGCATCCTTGAAGAATCAGCTGTATTGACCATACTTCTTCACACTATTTTCCAACTGAATACAATAGCACATATTATATAAAAAATCAAGCTCTAAAACCACACTGGGTTCCAGAGCTTGCATGAGAAAGCGGGTTACGCTCAGTTCCCGCGAGGAATCATTTCGAGGCACGAAATAGCTGCACCATCGCCTAATGCCAATCCGCGATAATTCCGTGTCGGCATACTTACAGCGCCTGACATAAACGGCAGCGAATATGACGGACCATCATCGACCCACACCCACCCGCCAGGCGTCATCGGTATACCCTGCGTCCCGGGAGCCGGCCGGCAATTGAAATGCGTCGGCTTATCCGGATTGTCCGGGCTACCGGAGAGCGTAATTGTTCCCGGAACTTTCACTTCTTTTGCGCCACTTCCGTATCCGTACCATAAGGTACACGCTCCGGGAAACGTCACCTGCACACTGCAGCTGGCCGCCGAGACCGGCTGACTGCCAAGACTACTGAAAGCGACCAATACGAATGTGAACAAAAAAGCTGTATACTTTTTCATCTTGAACCTCTTTTTGCTTCGTTGAGAAAGAACATCCTTGTCGATACTGATGCCTCTGGAAGACTTCAAACGTACTTTTATACATTTGAAATCTTCGTTAAGGGGGCCTGCGATATACACCAATGGTGATATATCAAGGCCCAGATCTTTTGTCAATGTCCACCAGAGCATATCGGGAAAACATTGACTGGTTTTTTGAAGTTGCAAGAAATGGTTAAACTGCCCAATTCAGAATTTCTCCTTACTTGTTGTTGAACCCATGAGAGTTCCACGAGCTCATCGGTTTTGATTTCGAAGCCAAGAGAGGCGCCTGTTCATGCGTTGCTATCAACACATGACTGCTGGCGAGATGCACACTCCCAGCACGCTTCTCTGCATCCTTTTTCCGAATCACTCCTCCAAGCTCTACGCGAATGAGAGCGGCCGGCGTTACCAGTTTGCTCCTGGCGACTCCGGCGTATTCCTTCGGGAGCTTTCCGACAGGAACCGCCACACTTGGTCCAGCAGCTATGAGAAGTCCGTTTTTCTTGTTTCGATAGCGGAGCTCGAGCGTTCCCCGAGCAAGGTTGAGATCATCCCAATTCTGGTGAGCGACACCGAAGATGCCGCGAACCGCCGTCTGCTCGGTGATTCTCCGTTCGGCAAACACATTTAACTGAACGGACCCGCGATCCTGCGGTTTATCTCCCACCCAAGTCGAATTGATCGACTGATGATTCGCCACGCATCCCTCTCCGGTAACGCCATACGTCCACCAGGCATCTTTCTGAGCGATATATTCGCCATAGACACACTGCTTCGGACCATGCTGTTTCATGGCATAGCCGGACTCGGAATTGTTTCCTTCCACCTGATCCTTCAGGAGGCGCACCTTCACCTGCCAATTGCGCGGATATCTCCGCCCCTCATCATCCGGAGGACCGAGAGAGTTACCCTTCGTACCAACCTGGGCGCCATACGATCTCTCGTGCCACGAGTATGCGGCGACTTTCGAGTTTCCATCGCCACTGCTCGCGTATCCGCCCGCACCGAAAGAGATTCCTTTTCCGGCATCCGGCGTCCAAAGCAAGGCTTCGCCCCAAAAGGCATTGCCTTTTGCAAGTCCATTCCTCCACCAAAACCCACCGGCATTTGCCTCGTATTCAAGAAGCGCCGGCGGAGTTTCCCCTTCCGCACGAATGCGCGGAGGAACAACTGGCACTTCCTGAGGGAGCACTTTCTCCTCTTTGGTCCCCGGAGCTGCGAATGACGGGAAATAATTCCGACACATCGAAAACTGATAAACGCATCGCCCCGAGCCGGCACACGCTTTGATGGCAAACTCGGACTGCACCGGCTTCTTCCCGTGACAGAAATCCATGCGGATGCCGCCGGAAAGTTTTTTCCCTCCGCGAAAGATCATCTCAGGGATAATCGATCCGCATGGGATTTCCACAATCTCCACCTCTCCGGAGGCTTTCTTGCGCAATATTTCCTCCGCATCGGCTTTGAAATACCCCAACACTTCGAGCGCCGCCAGATTCTGCGACCATGTAACCGGCTTTCTCTCCGTCGCAAACGGGGCAAGACCCAAAGAATGAACCACGTGAACATACGGTTTCGCCACCTTACCCGGATTCGAATCCGGTTTCACCGGCAAGTCTATCGATACCCGCGATACTTTTTCCCTCCCTTGAGCTTTCAAGGGTTCCGGTTGACTCGTGGCAACCGCCGGCGACACAGTGCGATTGCACACTTTGTCTCCAGCGTGTATGAGATCTCTATTGACAATGCCATTTGCCTTAGCAATGGCGTCAATATCCGAACGCTTCAAGTGAAAGCCGTTGGTGACAATCTTCTCCAGAGCGTCACCCTGCTTCACTGTCACACACTGCTGTTCGGCAGCATGTAGGGTGTTTGCCAAAAAGGCGCACACCAGAAAGGCATAGGCCTGAAAAACCTTCATGATATTCTCCTCCGGCCACTATGGCCGCTGTTGAATGGCACACTCTCGCTGACCAGCTTGTATAAGACGGTACAGCTGAGCTATCTGATATCCCATATATGCCCGACTTGGCATTACGGAGTCCAGATCAAACCCCTGACTCGGAGCCTGTGTTGCGAGAAGAGACTCGATAACCAAACTCATCGTAGTACTCACCCAGTCCGGACTTACGGAAAACGATCCATTCCCAATGACTTTCTCGAGGAATGAGTACTGCGGATTATGACTCGCAATAGCTCTTACCCCATCTTCGCCCAATGGAGACAATATTTCCCCAACTGGCGTTTCGAAGGTATTCCACATCCGCAGAGCTTCTGAAAACCCTTCCACTTCCGGAACGGAATCAACCGGGCTCCCAAATGTTCTTGCGATACGAATTCTTTCCTCCTTCTTCAGGTCGACGAATCTCACACCGCTCTCGCCAAGTTTGACAGGCCTTCCTTGCAAATCATACGCGCTGTCCGTTAAGGTCGACAGTGTAATAAGCTTGAGACCCTCCGCCTTTTCAGCTCCCTCTACGAGCACTATCAGACGGAGACCGCACGCGCGGAACCCGGCAAAGAGCGACTGTACCCGATACTCTTTTCCGTGGACATCAACCGCATAACCAGAGTATCTGATCCGCAGCTGATCCCATTCTCCGAAAAGACCATCTGGAAATGTTCCCAGTACGGCAACGAATTTTCCAGAATCAATAGCGGCGCTTTTCATAATGCCAACCGTCGTATACGGATCGATCGGATAGAGTATTTTTGAGATATCGTCTCCGTCATCCTGACGAAGATGAAGCGTATTCGGACGCATCGCGCATCCGGCAGTCAGAAGAAGAGACACAAAAACACACAGCCATCTTAATTTCATTTCGATACCCTCCTCAGTCAGGTATATTGGAATTGCAACTTCAAATGTCAAGGAACCAAATCTTTCGATTCCCTCCCCGATTTCTTCAAATCTCCACTACGGAGAAATTAGGGAAGAAATCAGGGGAAAGCACCGACCATCAAAAAGCTTCACCAATCATTGAATGTAATTCTGTCCGCGCCAAACCCTCTTTGAGAAGCAGGCTCCTCTGAGAAATGAACACCTTGCAGAGTCTCTTGCGCGTTATTCTTTTGAACTTCAATTGAATGATCTTCAGCAGAAAGATCGACAGCTCTTTTCTCCTCTAAAGCATTTAATGTGTTTGACTCTTTAATAAATACCCACGAAAAACGAATTAGCACACCAAATACCAATCCACAAAGAAACGCGAGCGGCAACGTCTTCATATCCGGGTTCTTCTCGACGATGGGGCCGGAGAGGGTGCGGATTTCGACGCTTTTCTCATCGCCGCTTCGGAAGAGCGAATTTCGTTCGGTCAAGACTTGCCCCACTGCCTGTGCAATATGAAGCGCGTTTCGATCATTGTTGTCATACACTTCTATATGGAGCGTACCAACATCGGGATTATTCGTCACCTTCACCATTTTCTCCCAGGCATCGAGACGATCCTTGGGATTTCCAGGAAGGAAGTTACTATCAACACCACCTGTTTCCACAACTGCCCCGATAAATTTCTCACTCTGCACCGATTCGGACAAAACCTTTCCAAGATATTCGGACGACTTCAACATCGAATAAAAGTCTTGCGACTGCCCGGCGCCGGTCTGCACCACCAAGAAATCCGTCGTCACCTTGAAGTGCTTCGAAAAGAAAACGAGTGAAAAAAACGCAAGCGACCCCACAAGGAGTCCCGAGAGGAAGATGCTCCCCCATTTTTTGCGCACAATCGACAGCAATGATTCGTAGGCCATAGAGTACAGTATATTGGCAGAGCAAGACGAGCTGCTCCCAACCCGCTCAAATGCATCAAATCCCTTAACAAAGTACCGTACAGCATAATTCATTTCTTGTCAAGATTCGAAATACAAAAACGGCTTATTATAGCCGTTTTTGTATTCTTCAATGCCGTATTCGCCGCGCACAATGAAGGAACCGCCAAAATTCCTCAGAGTGTGTCTAAAAAGGCTGTTTTTCCGAAAGAAATTCTTTTTTGCGGCTTTCGTACGAAGTGTAAGACAAGCAAAAAAAGAATTTCTTTCGGAAAAACGGTTACATTGTGCATTTTTGTAGAGCTTTTTAGACACCCCCTCAGAAAAGTCCAAGGATTTTCCCCACAATATTGAACTTGGCGAAGTCGTGCACTGTGACGGCAATCATCAGGATAATAAGCAACAAGAAACCAAACTGGTGAAACATGCCTTCGACCCGCTGACTCACTGGGGAACCTTTGATTTTCTCGATGATAACAAAAAGCACTCGCCCGCCGTCGAGCGCCGGAAATGGGAGAATGTTCAGCACGCCGAGATTGATACTGAGTATGGCAGTGAAATACAAGAGATAAACAAAGCCAAGACTCGTCACCTCCTTGGTGAGATAGGCGATGCCCAAGGGTCCCGACACATCCGAGAGTCCGGCACTATTCCACGTAAAGAGACTCCCCAAGAGCATCCCGATACCCGTCACCATCATTACCGTGTTCTGCCACGTATTCACGGCACCCTGCACAATCGCCTCAAAGAAAGAGTATCGCGCCAAGGTGATTTCGCCGAGCGCTATACCAAGAGCGCCCTGATTCTCAGGGTAGTCGATACGCGGCACGCCATGAAGCGAAAGCGTCTCCGGTCCGCGGCGCACTTCGAGCGTCAATTCCTTTCCTTTGCTCTCTTGGATTATTCTTTGCACGCCTTCGACACGCAAAAGCTTCTCCCCATTTACAGATACGATCGTATCGCCCATCTTGGCACCCATATCCGCAGCCGGTGTCCCAGGCACTACCTGTGCGATTTGCACCTCGATTTTCGAGGGATCTATCTTCTCTTCCGGATCGATTGCTCGCGGAAAGCCGAGCATCAGCACAATGGAAATGAGCAGCCACGCGAAGAGGAAGTTCATCACGACGCCCGCCGAGAGCGTTTTGATGCGAGCGGCGGCACTCTTCGAGGCAAAGCTATCCTTATCCTGCGTGCCTTCGCCATTCTCCCCCTTGATCCGGACAAACCCGCCAAAGGGAATCCAATTGATCGAATACACGGTATATGGCGATGAAACTTCTTTGTTCCCGGCAATAAAAACATGCCGTTTTTTCTCCTCATTCCATACGAACCCGCCGAGCCGTGGCGGAAAGCCGAATCCGAACTCTTCCACTTTCATGCCACTTCTGCGAGCCATGAGAAAATGCCCCAATTCATGCACAAAGATAAGCGCTCCGAGAACAATGATGAAAACGATTACAATAGACATAGAAACAAAGGAAGTGCCAAATGACAAATTACAAGTTCCAAATAAGTATCGAAAACGAAAAAACGCTATGATTCATCTTGGAGCTTGTAATTTTAAAATTTATTTGGAACTTGTCATTTAAGATTTGAGATTTTCTTACACGGTCATAATTTCACCCTCCTTCTTCTTCCGCATTTCTTCCACGCGTGCATTGTACGATTCCACCACCTCTTGCAAAGCGTCTTTTCCATGAAATTTATCATCCTCACCCATGCCGCCGGATTTCTCAACATCTTGAATCTCTTTCCAGGCGTCCTCCCGTATAGTGCGAACAGCGATGCGTGCCTCCTCCGCAACTCGATTGAGCGACCTCACCAAATCCCGCCGCCGCTCTTCTGTCAAAGGCGGTACCGAAAGTCGAATAATCTGCCCATCATTCGAAGGATTGAGCCCCAGGTCCGCCTCGCGAATAGCTGATTCTATGGCGACGAGCGACCCCTTGTCCCATGGCTGAATCGTGAGAAGTCGCGCTTCCGGAGCCGACACACTTGCAATCTGTTTGAGCGGAGAGCGCGTACCATAATAGTCAACAAGCACGTGATCAACAAGCGCCGGCGTTGCTCGACCAGTACGGATCTTTGCCATCTCCTCAGACAAATGATTGATAGCCTCCTCAAAGAAATCCTTTCGCTCATCAATAATCGATTGATACATAACACAAAAATTTCAAATACAAATCGAGAGCACCCTAAAACGTACGGAGTCCGAGATACATCACGCTTGAATCCGAAGGACTGTATCGAATAGTACCGACAGCCCGATTGGCATCAAGCTGATATACCGACCATGTCGCACCGCCGTCAACCGACTTATAGACGGCGAGCGCCGCTCCGTAGATAATTTCATTCGAATTCCGAGGATTGATCGCTATCGATCGAATCGGAAACTTCTTCGAACTCTCTATCACCGATACCTCTTCCCATGCATCGCCGAAGTCCTTGCTCCGGAAGAGTCCATTCTTTGTCCCTGCATAGAGCGTTCCCGACCGGGACGGATCCGATGCGATTGATGTCACCTCGGGCAATGTCTTTGTCACAGATGCCCTTGATTTCCCCGGGATAGACTCGAAAGTCGCACCGCCATCACGCGAACGAAACAGCCCTTTTCCGGATGAGAGCACATAGAGAGTATCGCCCGCCGAATCAAAAACAAGTCCCAAAGCGGGCGCATCGACACTCTGCAAGCTCCCCCAGGTCTGTCCACCATCCGTCGTCCGAAAAACAACACCGGCGCTTGTTCCCGCATAGAGCGTCTCAGGACGCTTGGGATTTTGCGCAAGCAATGTGATCACTGTTCCGGTATTCGGCTCGGTATAGATCTCATCCCATTTCGCGCCACGATCCTCGCTCCGATATATTTTCCCCCGATCCTGCCACACACCCGTCGCATAAAGTCGCGCCGGAGTACTCCAATCAGCGACAAGACCATAGGTCTTGGTAGGCGGAAACGTCAATTTTTTCCACACGTCACCGCCGTTCTCACTCATGAATATGCCGTTCTCTCGCGTCCCAAGCGTGATACGATTCGGATTGCCCGCCTCAAACGCAAATGAGACAACATTAGCCGGTGCAATGGTTGTCTTCTCATCAATCGTCACCTTTGGCACATAGGTCTTCCCGCCATCTGACGATCGAAGAATCGCCGATCCGCCTCCCGAGACAGACTTCCCCGGAAAAGAACACCCTGAGAGCGAAAGCGTAACAAGTACAAGCGGTACCGTAAGAAAAAACTTTTTCATATCGTATGTGTGTTTCAAGTTGTTTGTTGAAAGTTCCACAATGGTGGGTCGGGTGAGGATCGAACTCACGACATTCTCCTTAAAAGGGAGCTGCTCTACCACTGAGCTACCGACCCGGAATATCGAAAACCAGAGAAAGCACAGAAAAAAACGCCTCCCTCAAGCCACATTGTAGCACGGAATGAGGAGGCGTCAATGAAAGAGGCTTCAAAGGCTGATTATGCCGCACGCCTCATCCTCATAAATTCCCCCATTTTAAATTCCTGGTCAGGATATTTCTCTCGGAACTCCGAAAGACACCTTTCGGCATCCCATCGAGAGTAGAAGTACGAAGGAATATCACTATCATCCGACGCATGAATCCAGTATGGCGGTCCCTGATCCTCTGGAACCTTTTTGAGTATTTCGTACTCGTACGGTCCGTAAGGACCCTGCGGACCCTGAAACAATGGACTCTGAGGAGCAATAACCATGTTCATTTACCTCTTGGAATTGGAAGGTTTGAATATACAAGGCAACTATTAAAGAACTTTTTTTTCCTCCTATTGCCTTTCCTTCTGTATCTTTATTACCTCCTTCCCGACAAACGGGCGCAGGACTTCCGGAACAACGACACTGCCGTCGGCTTGTTGACAGTTTTCGAGAATCGCGATAAGCGGTCGTTCGGAAAAAGCGGTCGCATCATTCATGTGCACATACTCAATCGATCCGCTTTCGCGACGCACTCGCGTTTCGAGCCGACGCGCCTGGAAGTCTCCGATCAAGTCGGACGTATTCGTCTCGCGGTATTTCCCTTGCCCCGGCATCCATGCCTCAATATCAATCTGCCGCATATCCGGCTTCCCCATGTCTCCCGAACAAACCGCGACCACCTGATATGGAAGCTTCAACTGACGAAGTAAATACTCTTGTATCGCCACAAAGAAGTTTTGCTCCGAGAGCGATGCTTCCGGCGTCGTAAAAGACTCCATCTCAAGCTTATTGAACTGATGCAAGCGGAGCATACCCTTCATGTCTTTTCCGTACGATCCCGCCTCGCGTCGAAACGCCGCCGAGAATCCGACGAGGCGAATCGGCAATAATTGTTCGGCGAGAATTTCATCGGCATACATCGACCCAAGCGTGTGTTCAGCGCTTCCAATGAGTGTCAAATTATCCCGCTCGAGCGCATACATCTCTTCCGGATCGAGCCGACCCATACGTCGGTGCATATCCGGGCGAATCATGACCGGCGGCAACACGGGAACAAATGGCGTCGTTGGCACGTCAAGCGATGCCTCGGCCGCAATAGATCGAAGCGTTTCCTCATTTGTGAGTGTCCGGAGTGCAAGCGACATCATCGCCCACTCGAGAAGCACCAAGTCGCCCTTCAAGTAGAGGAACCGTGCGCCACTCACTTTGGTCGCACGCTCCGCATCCATGAGTCCGAGTGCCTCGGCGATTTCCCAGTGTTCTTTCGGCTGAAAGTCAAAAGACGGTTTCTCTCCCCATTGCCGGAGCACCACATTCCCGCTCTCGTCCGGACCGGAAGGCGTATCTTCGCTCGGAACATTCGGGACGAGATACATGAGTGTCCGAAACGCCTCTTCTGTTTCCTTAAGTTCTGGCTCTTTTGCATCGAGCTTCCCCTTCACTTCCTTGCCCCGAAGCACGAGCTCCGCTCGCTCTTCCGAAGTCGCCTTCGGGATAAGATCATTAATATCGTTTTTGATGGAGCGAAGTTCTTCTGTTTCGCGAAGCAGTACTTTTCGTTGTGCATCGAGTTGCAAGAGTCGATCGATATCCACCGACACATGCTTTGCCACCGCCGCTTGTGCCACTTTGTCTTTGTGATCGCGAATATATTGAATGTCGAGCATAGTGGAATAATGAATAAGGAACAAGGAATAGGGCATTGAGAAAGCGAAACACTTTCAAATCCCAAAATTCTTCTTGATTCTTTATTCTTAGTTCTTAATTCTATTGCCTCTCATCGGTGGAAAGATAACCGTCTCGCGGACTGATCGATTCATGAGAATCGCAAAGAAGCGTTCGCTCATGCCAAAGCCGCACGCGGGGGGACAGCCGAATTCGAGCGCTTCCAAGAAATCTTCGTCGAGTTGTTGCGCTTCGGCATCACCGCTTTCGCGAAGTTTCATTTGTTCTTCGAAGCGCGCGCGCTGATCGATTGGGTCATTGAGTTCCGCAAAACCGTTTCCAAGTTCGCTCGCACAGGCAATCGGTTGGAAACGCAATACTTTGTTTGACGATTTCGGATCGCGCTTTGCAAGTGGCGACACCTCAATCGGATGCCCCACCAAGAAGCACGGCTGAATGAGTTTTTTGCGAACGGTTTTTTTGTAGATCGTATCGATCATGCGACCTT
>CAYQPQ010000006.1:31716-53533 GCA_964420045.1 uncultured Bdellovibrionales bacterium | reverse complement strand
ACTCCTGTACAAGGTTTTGCAGACCTCTCCCTAACCACTCGGGCATCCGACCATGTGTCCAAAGCCTATCAAATACGGGATGAGGCGTCAACGAGAATGAAACAAAAAACACTCCCGAAAAGAGAGTGTTTTTGTGCCTGAGGCGTTTTATTGGACAATTTCTGCGGTCAGATTTTTCCGACCGAAGGCAAATGCCTGTGTTTTGGTTTCCATGTAAATGTCAAAGTGATTGTTTTTGATGGCGCCACCGCGGTCTTCACAGGTGTATACACCATAGCCTTCGATGGCGATTTTGGCACCAAAAGGATAGGCGGGCGGACAGGCGAGGGTGCGGTTTTCTTGCACTTTCACACCGGACGCCGTAATACCGTCGGACTTTCCACATTCGTCAGCCGCGGCCGTATAGGCAGAGGCGTTGATGGTGAATTTTCCTTCTGGCAGGGCGTCCCACAGGTGTGCCTGTTTGGTTTTCCAAGAAGTGAGCGAATGATCTCGGGGGTCGACTGCTTCCGTTTCCTCTTCAATCGACTGATCGAGAATTGTGCTCCAGGTGATAGTTTCGGTTTCAACAGTTGTTTTCGTATTGGTATCGGTATCGATTGCCGCTTGCGCCTCGCTCGTTATGTTGAGGGAGAGAATCGCAAGGAAGACAAGGGTACCAAAATACCGCATAGAATTCCTTTACTGGTTAGCCCGGATAGTGTGTTTTCGAAGAACTTTCCCTGAGTAGAGCCATATATCCGGTGTCTTGCCCGTAGTGGACTCGACTGCCTATACTAGCATATTTCTCATAAATAGTCAATAGTTTTCGTCAGCGTAATGGCTTTGAATATTGCTTTCTTTTGGCTCATTCCTTGGTAAAGAGAGGCATCTTTGATGAAAAATGACAACAAAAAATCCCCGCGAGAGGGGAGATGTGGCAGGTTGCGGCTAGACTGTGGGAGTGGAAGAGACTGCTTGGTTTAACTGGTGAAGACTTCTCGTACGGCTCCAACGACTTTCTTTGGCGTGGTGAGGGCTTTTATGAGGAAGAATCTGGTGTTGAAATTGCCAACCTTGCGGAAGGCGTCTTCGTTATCGGTGTTGCTGAGGATGATAACGGGGATTTTGGAGATATTCTTGTCTTCTGTGAGCGATCTCAGTACATCGAACCCGTCCATGACGGGCATCTGAAGGTCGAGAAGAACAACGTCTGGATGCTCGGTGCGAATGAGGCTGAGTCCGGTCTCGCCATTCTCCGCAGCGGCAACGTCGAATCCTTCGGCTGTGAGTGCGACAGTGTACATTTCGCGCACATCCGCCTCGTCGTCGATAAGGCAGACTTTTCGCCGTTCGGTGGAGAGTTCCGGTGCCGGATCGTTCATAGTATAGATATATTTTTGCGTGCGTCTTTATTGTATCACAGCTTTTTTAGGAGAGAAGAATTGAGTGAGGGGTAGCTGTTTCCGTTGGGCATCTCGCGATCTTTGAGGATATTGAGCACGGTATTTTTGATATTTTCATTCCAATCATGTCCGGCATTCACCTCAAGTACCGTAAATCCGTACTTTTTCAACATGGCTACGTCATCTTTGGTGCAAAAGTATACATCTCCCGCTCCTCTGATTATACAAACATTTTCTTTTGGGAGCTTTTGGAGTTCGCTGAGTGTGTCTATTTTGAGTAGTTGCAATGCCTTTTTGATATTGCCTGGCCAGTACGCAACGGGTACGAGTTTTTCTTTGGGTATGCCTTCGAACAGAAGAAATTTGATCCAACGAATGAAGAGCGACAAGAGAGCGCTTTTTTATGAGTGGATTGATACAAATGAATGTGCAAGAGGTGTCGATTGTTCCGTTCAAGAGACAGTTGACTCCCAAACTGTGTCCGATGAAGCAGCGCGGCGTATTTGTCGGGATTGTCTCTTTTCCAAGCCAAATATCGGCGCCATTATCGACCCCGTAATTCTTTACGTATTGCCCGGTTCCGGGTACGAGGAATATATTTTTGTTGTTCATATGCTTCGATGTGCGATTCTTTTATTGAGAAGCGGAGAGAAATGGTTTCGGTATTTTGTTTGTAGTTCGGGAATTTCCCAGTCTTTTCCGGTTATTTTCTTTCGGCAGTTTCTTGATTGGCAGTGGCAGTCCCATACGGATATTTTGTCTTCATTTGCTTCCCAAAGGGCGTAATCGGCAGTTATTTCTTCGCCTTTTGCTATCGGTTGTCGTGCGGAAAATGTATATGCATCGTTCATCCACACGTTTGGATCGCATGAGTGATTAAGGAAATACCCTTGGTCTTCGCCGCGATCCTCGATACTGAACAAATCATCATCCCATTGCATCACCAATTTTCCGCCTTCTTTTGCTTTCGCCGCCTGTTTTTCATTTGCATAGGTGCCACCCCATATGAGCACCACCTCGTCCTGATCAATAGCTTTCGCAGCAAACATCCCACAACCACTTATCGGTGAGGAGTGAATTTCTATTTTTTCGGAGATCCATGTTTTGTACGGTGGTTTTTGAGGAGTGTTCATAACAACGCTCATTATAGCAAAAAGACTCCTTCCGTGGAGTCTTTTTGCTTTTTTGTGAGCGGGTAACGGGAGTCGAACCCGTATCTTAACCTTGGCAAGGTTACATAATAGCCGCTATACGATACCCGCTTGTAGTGAGCAGTTCTGGAAACCAGAATGCTCCGAATTGTTTAAACCGCCTCTATCCTAACGGAAATATGAGTTTTTTGCAATTCCTTGTGGGACCGGCTGGATTCGAACCAGCGACCAAGAGATTATGAGTCCCCTGCTCTACCGCTGAGCTACGGTCCCTGGATGAATATATGGTGCCGAGGGGGAGAATCCCTGCCTGCCGGTAGGCGGGGAACTCCCGACACGAAGATTTTCAGCCTTTACACCTCGATATCCTTTTTCCTGCTGTGCCGAGGGGGAGAATCGAACTCCCGACACGAAGATTTTCAGTCTTCTGCTCTACCACTGAGCTACCTCGGCGTTTCTTGTTTCCACACTCTATCAAACTCGTCGCCATCAATCAAACTTGTGGACGATGCTGGACTCGGACCAGCGACCTCCTCGGTGTAAACGAGGCGCTCTAACCAACTGAGCTAATCGTCCATTCTGCAACAAAGAATAGCAGAAATAAAGAAAAAGCCAAGAGATGTTCTCGGCTTTTTGATTTTTTGGTGGGGATAGAGAGACTCGCCCCGTCATCCGACGGGGCGTCTCCAGCTATACAAACCGGACGAATCATGCTTGTCGCAGCAACTTTTTTGAGAAACTTTTCAAATGCTTACTGGTGGTGGGGATAGAGGGACTCGAACCCTCATGCCACAAGGGCCACGCCCCTCAAACGTGTGTGTATACCAATTCCACCATATCCCCGATAGTTTTTGTTTCTTTGCGCTTTCTTCTGAGGGTTCTGCGCGACTAGTTCTTGGAGGTTGTCTTTGGCTCTGATGTTTCGGCTTCGGTCTTCTTCGTTGTTTTTGGCTGAGACGTAGCTTTCTTGGCGGGTTTCTCGACGAGCATGTCTTTGGCGGGAATTTCTTTGAGTTTCCGACTCAGGACTTTTGCGGACTTGTGTCGGACATAATAGATCTTTGATCGACCAGCTTTGGTGCGTTTCACAAAGTCGATTTTTTCGACTTGCGGGGAATTGAGCGGAAAAATGATCTCTACGCCGACGCCGAAGGAAATTTTTCGGACGGTAATGGTTGGCGAGGCGCTCTGGCCGCCTTTTTTGGCGATAATCATGCCTTCAAAGACCTGGAGACGCTCTTTGCCGCCTTCTTTGATCTTGCGGGTGACGCGAATGACATCGCCGGTTCGGACAGGCGGGAGGTCAGTGCGCCGCTGGGAGAGGTTGAATGCAATGAGTTTCTGATCCATATCGGTACTATTAAGCCAAGAAAGAAAAACCACCCGAAAGAGGGCTCGTATCCATACTAGCCACTCTAAAAGATATTTCTCATTTCGTCAACAGCGGCAGGGAGGCGCGAGAGAAACCATCTCGACAAAGAGAAAATCTCATGATACCCTGGGAAAGCGCGAGAAGCATGGTTCTCGGGAGTTTCTTTTGGCGGTCTTCTATGAATATTCAGTACTACGGTGATTTTTGTTTCAAAATAACGACGAAGCCCGGCGGGCGCGCGACAGACGATGTTGTTGTGGTGATTGATCCGTGCGAGAAAGATTCCGGACTTCGGGCGCCGCAAGGGCAGGCGGACGTAACGCTCAAAACGCATATGAGTGCGAAGGATCGTGATATCACCGATGAAGCGCTGCTTCTCGATTGCCCGGGCGAATATGATGTTCGCGGGATATCGGTTATGGGCTTTCCTTCGTTTCGCGATGAGGAATCGGGCGCGGTTCGCGGGAAAAACACTCTATTCGTCTTGCAGAGCGAAGATATGACTTTGTGTCACTTAGGCGCATTGGGTCATGAGCTTGCTTCAAGCGTCGTGGAAAAAATAGGACATGTCGATATTTTGTTTGTGCCGGCGGGTAATAAGGATACCCTCGCGGTGAAGCGTGTGGATGAGTTGGTCCGAAAAATCGAGCCGGCGATTGTTGTGCCGATGCATTATCGTTTTCCGGGTTTTGAAACGGAGAGTGAAGATGAGCAGGCGTTCTGCAAAGAAATAGGGAATTGTCCGGAAACGGCTGTATCGAAGCTGACGGTAAAGAAAAAGGATCTTGATGGGAAAAGTATGGAAGTTGTGCTCTTCGAGCGGGCATAATTGCTTTCTCAGAAAGCGTCCTTTGTGAAATGAGAGTTTCTCTTAAGATAGAGGGTGTCTAAAAAGCTCTACAAAATGCACACTGTAACCGCTTTTCCGAAAGAAATTCTTTTTTTGCGGATTTCCCGTCCGCACTGCTACGCAAAGCGTTGCGGGCAGACGTACGAAGTGTAAGACAAGCAAAAAAAGAATTTCTTCCGGAAAAACAGCCTTTATTAGACGCACTCTTAGGCTATATTTGAGGAGAAGCGGTTGAGAACTTGTCTTAAAAGTCCGTACTCTGCTGCAATTTCAAAATTTTGGCTGCAAAACATTCAGATTTCGTCGCATTACCTTCCTGGTAGCACTCCTCAATCTTCATGTTTTTCGCTCAAAATTTTGAAATTTCGCGACGAAAGAGACTTTTAAAACAAGCTCTGAGAGATATTTTTGCAAATACACAGTAGTATATAGGCGTTATGGCTTCTCTTTTTGAACGTATGCGGCAGAAACCGGAAACGGTTCGCGTGCGATACCTGTTTTTTTCGGTTGGTATCTCATTCGTATGCGTGGTGGCGCTTTGGGCGTTTTCTCTGCAGGCGTCTTTCGGAACGTTGCTCAAGAACGACGCGAGTGATGCGGTGGATGTTCTCCGGGAAAACGCTCAGACTATTCAGGAATCGGCGCCGGTTTCTCTTGAGGATCTTTTGAAAGCCGGGAAAACGCTGAAAGAGAATGCCACACAGTCGCCGAGCGAGGCGACACGCTCCTCGACTCCCGAAACTCCGGATTTCCTTCCTCGAAAAGGGATGATGCCGGAGGAGGGTGGTGATATGCCACAAGCGCCTCTTGGTGAGGAACGTTCCGGTGCATTGCCGGGAGCCGGCAGTGATGCGACGAAGCCTTTGGAAACGCCAAGCGTCGAAGCGGGACAATAGTGTTTTAGCGGAGGGAGTGTTTAACGAATAGAGGTATCCTGAAAGGAGGAGCTGTGGAGAATGTTCTGATATATTTCCTATGAAAAAAACTGCTGTCGAAAACATGGTGACGCCGGAAGAGCATATTTCTCTCCAGCCAATTACGGATGAGGTGCGAAAATCGTATTTGGATTATGCGATGAGTGTGATTGTGTCGCGAGCGCTTCCTGATGTGCGTGATGGTTTGAAGCCGGTGCATCGACGCATCCTTTATTCCATGTGGTCTACGGGGCTCAAGGCGAGTGCGAAGTTTCGCAAGTCGGCAACGGTTGTCGGAGAAGTGCTCGGAAAGTACCACCCGCATGGCGATACGGCGGTGTATGACACCATGGTGCGTATGGCGCAGGATTTCTCGCTTCGCTATCCGCTCGTGTGGGGGCAGGGAAACTTTGGCTCGATGGATGGAGATAGCGCGGCCGCCTATCGCTATACGGAGGCAAAGCTTTCTGCGATAGCAGAAGAAATGCTCTTTGATATCGAGAAAGACACGGTGGATTTTATCCCGAACTTTGACGGTATGCATAAGGAGCCGGTGGTGCTTCCGGCGAAGTTGCCGCAGCTTCTTGCGAATGGCACGGTTGGTATCGCGGTTGGTATGGCGACGAATATCCCGCCGCATAACCTCTCTGAATTGGTTGACGGTATCGCGCACCTTATTGAGAATCCCGAGGCGAGTACGGAAGACTTGCTGAAATTTATCAAAGGGCCGGACTTTCCGACGGGGGGCATTATCTACAACGCCAAAGATATTCGCGAAGCCTATGCGACGGGTCGCGGGAAGATTACGACGCGTGCCAAGGCGGAGATCATCGAAACGAAGGCGGGGATGTTTCAGATTGTCGCGACGGAAATCACCTATTTGACCAACAAATCAACCCTGATACAGAAAATCGCCGAACTCGTGAAAGACGGGAAACTGCAGGGCATCAAAGATCTCCGCGATGAGTCTGACAAGGATGGCGTGCGTATAGTGGTAGAGCTCAAGAAAGAGGCGTTCCCGCAGAAGGTGCTCAATAAGCTCTATTCGCTTACGGATTTCCAGAAGAACTTCAACATGAATATGTTGGCGTTGGTGAATGGCATCGAGCCGCAAGTGCTGAATTTGAAGTCGATTCTTGAGCAGTTCGTCGCGCATCGCGAGATGGTCGTGACGCGCCGGACACGGTTTGAACTCGAAAAAGCGCGGGATCGCGCGCATATTCTCGAAGGACTCAAAACGGCGCTCGATCATATCGATGAAGTGATTGCCATTATCAAGAAGTCGCCGGACAAAGAAACCGCGAAGGCGCGCCTCATGAAGAGCTTTCGTCTCTCTGATCGGCAGACGGATGCGATTCTCGAAATGCGGCTTCAGACACTTGCCGGACTTGAGCGCAAAAAGATTGAAGACGAGCTGGCTGAGAAGCGAAAGCTTATCGCTGAGCTGGAAGATCTCTTGGGGAGTCGGACGAAGCTGATGAAGCTGGTAAAGAGTGAGCTTCTCGATCTTAAGGCGAAATACGGCGATGCGCGAAAGACGAAGGTGGTTCGTTCGGGCATTGGCGAATTCAAACAGGAAGATCTTATTCCCAATGAAGAAGCGATTATCACGTTGTCTCATGATGGCTATGTGAAACGCATGAATCCGGATGTCTATCGCGTGCAAAAGCGTGGGGGCAAAGGGGTTATCGGCGCAACGACGCATGATGGCGACGCGATCGCCAAAGTGCTTGGCATTATGACACATGACAACCTCATGTTTTTCACCGATACGGGAAAGGTCTTTCAGACCAAAGCCTATGAAATCCCAGAGTCATCGCGTACGGCGAAAGGGCAAGCGATCGTGAATTTCCTTCAGATGTCGCCGGACGAACGCATTACGGCGCTCATTGCCTTCAATAAGGATGACAATTACAAGTATCTCTTCATGGCGACCGAGCAGGGCACGATCAAGAAAACGAAACTCGAAGACTATGAGACGGTGCGCCGAAGCGGGCTCATCACAATCAACCTTGAAAAAGGCGATATGCTCGGGTGGGTGGCGCCGACGACCGGTTCCGACCATATTATTTTCACGACGAGCGAAGGGCAGGCGATTCGCTTCAAAGAAAGCGATGTGCGCCCGATGGGGCGGAGCGCCGGAGGGGTGCGCGGCATTAAGCTCGCGACTTCTGACAAAGTGGTCGGCATGAATGTTATTCGCGCGGAAGGGAAAGATCTCGAGCTTATCATTCTTTCGGGAAATGGCTTTGGGAAACGTACGGACCTTAAGCACTACAAGCTCCAGCATCGCGGCGGAAGCGGCATGAAGACCGCCAAGGTGACGCCGAAAATCGGCAAACTTGTCGGCGCGGAGGTGGCACACAAGGATGATATTTCCGAATGCGATCTCATGGCAACCTCAAGAAAGGGCACGATTATTCGTATTCCGCTCAAGAGTGTTCCTTTGCTCTCCCGCGTCACCCAAGGCGTCCGCGTCATGCGCCCGCAAGCCAGTGACGGAGTTGCTTCATTTACGGTGTTGTAGAGTAAAGCGTATTGGATATTTTCAGATGTTACGGTATAGTGGATTTGTTATGGGGAGATTCAACAAAGATTACCAAACACGGTTTACACGAGAGCTTTCGTCATTGCAGAATGACCTTCGTGCGAACAAGATATCTCAAGAGGAATTTAATGTTCTCCTGGGATTGCTGGTGCGAATGGAAATGAATCGTTTTGTGAGATCTGAGATACAAAGGTTTGACTCAAGGGAGGATAAGCAGATGACTTTTATCAGTTATGCCGGAACGAAGACCTTTAGCGCCGTCTAATCACGATAGAAACGCGTCTTCTAAAGAGAAAGAAATTGTTCAATCACAACGGGTGAACGAGACGTTCATGGCGCATGCTATGCAGATCATGAATGCTAACTCGTATACGCCAACGCAAGCACAGGTGGACAAAATGCTCTCCTTACAGGAGAAAGGGATGGACTATACTCATCAGGAAAGAACCCACTTTTCTCCACAGCTTGTTTCTGCACTCTTTGTCTTTGGGTTGTTAACCGTTGTCTTGGTCGGTCTCTTTGTTTTTTGTGTCTTCTATGCGCCAGAGTATGCTTCGCAAATTATCACTGGCGCAATTGGTCTTATCACCGGTGCTGTTAGTGGATATGGATATGGGGCACGAAGCCGAAAGAATGGGCGGGAAGAGTAGGTTTTCATTTGCGCGAAGAGCCTATCTGTGATAGGCTCTTAATTACTTAATCAATAGGGGACGAGCTCGGATTGGTTTGTTTCTTGCGAAAGAACGAGTCCGATGCCGTACGAAATGGCTATGTTGACGACGAAGCAGAAGGTGAAGGCGACGAAGGATGTGAAACGACATGAGAAGGATACGGGGTCGCCGGAATATCAGATTGCGATGTTTACCGAGCGGATCAAGAAGCTTACTGACCACCTCAAGAAGAACAAGAAAGACTTTCATTCTCGCCGCGGATTGCTCAAGATGGTTTCGAAGCGCAAGCGCTTGATGGGCTATCTGCAGAAAACCGATGAGAAATCCGCAAAATCATTGGCAAAAAAGCTCAAACTTGCGTAGATTTTCCTCCCGCACTTTGTATCCAAGGTGCGGGATTGGCTTTTTACAAATTTTTTTATGGCGAAATTTAAGGAACAGCGCGTCGGGATGCTGGTCGATGTGCAGAATATGTATTACAGCGCGCGCATCCTCTTTAGCAAGAAGGTGAGCTTTAAGAATGTGCTTCTTGCGGGGACGGCGGATCGGAAGCTTATCCGGGCGATTGCGTATGGGATCAAGACGGTTGAGGGAATGGAAGAAAAATTCTTCGAGGCGCTGGAGAAATCTGGGTTTGAAGTGAAGACAAAAGATTTGCAGATTTTCCCCGATGGTTCAAAGAAAGGCGACTGGGATGTGGGCATTGCGATGGATGCTGTCAAAATGGCACGGAATCTTGATGTGATTATCTTGGTCTCGGGCGATGGCGACTATATCCCGCTTGTTGAGTATATCCAATCAACAACCGGGTGCCGCGTTGAGGGGATGGCATTCAAAGAATCGGCGAGCGCGAAGCTTATTGAGCAGCTCGATGACTTTATCAATCTTTCGGAGGATAAGAAGTTGTTTTTGATCTAGAGGGGGCAGAAGATAGAAGGTAGAGAGTGGAATATGGAAGATAGGCTATCGAAGATGGGGGATGGAGGGTGATGGGGCATTGCGACTCTGTCATTCCAACCGGATCCGCCAACTGGCGGAGAAGGAGTGAAGTGGAGGGATCTCCAGAGCGTGTCTTTGAGAATGAGATCCCTCGACTTTGCTCGGGATGACAGGGGGGTGAGAGATGAGGGATCTCTGTTGTGGGGTTTTTGATTCTCGGATTTTTGAGAGGTGAAGATACTGTGAAATATTTGGAAAAGAAAACTCCGCTTTAAGGCGGAGTTTTCTTTTCCTATAGAGGCTTCCTTTTCAGGAAAAGTCAGAAGGGGGGGGTTATTTCACTGGGAGAAGTCCCATTCGGTGACTCTTTGGCTCCATGGAGAGGATTTTCCATTTGTAGGTTCCTCCGACTTGGAAGACTTCTTCCATCTTTCTTCCCGGGTAGAGGTTTTGGAATTCGCTCACATAGGCAAGTCCGTGAATATCTTTGTCGAGATAGACGAAGGCGCCAAAATGATTGATTTTGTCGACTTTGCCTTCGACAGTGTCTCCTACTGAGTATTTCTCGGTGACATTTGCCCAGGGGTCATCTTTGAGGGCTTTCATGGAGAGAGAGATTCGCGTGTCCTCGATGCCAATCACTTTGACGCTGACTTGGTCGCCGGTGCGGACCACGGTGCGCGGATCATCGATAAGTTGCCAGGCGAGTTCGGAGATGTGCACGAGACCTTCGACGCGCTCCTTTTCATTTCCCGGAATGGGAAATTTGACGAAGGCGCCGAAGTCGACAACCCCGCTTACTTCTCCGGAAACGGTGTCGCCGACCTGGAGGGAGGAAATGGCGGCGCGTTCCTTTTCGCTTCGGGCCGCCTTTTCGCTCACAATGAGCTTTTCATTGATGCGATCGGCGTCGAGAATGCGAACATTGAGTTCTTGCCCGATGAGCCGCTTGAGGAGTTCGAGAATCTTGTTCTTGTCGCCGTCTTCGACGCGCGGGTAGTGTTCGCTGCCAAGCTGGGAAACGGGGAGGAATCCGGGAACGCCGTTTACTTCGATCATGAGACCGCCCTTGTTTGCTTCGAGTATTTTGGTGGGGACAACCTCTTTGTTTTCGAGTTTTGCCTGAATATCTTCCCATGATTTGTCATAGGAAGCTTCCCGGATGGAGAGTTCGATAACACCCTCGTCATTCTCGAGGTCGATGAGTGTCGCGCTGACCGTGTCGCCTTTCTTCACCTTGACGCCGCCGGCGAGACCGTCTCGCATCTCTTTGCCGAGCACGGTACCGGTTCCGAGGGGTCCGAGGTCAATCAAAGCAAAGTTGGAGCCAACTTCGATGATCGTTCCCTGAAGCACATCGCCTACTTTCGGCACTTCGAACGGGTGTTCGGCGATGAGTCGTCCCATTTCGGAATCATCGATGACTTCCTCGGGAGCGGATTTTGTTGCTTTTCCTGTTCCTTTGGTGGCTTTCTTGGGAATCGTAACGTCTTCTTCGGATGGTTTTTCGCTGGTTTCGGCAGCTTTTTTTGTTGTCTTCGCTGCGGCGGATTTCTTGACGGGAGTCTTTTTCTTGGGCGCTGTTTCTGAATCTTTTTCTTCGGTTGCTGCGGATTCCACTGAAGTTTCCGGCTTCTTGTGAAGCGCGAGGGTTTCATCGAGGAGCGAGCTTAACGTTTTCTTGAGAGCCATACTAGAGTATCGTGTGCGGCGCGCGCTATCGTCCGCAATAATGATTAAGAAGCGCGAGTACATGAAAAAAAGGACAGCCGTCCTCTCTTATCTGGAGATGTTACCGTACTTTCCTGAATTTGTAAAGCGGCTTTCCCAAGCGGTGAAATCGTCGGGAATCGGGGCTGAAAAAAAATATTCGTGTCCGAAAAGTTTGAATGAGAGGTGTGCCGCATGAAGGAGGTGTCGCTCGGGAATTGATGTCAGGGATCGTGATGTGCGCGAAGCGTAGAGGGTGTCACCGAGCACGGGATGTCCAATGGAAGCGAGGTGTACGCGTATCTGGTGTGTGCGCCCGGTTTTTGGCATGGCTTCGATGAGCGTGGCATCACCGAAGGTTTTGAGCACTCGGTAGGCGGTTTTGGCGGGACGGACGGTTCCTTTCACGCGGCGCCCGGGGAATGCGGCGCTCTGGCGATCGCCGCGGGTTGATCGGGCGATGGGTGTGTTTATAGTGCCTTCTTTTGCCTCCGGAGTGCCGAAGATGAGGGCGAGGTAGCGCTTGTGTACGGCTTGATCTTTGAAGCTCTTCTTGAGAGCGGTAAAGGCCTTCCGCGTGCGGGCGATGATGAGAAGTCCGCTGGTGTCTCGGTCGAGGCGGTGGACAATGCCGGGACGATCGGGATCGCCAATAGCTGCTATTTCCGGATAGTGAGCGAGTATCCACTGTACAACTGTGCCGGTTTCTCTGGTGCTTGAAGGGTGAACTTGTATTCCGGCGGGCTTGTTAATGATAAGGAATTGCGGTGTTTCCGCAATCACGGCTATAGGAATATCCGGCTCCGGAGTTATGGCGGGTTTCCGAAGGATGAATGTGCTGGGGAGTATCATCAGCGGCGTTGTGTTGGAGAGGATAGTGTGCGGCTTTATGGGTGAATCATTCAAGAGCACGCCGCCCCTTCGTATGCCGCGCGCAATGTGTGTTCGACTGAGTTTTCCTCCAACACAATCCTCAAAATCTTTTGATTGAGCCAAAAACGCGTCGATTCGTTTCCCGATGTCGCTTGAGGAAGGAGTTATGGTATATCGGTTTTCGTGTGAAACGTCCATGGAAGCTTGGTATGAAAAGCGAAAAGTTGACAGTGAAAAAATGGGCACGTAGTATGGATAAACGACAGGCGATTTTTCAAACGATACAGGCTATTTTTTCTTTTATTCACCTAACGAAATGCGTATGAATCAGGGTCATGAGATGGAAAAAGACGAATGCTGCGGCGGCGGGATGTGTGGGTGTGAGGAGGAATCGGCGTATGAGTATGGATGCGGCGTCGAAATCGGCGAGAAAGTCCCCGACTTCGATTTGACACTCTACCACAAAGACAAGATTGTGGAAAGGAGACTCTCCGATTTCTTCGGGAAGTGGACTGTATTGTTCTTTTATCCTGCTGATTTTACTTTTGTCTGCCCGACGGAGCTTGAAGATTTGGCGGATCATTACGAGGAATTTCAGAAGCTCGATACGGAGGTGTTTGGCGTGAGTACGGACACAGTGTATACGCACAAGGCGTGGCACGATCATTCAAAAGCGATTGAAAAGGTGCAATTTCCCATGATTGCCGATCGGACCGCGGAACTGACCATGGAGTTTGGTGTCTATATCGAAGAAGAGGGCAATGCGCGTCGCGGAACCTTCATCATCGATCCGGATGGTGTTTTGCAGTCGTATGAGGTGAATTCGAATAACATTGGACGGTCGGCCGAGGAAATATTGCGGAAGCTTCGTGCGGCGCAGTTTGTTCGTGAACATGGTGGGGAAGTGTGTCCCGCCAATTGGAAACCGGGCGCAAAGACATTAAAGCCGGGATTGGATTTGGTGGGGAAGATATAGGTTCTTTTCAGTCGGTTTGTGGAAATTGTTAGTCTGTTAGAAACAAAAATATGTATCAACCACAAGATTTCAAGCATCTTCTCGGTATGGAAGGGATGAGCGATGCGTTGCTGACGAATCATTTTACGCTCTATGAGGGGTATGTAAAGAATACGAATGCGGTTGCGGAGTTGCTGGCAGGAAAAGAGCCGGGAACGCCGGAATATGCGGAATTGAAGCGACGATTTGGCTGGGAATGGAATGGCATGCGGCTTCACGAGCTCTATTTTGGCAACTTGACCAAGGAGAGCGCGCCTCTTGTTCATGATGAGAGCGTTGTTTCGGGTGCGCTGACGCAGTCATTTGGGAGTGTTGAGGCGTGGGAGAAGGATTTCCGTGCGGTTGGGGCGATGCGAGGGATTGGTTGGGTGATTTTGGCGCAGGACAAGGTGAATGGCGCGCTCTTTAATGTCTGGATTAATGAGCATGATGCGGGACACCTTGCGGGAGCGATGCCGGTTTTGGTGATGGATGTGTTTGAACACGCGTTTATGTTGGACTACGGATTGAAGCGCGCGGAGTATATTGATACATTTTTCCGTTCGATTGACTGGAATGTTGTCGAACGTCGTCTGCAGTAGTATCGTCAGTATCGTCGGGGGTTAACAGAAAACTAACTTCTCTTTGCGAGAAGGGCGCGGATTGGGGCGGCCCGTGTCTTTCTTGCCCTTTAATATGACCGAAGCGGCACAAAAAATAAAGAAACGCAATGGAGATATCGTGGATTTTGACGTGAGCAAGATAGAGCGTGCATTGAAAGGCGCTTTTGTGGAAGTGAAGGGCAAGGGCGATGACGCCTTTATCCGAACGCTCTCCGAAACAGTCGCTTCAAAATTGTTTGAGGCGTTTCCACGAACGGTGCCGTCGGTTGAACATGTGCAGGATTTTGCCGAGAAGGAGCTCATGTTGGAAGGGTTTTTTGATGTCGCCAAGGCCTATATCATCTATCGATACGAACACGCGAAGATTCGCGAGGAACGAAAGCAAGAAATCGCACGGAAAATCGAACAACATGAGCTTTCTGTGACGAAACGATCCGGAAAAAAGGAAGTTTTCTCTTTGGATAAAATCCGTCGAACGCTCGGATATCACATGGTTGGCATAGAGAATGATATCGATATCGAGGCAATACTTCGTCAGTGTCGCTTGGAAGTGTATGACGGTATTTCGACGAAAGATGTGGCGCGCGTTCTGACGATGATTGTGCGCTCGATGATTGAACAAGATCCGTCCTATTCGAAATTGGCGGCAAACTTGCTGCTGGATCGTCTGTATCGGGAGGTTTTGGGTGCCGATGTGACCAAGGAGACACTTCTGGAACGTCACAGGCAGATTTTTCAGAGAAATATTCTTTGGGGTGTGAAGAAGGGTGTGTTTGATCCCCGAATGCTCGGTTTTGATTTGGAAAAACTTGCCAATCTCTTTGTGCTTGAAAATGACCAACTCTTTGAGTACATGGGGCTTGAAATTCTTTCTTCCCGATATTTACTGGAGGATCCCGAGACGAAGCTGCCACTTGAAACACCGCAGATGTTTTGGATGCGTATTGCCATGGGGACGAGTCTTCCCGAGCCGGAGTCCAAACGAGATGAGGTTGCGAAGGATTTTTATTGGGCGCTTTCGGAATTCTTGTATACGCCGGGTGGGCGAACACTATTTCAGGCCGGTATGGTGAAGGCGCAGCTCTCGAATTGTTTTCTGAATGTTGTGCCGGACTCGCTGGATCTTATCTTCAAGACCTATTCCGACAATGCGCAGCTTCTCAAATGGAGCGGCGGCACCGGCTCATCGTGGACGCCGGTTCGCGCGACCGGGTCGTTTATCAAGGGAACGGGTGTCGGGAGTCAGGGTGTTGTGCCATTCTTGAAGATTGCCAATGATGTCAACGTCTCTATCAATCGGAGCGGGAAGCGGCGTGGCGCGGGATGTGTCTATTTGGAGACGTGGCACTATGATATCGAGGACTTCCTCGAGCTTCGCAAGAATACGGGGGATGAGCGCCGTCGCACGCATGATATTGACACGGCCAACTGGATTCCGGATCTTTTCATGAAGCGAGTGCGGGACAATGGCGAATGGACGCTCTTTTCGCCGGATGAAACGCCGGATTTGCACGAAATACATGGTGCGGAGTTTGAGAAGCGCTATGAAGACTACGAACGGCGAGCGGATCGGGGTGAAATGAAGCTCTGGCGGCGTGTTGTTGCGAAGGACCTCTGGAAGAAGATGCTCACGATGCTCTTTGAAACCGGGCATCCATGGATTACTTGGAAGGATCCTTCCAATCTTCGTTCGCCGCAGGATCATGTCGGTGTGGTGCATTCTTCGAATCTCTGTACGGAAATTACGCTGAATACGTCGCCGGACGAGACGGCGGTATGCAATCTAGGATCGCTCAACTTTGCGAAGTTTGTCGTGGATGGCGTGTTTGATCGGGATCGCATAGAGAAAGTGACGCGCATTGCGGTGCGGATGCTCGACAACGTGATTGATGTCAATTATTACCCGATTCCCGAGGCGCGTCGCTCGAATATGCGGCATCGACCGCTCGGACTCGGCATTCGCGGCTATCACGATGCGCTGTACCTCCTCAACATCAACTTCGACTCCAAGGAAGCGGTTGAGTTTGCGGATGAGTCTATGGAAATGGTGTCGTACTACGCGCTTCTTGCGTCGTCGGAACTGGCGCGTGAGCGCGGAGTCTATGCGAGTTATAAAGGCTCGAAATGGAATCGGAACATTCTTCCGCAGGACACCATCGATATACTTGAGGCGGAACGCGGAGAGAAGATACCGCTTGTGCGAACCGGAAAGCTCGATTGGACGCCGGTTCGGGAGCATATACGGAAGTTTGGCATGCGGAATTCCAATGTGCTCGCGATTGCGCCGACGGCAAGTACGGCAAATCTTGTCGGGTGTGTTCCTTGCATGGAGCCGATTTACAAGAACATTTATGTGAAGTCAAATAAAGAAGGTGACTTTGTGGTGGTGAACAAGCATCTCGTGAACGATCTCAAGAAGCTCGGACTTTGGAGCCGCGACATGCTCAATCAGTTGAAATATCATGACGGCAGTATCCAGGAGATACCGGGCATTCCGGCGGCATTGAAAGCGAAATACAAAGAAGTGTTTGAAATCCACTCATCATGGCTTGTGGAGGCGGCGGCTCGTCGCGGAAAATGGATCGATCAGTCCCAGTCGCTCAATATTTTCTTCCGCAATGTGTCCGGACGAGAGCTTTCCGATATTTACTTCCGCGCATGGGAGCTCGGACTCAAGACGACGTATTATCTCCGGACGCTTGGCGCGTCGCAGGTCGAGAAATCCACGGTATCGACAACGGAATTTGGTCCGACTCATCTTCGGGGAAAGAGGGGTGATTCCCCGTCCGTTGCTTCTTTTGCGGAATCGCCTGCTCCGGTTGTCTTATCGGCGGTTGGAGCGCCTCCCGCTTCGCTTCCGGTTCAAGAAAGCAGTTCCGCTTCGGAAGGCAGTACCTTGTCCGGATCAACTCCCAAGTTATGCCTGATTGCCGATCCCGACTGTGAAGCGTGTCAGGGGTAGGGAAATTGCTTGCTTTGTGCGAGATAAAAAGTTTTCCTTCTCGCGTCATTCCCGTGAAGGCGGGAATCCAGTTGTAACGCGCCGAATAGAGAGTTTCTACGGATAAAATCTGCCCAGTGCTTCTAGAGAGCCAGTGGAGCCTAGATTCCCGCCTTCGCGGGAATGACAGATACCAGCTGTTCACAAGTGAAAGAAACTACATTCAAAATTCTATTTTTATGCCAATACAAAAAGGAGCGAGACCGGTTGATATTAATAAGCGCCGAGTGATAAACGGCGGAGATGCCGATGTGATGCAGCTCTATCCGATGCGGCACACGTTTGCGTGGGAAGCGTACAATGTGGGGAATGCCAATCATTGGCTCCCAACGGAGATTTCCATGCAGAAGGATATTGAGCAGTGGAAAGCGCGCGATGTGCTTTCCGAAGACGAACGAAAAGCGTTGAAGACGGTCTTGGGATTTTTTACGACGGCCGATTCGATTGCGGCGAACAATGTCGTTTTGGCGTTCTACCGACATATCACAAGCCCGGAATGTCGCATGTACCTTTTGCGACAGGCGTATGAAGAGGCGATTCACACGCATTCGTATCAATATATTGTTGAATCGCTCGGTCTCGACGAAAGCGAGATATTCAATATGTATCGCGAAGTTGAGGCGATTTACAATAAAGACGCCTTCATCCTTTCATTTAATGAGGGAATTTTTGATCCGAGCTTTCGAACGGGCACATTTGAAGCGGATCAGAAATTTTTGGAGAATATGGCGGTATTTTCACTCATCCTCGAAGGAATCTTCTTCTATAGTTCATTTGCCGTGATGTTTGGCTTCCAGCGGCAGAACAAGATGCCCGGAAGCGCCGAGCAAATTCAATACATCATGCGCGACGAGTCTCAGCATCTTAATTTCGGTATCAATCTCATCAACTCTATCAAGGAAGAACAGCCGGAGCTTTGGACGCCGGAATTCCAACAGCATATCGTCGACCTTATCCGTAAAGCCGTGGTTTTGGAGTATACGTTTGCGCAGGAAGTGTTCCCGCGGGGGATATTTGGTATGAACGCCGAAGGATTCAAGCAATATATCGAGCATGTCGCCGATCGACGGCTTGAGCGCGTGGGACTCCCGGTGCAGTATCATGCGGAAAACCCATTCCCCTGGATGAGCGAGGCTGTTGACCTCTCCAAAGAGAAGAACTTCTTTGAGACGCGCGTCACGGAGTACAAAGTGGGCGGCGCGCTGGAGTGGTAGAGGGGTTGGTGCAGAAGATGGAATATGGAAGTTGGAAGATAGGGTGAGGGAAAGGCAGGGCGAGAGCTCTGCTTTTTCATATTTTGCGTCACTCCGACTGAAGCGACGAAGGGGCGAAGCGGAGGAATCTTTAGGTGCGATTTATAAACACTTGAAAAGGCTCGATTTCTCTGCTGAGATTCCTCGACTTCGCTCGGAATGACAGATTTGAGAGCTTTTGACTCGCACCATTGTAGGAAGTCATATGTCCAAGAATACGGTCAAAATAAGCCATAATTTCGAGTTCTGTGTCGGTGCTTAAACAAGCCATAACAGTATGGATATGTGCCAAAAATGCCTCGGATAAGCCTTCGGTATGTCTAGACTTTGTCTTCGAGTATTGACAAACGGTTGGCGGCATGCTATACTCCGGTGTTAACGATTGAGGTACATTGAAATCTGACGTTTCGCAACAAACCTTTCCTGGGGTGGCACCCGAGGGACGGAAGAGGAGAGAAGCGAGCGTGTCCGAAGTATTGGTGTTCAGTATTTCAACGGGCGGCTCTGTGTATGACTCCCATCTTCTTCCGAGGAAGTGCCGAGCTGTAGACAGAGCCGCCCGTATTTTGTTGCCGGAATGATGAGGAGCCTGCCTGCCGGTAGGTAGGGGACCGTCTCATATTTTAGAGGAGACCGGTATATCATATTTACCCCTCATCATTCTCGCCGCAATGCCGGTCGAGAAGTACCTTTTGAAAAAAAATGGAGTATCGTTTGCGAATGATGCATAGAATTCATTTTCGATCTTACGAGGAGAGAAGATGGAGCATTAAGATAGGCATCGTTCCGGCGTCTCCTTCTCACCAAGAGTATCGGGTGTATCTTTCTCTCTTGTCCCTCCGGTGAGGAGCCGGACAGAAAGAAAGGATCAAGTAGGAGTATGATGCGTTTTCTTCTTTTGAAGGCTTTCGGGTCTTCGAATGAAGGGGGCCGTCTCTCCGAACGGCACCACGATGCAACCGTTGTGAAGACATCGGCTCCGGGTGAAGTCTAACCAACTCTCGCCCCGAGGAATGTCTTCGGAAATGAGGACAAAGTTCTTTGAAATCCGCCGGTTGGCGGACCATCAGGCAGACATTCGGATTTCTTCTTTGAGAAATAAGAAAGGATCCGCGGTGTGGCAGAGAGTGTTTTTACAGAGTTTCGTCAACAAATTCAAGTCAGGTATTTTTGTTGTGAATGACGAAACAACCAAGAGTTTTTTTGGAATGTAGAAACTTCTCTGCCGCAACCGCGGTAATTCTTTCAACGCCCCATTTCGGGGCATTCTCGAGGAGAAATATCATGGCAACTGTCCTTAAAAGTTTTGTCCGGAAGAATCCAAACAATTCGTTCGAGTTGTTCGAACTCTGTCTGGGTGCCAGTATGGCGCCCGGGCAGACGGAAAAGGATTTTCCCGATGCAAGAATGTTTATCCTCTCCACAATGTGTGATGGGGCGGGAGTGCCCCTCGCTGATGAGGAGGGGAACTGCCTCGGATGTGGTGGGGTCTCTGATCCTACTGTACTCCCGCCAGAAATAAAACACTGGTGGGAAGATGTTAGGAACTAGATATTCCTAACCTCAATGGGAGTTTGTGTGTTCTCCCTCCATGGAAATGGAAAACAAGAACACTCCTTACTGATCACTTGTGGAGGTCAACGAGAGATCAAAAAAGCGCGATGATATCGCGCGGGGTTTTCGAGAGAGATTGCATCGGTTTATGTAATCTCTCCTCAATGGAGATCGTTTTGGTAAGCGGTTTCCACGGAGGAGAATCCGCCAAAGGGTGGACGAGAAGTTCTTTGAGATGTTTTAGCTTAGTTGGGTATGGAGTTCTCTTGTTCCGGGTTTCGGCACGGAGTTTTGGAAAGTATTTCCAAAGTTGTGTGCCGAATCTCGGTCCCTGTTAGCATGTCGCTAATGGGGTAATTTAGGAGAATTGCCATGACTAATAAGGTATTTGAGATAGTTGGGTTTGAGGATGACTCAATAGGCCAGGGATGGTCATTGTATTACCGTGGCGAGTATATCGCCACAGGGGGATTTATCTGGCAATTGCGAGCCTGGGCTCGCGAGTGCTGGAAAAAAGAAGGCTGATTCAGATGTCTCGTCGGTGTGACCGATCGGCGGGACTGAACAAAGAGGTTGGGGTTTTGGGAGAGTACCTCGGTACAAACTCTCCCGCTTTATCCGACAGGGAAGCGAATGTTTCTTGGTCGGTAGAGTGATCCCTCACCATGAGTACGGAGTGCGGGACAAAGCAGTTCTTTGAAATCTATTTAACAACCAGTGCATTATTATTGTGCGGCGTATTGGCGGACTTCTTCTGTGAGCGCGGTTTTTATTTCGTCGAGCGAAACGGTGTATCCTTTTTGGAAAATGAGCGGTTCGTTGATGATGTCGTCGAAATAGACGAGGCTCTTCAGGATGAGATTGGTATCGAGTTCCGGATATTTTTTCTTGGCGTCTTTGAGAAGCATCTCAAGCGAGTGCTCTTTGAGGATGAAGAAAATGTCTGTGCAGTCCTTGGTGGTCGCACGGCTCACGATTGCGGAGAGTTTCATGACGGCGATATCTCGAACGGAGGCAATGGCGAGACAGGGTTCTTCCGTTGGTGCTTCTAGCATCGGGTAGCTATAGGTCATGAAGCTGACTTTTATCGTCTCATCAACAATGACGCTGATCGTATTCGGTTCCTCTTGAATTTTGAGGATTGAATGTGACGAAAGCGCTTCGCGGAGACTGTCAAAAAGTCGATCGGTTTGTATTGGCTTCGGAGAGAAAAAATCGAAATCAATGCTTTGTCGGTGACCGATGTGGAGTGCAAGCCCGGTTCCGCCGGCAAGGTAGAAGTCTTTTTTCCAGTGGGCGAGTTTTGGGAGGAGGGCTTGGCGCCTCTCATCAAGAATTTCGTAGTGCATACGGGCTATGATACGCGTCGTTTCGTCTGCTCGGGTTGAATGTTGTAGACGATTGACCAGAAGTTGAGCGATTTTTTGTTCCACATACCGGGAAGCGGATGCTGTATCGCCGCTCGCACTTCTTGCTGAGTGTAGTGCGCTTGAACCCAATCTGTCGCCTCTTTGCTTCCGGAGTTTAGTGTTTGGGTGATGATAAGGTTTTGGTGGGTGCGCATATCCAAATTCTCGAGGTCGTATGACCAGAGACAGGCACGGACGGACGGCGGAAATGACGGATTTTCTGACGTTTTCATGGATACAGTATAGCGCGTTTCAGGGACTTCTCAAATCATGCAGATGGGCGTACTCCTTGTGTTCTCAATCCAGCATTCAAGTCGAGAGATTTGAGGGTTGGTAGAGGATAGTAAGCGTGAAATAAAATTAAAGCAGAAGTTTCTCTTCATAGTTCCGTTGCGCGTGGCGAGTGTTTGGTGATTGAGTTGGGCATTTCCCGACATGTGTCGGGGCATTCGGGATATCCCGAATTCTCTCCTCGAACCCGGCTGAATCTCAATCGCTCGTTCTTCTTTCGAAGTGCTCTGCGCCAACAGAGTCCGGCGCGCGTCGGAACTGTGGATGGAACACAAAACC
>CAYQPQ010000006.1:29050-31616 GCA_964420045.1 uncultured Bdellovibrionales bacterium | reverse complement strand
CTAAAGCTGGTGCGCCCGCCTGCAACGCTACTCTTTTTCTAAATTTTTGTGCCGATGGTGGGACTCGAACCCACATGCTTGTGGCACATGGTCCTAAACCATGCGTGTATACCAATTCCACCACATCGGCATTTTGTGAACAATTTGGGCATTCGGGCAGATCTGCCATTTTGCCACCCCGGCGCAGGAAAACTGACAATGAATAACAAACAACTGACAACGAACAACGATGAGCTCACAACGAACGACTGACAATTTACAGTGAATGACACGTGGTTATATTGGGTTGAAGTTTGGACCTTCGGCAACTGGCGTCAAGAACGATTTGATACGGTCGGCTTCTGCTTTGAGGGTGCCGGATTCTTCGTATTCGCCATGATGGCGGGTGTCATCGCCGTAGGTCTCTTTCTTCTGATCGAGGTGAAAGCTCACTTCAAGATCCTCATGGCAAAGCCTTGTGTACATGTGGAAGCGCGGATAGCCCGCCGAAGCGAGCGGTCGGATGAAGCTCATCTCACCGTTTTCTTGGCGCTGAAACGTATAGCCGGCGCGCCGGAGGAGATTAACGGGGTTGTCGGTGATGTCTTTGATGGTGAATTTCATGTTTTTTATGGCGCCGGACATCCTCTTCGAGCCTGGGATTTTCCATTTAAGGAAAATACCTTCGATTTCCAGGCGTGCGTCAAACAGTTGGCGTGATTGCCCATTCCTTTCGTTTCACTTCAGTCGGGGCACTGGGAATCGAACCCAGTCTACATGAACCCGAATCATGCGTACTACCGGTATACTATGCCCCGATGCTTTTTTTCTGTCATCCCGAGCGGAGTCGAGAGATCTCTTGTTCTCTATCGCGTCATAGCGGGAGATTCCTCCACTTCGCTTCTTCGTCGCTTCGGTCGGAATGACAGAGGAGTATTTTCTTGTTTTGATTCGCCAGTTGGTGGCAAATTATTTCTTACCTTTGTGTTCTTTACTGCACCCAGTGTTTTTGTTTGACTTTTCGGTCATCCGTATCGCGTTTTTCTTCTATTGTGTCTTTGGCGCGTTTGCGGAGTTGGTCCATATTTTCTTTTTCAAGTGTCTGCGCCCGCTCGAGGAGTGCGTCTCGGGTGTTTTTTGACGAATCGTCAATAACTTCGGCAAGGAGACAATCGAGGAGAGCGCCTATTTTCGGTCCGGGCGCCATGCGGAGCGTCTCCATGAGATCGCGTCCGTTTATGGCGAGCATTTTGACCGAGACGGGGTCTTTGGAGACTTTCTCGATCATGTACTCGAGGTGCCGGAGCTTGTAAGGTTTGGCCTTTGGCGTGCCGGAGCCGAGACGGTCGGCGATGCGGATATCCATGAGATCGCGCATGTTCTCGAGTCCGACGCGCTTTATGAGGCGGCGAACCGAGGCGGCGGTCACTTCTCCTACATTATAGTAAAAAAGGTGGTTGTCAACGAGAGTTGTTGCTTTTTCGATGATTTTCCCGGGGAAGCGGAGACGCTCGAGGAGCTTCTTGGTGATTCTCGCGCCGACGTGGTCGTGGTTGTAGAATGTGGATCGATAGCCGTTGCCGCGCTTGGTTTGAGGTTTTCCGACATCATGAAGGAGCGCCGCGAGGCGCACGTCGAGTTTTTTCGAGGGGCAGGTGGCGAGGGCTCGGATATTATGCTCGTAGACGGAGTAGATGTGGTGCAAATTTTGCCCGACGCCAATGCCGGCGGTGAGTTCCGGCAATATATGTTCGAGGAGTTTTGCGGCGCGCAAGAGGTCGATGCCTTCGGCGGGGTTCTTGGAGAGCATGATTTTGGAGAGTTCGTCCGAAATGCGCTCGGCGGAAATCATGCGAATGTCTCGTGCGAGCGTTTGGATGGCGGTAAATGTCTCCTGCTCTATCTGCCAGTCGGCGTGCTTGTGGAGACCGTTGCTTGACCTGTCTTCTTTCATGAAGGCTTCCTTGGGAAGCGGTATTGGCGTTCGGAGTTCGGCGGAGAACCGAACGGCGCGCAGCATGCGGAGCGCGTCTTCGCCGAAGCGGTCGATCGGATTGCCGACAGCGCGAATGGTCTTTCGTTTCAAATCGTCTTGTCCGTTGAAGGGATCAATGATGCTTCCGGTTGCCGAGAGAGCGATGGCGTTTATGGTGAAGTCGCGGCGCGCCAAATCCTCTTCTATTGTTTTGACAAAGGAAACCTTGGACGGATGGCGCTTGTCGTCATAGCCGGATTCGGCGCGGTAGGTGGTGACTTCGATCACGTCTTCTTCACGGGATTCTTTGCCTGTCGGCATGAACGGGGGTACTTTCACGCCGACGGTTCCGAAGACATTTTCATAGAAGCTTTCGGGAAATATCTTTTGGATTTCCTCGGGAACGGCATTGGTGGTGATGTCCCAGTCTTTGGGCTCGCGCCCGAGAAGAATATCGCGCACGCTTCCGCCCACGACAAATGCCTCAAAACCCGCCTGCTCGAGAGCGGTGAGTGTTTCGCGGACAGGAATGGGGAGTGTGTGTGTTCTTTCGATCATGGGAAATTGACAATACAGGCTACCCGAGATACAGTATTAAGTCAAACGGAGTTG
>CAYQPQ010000006.1:0-28950 GCA_964420045.1 uncultured Bdellovibrionales bacterium | reverse complement strand
TGGGAAATTGACAATACAGGCTACCCGAGATACAGTATTAAGTCAAACGGAGTTGCTTAAAAAATACCACGAAGTGCCTCGAAGAGGGAAATTTCGAGGGGTGGTCATTGATGTTTTTCACTGGAAAAACTAAGGAGAAGAGCGTCTATGTACGAGAAGAGCTATGTCGAGTCTGATGAGTTCAAGTTTTTTCTTCCTCTGGCAGTATTTATTGCGGGGCTGATTACGTTGGTTATCGGAAGTTCCATTTGGAAATACCATGCATTTGTTAGTGTCCCTTTAAATGTATGGATATCATTTGCTCTGAATAGCGCTGGCTTCATCGGGCTGGCTATTTCCTGTTTGTATTCGGTAATTTTTGTAAACCGTGAGGAGAAACAATCATGAAAGAAGAACTTCTTACTCTAGAACAGCGAGCGCGGGAAGTGAAGAGATTGAAAATGCGGAGTGTTCGGAGTATCGCATTAGTCTGCTTGGCGTGTCTATGCATGTTCTCGGGTATTCCTTTGCAGCTCTCTGTGCTTGTGTCGCCGCCAGCGTGGTCAGAAGTGATTCTGCTCATTTCAACTGTACTTCTTTTACCGCTTGTTCTTGACTTATTGGGTGACATTTCTAAGATGCAGAATCACCCGAAGTGATTACTTTGGATTCTGCATTGCATCTAACAAAAACCGCCCCGGGTGAAACCTGGAGGCGGTTGTTTTTTGTTTGAAATAACGGAAAGTTAGAGTGTTCGGCGTTTTTCTTCGACTTGGAAGGAGAGAATGGTGTCACTCGCTTGGATTTTGGTGGTGGTGTCGATGGTAAGACCGCATTCGTTGCCGCTTCCCACTTCGTCGGTGTTCTTTTTGTTCTGTTGAAGGTTTGCAAGGCGGCCGGTGCCGATGATTTCGCCGTCGCGCTTGATTTCAATTTGGGAACCTTTCACTATTTTCCCATCGTTTACACGGCCGCCGACGATCATGTCGCGCTTGCCGGTTTTGAAGATGGCGAGCACGGAGAGTGTGCCGAGATCGGTGCGAATGATTTCGGGTGGGAGCAGGGCGGAGAGGCGCTCTTTTACAAACTCGACGAGTTTGTAAATGATATTGAAGCTCTTAATGTCTATTTTGGCGGTCTCGGCGATGCGAGCGGCAACCGGAGTCGGGTTGACATTGAAGCCGACAATGAGCGCTCCGGCGCTTGCCGCGATGCGAACATCGCTCTCTGTGATGCTGCCGACGCCTTTGGCGACGATATCGAGTACGATTTCGTCCGAGGGAATGGTTCCGAGGATTTGTTCGATGGCTTCGAGCGAGCCGTGCACATCGGTTTTGATGAGAAGCGGGAATTTTTGTATGTCTTCGTCGAGGACGGTTTGCACGTCTTTCTTGGCGACGCCGCCGGTCATGCGCTCGCGGGATTTGAGGCGGGCGGCGACTTTGCTGCTTACGACTTGCACGACATCATTGGTATTGGGCGCGGCATTCAAGCCATAGATCTGGACGGGTGTCGAGGGTGAGGCGGACACGATGCTCTTGCCGGCAAAGTCTTCGAGTCGGCGAATGCGACCATAGGCGCTTCCCACAGTGACGTCTTGCCCGACCTTGAGGGTGCCGGTTTTGACGAGAGCGACGGCAACGGGTCCTTTTTGCGGATCGAGGTGCGATTCGAGGACGAGGGCGAGTCCGTCGCGCTTGGCGTCGCTTTGGAAATCATTCACTTCGGCAACGAGGAGGATGTGCTCGAGCAGCTTATCGATGTTTTTGCCATGCTTGGCGCTGATTTCCACGGCCGGGTAGTTTCCGCCCCATTCTTCGAGAAGAATGTCATTGTCGGCGAGTTCTTGCTTGACGCGCGGGATATTCGCTTCGGGCTTGTCGACCTTGTTTATGGCGACGATGGTCGGGATATGGTGTTCGCGGATATAGGAAATGACTTCTTTGGTTTGCGGGCGGACGCCGTCGTCTGCGGCGACTACTAGGATGGCAATGTCGGCGAGGGCGACGCCACGCTCTCGCATGGCGGAAAAGGCTTCGTGACCGGGCGTGTCGATGAAGGTGATGAGTTCGCCGCGCTTCTTGACTTGGTAGGCGCTGATTGCCTGGGTGATGCCGCCGGACTCTTTGCTCGCGACATTGGTCTTTCTGATAGTGTCGAGGAGGGTGGTTTTTCCGTGGTCGACATGTCCCAATATGGTAACGACGGCGGGGCGCGTGTCGAGCGTTTTGCCGGAAGCCTTTTCTTGGGCGCAAATCTCGAGCAGTCGCTCGAGCGTGAGGGTTTCGCTGCCGGCTGTTTCGAGATCTTCTTCGGTCTCAAATCCCATGTCCTGAGCGATGATACTTGCGGTTTCGAAGTCTATTTCCTCGTTGATGGTGGCGAGGATTTTGTTCTTCATGAGCTCCATGATGACGGTCGACACCGGTGTGCCAAAAATTTCTGCCAGGCGCTTCACGCTCACGGATGACGGTATTTTGACGATTTTCTTTGGCTCGCTTGGTGTGGTGGACTCATCCATAGGAAACGGTGCATTAGTAAAGTGATACGGTGCTTTATTTCAAAGATTTTTCAACGGCGGGCGGTGGAGGTGTCGGGGTTTTCTTGGGATCTCGGGAGGCTTGTGCGAGTTCGATGGCGCGTTTTTCTTCGGCGGTGAAGGGGAAGTCTTTTGCTTGCCCGCGTACTACCGGTTTTGCATAGACGCGCGCGGATTCTCGAGAGAGGAGGGAGGAAATGACGATGCCGGTCGTGTCCCCGTCGAGAAGCGCGATGCTCCAACTCTGGTTGCTTCCGGTGTCTTGGAACGGATTGAATCGGACAATGCCAACTTTGTGTATGCCAATGAGAGCGAGCGCTTGGATCTTCTTGGTAATAGTGAAGAGCTCTTGGATCTCCGTGTCGAGTGTACCAATTTCCTGATCATGGCGCACGATAACGGCTTCCAGGTCGGCACCGCGCTTTCCTTTGAGGAACATTTTTTGACGCTCGTCGAGCTGACGCGTCTTGCGAAAGAGCTGCACTATCAAGAAAATCTGCACCAGGCAGAGAAATCCCACACAGGTGACTCCGGTTAACAATGCGCTCGGAGTCGACAGAAAAGCCACGCTACCCATAAAGACCGTATGTTTCAAACGTCTTCGCTTACTGTATCATCTTCCCATGGCTCTGTAAAGGCGTTTTTGTGTCGGGATATTTTCGTGTGGTATACTGTGACTCGCGCCCGTTTTTCTTCTTCGTTGGGAACGGCGGTTCTCCTCGGTAATGATCCGGCGCGGCATCGCCTCTGGCTTTCTTGTTTATTTTTTATGCGACGTTTATGAGCGAGGATACACAGAAAGAAACTGCTGCCGATTCCGGCGCGGAGAGTACGGCGACATCGAATGACAAGATGGCCTCCGGCGGGTCGAGGCTGTTTGGCGGCATTGCTGTTGTTGCGCTTTTTGGAGCGGCGCTCGCGTGGTTTTTGGGGCGGTCGAATGACGCCATGGTTTCGAGCGACGCCCAACCGAAGCCGAGCGAATCGGAAGACGCGATGATGAAGCCGGAAAAGGGCGCGACCTATGCTGACGGAACCTATACCGCACTCGGCGACTATGTGTCTCCTGCCGGACCGGAGCATATTACCGTGACACTGACGCTTAAGGATGGCGTAGTGACAGAAGTGTCTTCCAGTGAAGAGGCGGAGAATCCGAAGAGTCAGTATATGCAAAAGCAGTTCGCGGAGGGCATTTCGGCGGCCGTGACGGGAAAATCAATAGATTCACTCGATCTCGCCGTGGTAAACGGATCGTCGCTTACCCCGAAAGGCTTCATGGACGCGCTTGAGAAAATCAAGGAAGAAGCGAAGGGATAGATTTTCGTGCGGATATTCCTGATGAAGAAAACGGACGCTGTTTTTGGCAGTGTCCGTTTGTTTGTTTCGTGAAGTTTGTCAGGTTTGCGAGAGAGCGTGAAACCGCTGTCCATCCCAAAGTGCGAAGGGGTCTCCTCGGAAAGAAATAAGAATACCTGTCAGCACTTGTTCAAGTGTAAAGAGCAGTCCCACCCGTTCGTATTTTGTTGTCGAATCGACCACTTCGGAGAATATCTTTCTTCTTTCGTAGTCGCTCAGAGAGCGTTTCCTTATTTCTACTGAGAAATCGAAACATTCGGTGCCATGCCTGGGATGTGGAAAGAGTCGCGCCGTAATGGTCACTGTCCCTGTTTTGCCGCGAAGGCTTGTTGCTTGTCTTATCAGAGTCTCCAACACAGGGGTCGTTTGATTTGGGAGTGAGAGTTTTCGTACATGTTTCACGATATGTATCGGCTTTGTCATCGCTATTTCCCGTTGGAGTGGACGGCAGTGGAAAGAACTTTGTTTAATTTGTATTCTGTTTCCTCGTTTCTGTCAATATGTCTTTGCTCTGAAGTCATGAGATTGATGGAGAATAAGTGTCGGATCGAGCGTTGCGTATTCGAAGGGGATGGCGGTGCGGAGCGCTTGTGGAGCGGCGAGGAAGAGGGCGGTTGCAAGGATGTCGGCGAGAGCGGCGTTTTCGGCGATGACCCAGGTGGCGAGGAGGTGTTCGGGGGAGGTGGTCGTGTCGGGGTCGATGATGTGGTGGTAGTTTTGCCATCTTCGGCGATTGGTGCCGGAGGCGCAGAGGGCGCCTCGGGTCATTTCGACGGAGCCGACAACTTTTGTGGTGTCGCTCGGGTGTTCGAGCCCTACGTGTATGGCTTCGCTATTTCCTTCGTAGACGATGTCGCCGCTTCCGTTGACGAGAAATCTTCGAATAGCATTCTCTCGGAGGAAATCGGCGATGCGGTCGCAGAAGTAACCCTTGCCGATCGCGCCGAAGTCGAAAAGAACGGGATATTTGACAGCAATATGTGCGCTATCAATGAGTGTTACGGTTTCCAGAAGATCGGGAGAAAGCCGGACTATTTTTTGTGGCGAGAGGGAATAGTCGGCATCGTAGCCAAGATCGGAGAGGGTGTGTCCGATGAGTGGCGTGATTTTTCCATCGGTTGCTTGGTAGAGCTGGAAATACAGACGAAGCATGGCGGTGAAATCGCGTGGCACGGTGATTTCGCCGGTTTGTCGCTCGGTGGCTATGCGCGAGACGAGAGATGTTGGGATGAATCGAGAGAATATGGCTTCAAATTGCTCTGAACGAGCGAGGACTTCTCTCATGAGTGCATGAAAATGGGACGATGCTATATCGTCCCAGACGGTTATTTCCCAGTGCGACCCGAAGGCGGCGTAGGCGTGTTTGTGGGGGAGGGGCATGGTGTTTAGGAGACTTTCTTGAATCGTTCGACGCGGTTGCCGTTCCATTTGACTTCCTGGCGCCATTCGCGGAGTGGGCGAGTAAAGAAGGGCGTGTCGGGATTTTCGTAGAGTGGTTCGTAGACGACCATCCACTCCTCATCATTTGAGTGAAGCGCAAGTTCATGTATTCGATAGGCGTCGCCTTTGTAGTGGCGATAGATCTCACCTTTCTTTGGTGCATCCGGCGGAAGCGAAACAATGCGGCCTTTCATGGGGGTTTGTTGGGAATTACTGTGCGGAGAGGGAGGGATTCGAACCCTCGGTGCTATTTCTAACACACAGTCTTTCCAGGACTGCCGTTTAAACCGCTCACGCACCTCTCCAAGTATCTTTTTACTTTTGTCTTTGCTTTGTAGGGATTCGTCCGGTCATCCGACCGGACGCCGAGTCGGATGACTCGGCGAACCCTCGATACCTTGCGGTATGCCCGCTTTCCAAGCGAGTGCACTCGGCCACTATGCGACCTCTCCGTTTCCGTACCGTTTGTTGACTCGGTGTTTCTGTTGTACAATGAGGCTATTCTTTTTGCAACCGTTGTGGATAGGCATGTCATACTCTATATGGGAACGACGTTGACGAATAATTTTGTGAAGCCGGAAGAAGTGATTGACCAGCTTGATGCGTTGGAAAACGCGTCGGTGGCGGACTTCGGATGCGGATCGGGGTTCTTTTCGCTCGCTTTCGCGCGGGCGGTGGGGAAATCGGGTACGGTATATGCGCTTGATATCTTACCGTCGTCGCTTGAGGCAGTGGCAAGCCGTGCCAAAGCACTCGGGCTCTCCAATGTGACAGCGAAACGGGTGAATCTGGAGCGAGAAGGCGGATCGGGATTGCCGGATAACAGTTTGGATTGGGTGATTATGAAGGACGTGCTGTTTCAGAATAAGAGCAAGGAGACGATGCTCTGGGAGGCGTACCGCGTGCTGAAACCGGGCGGATTTTTGTTTATTATGGAATGGAACGATACGGAGGCGTCGTTTGGGCCGGATATATCGTTGCGCATTTCTCGGGAGAAATTGATTGAGATGCTCTCTGAAAGAGGATTCTCCCCGGTGAAAGATATCTTGGCGGGAGATTACCACTACGCGCTTGTTTGTCAGAAATGATTTTTCCCGTCGTTCCTGCGCCTGCCTGCCGGTAGGTAGGAAGGCGGGAATGACGTGAGGGGAAACTGTGGAAAAAGTGGGTTTCCAAAAATAAAAATGTGTTTTTATGAGGAGGGTTTTGATGAGAATTGTTGTGGGTTTGGCTTTGGGAGTGGCGACGGTGTCGCTCTCCGGGTGTGGGTTGCGGCAAATGGATACGACGTACAAGATAGATCTTGAGGTGTGGGGGATTTTTGATGATTCGGAGGCGCTGCGCCAGGTTATCGGGCAATACAAAACACTCAATCCGAATGTGGGCAATGTGAATTATCGGAAGCTGGCTGTGGATACTTACCGGCAAGATCTTCTTGATGCGCTCGCGGCGGGGAATGGCCCGGATATTTTCCTCATTCGGAATTCGTGGACACCGGCCTTTGCTGACAAAATTGTGACGGCGCCGGAGACACTCATCGATGAGCGGAGCTATCGGAATGCCTTTGTTGATACTGCTGGTGATGATTTCGTGACGGATGACGGGAAAGTTTCGGGCGTCGCGCTCTCGGCGGATTCACTCGCGCTGTATTACAACAAAGATCTTCTAGGTGCGGCGGGCATTACGACGCCTCCCTCCACCTGGGATCAGTTTCAGGATGATGTTCGCTTGCTCACGCGCATCAACTCATTTGGCGAGATTACGCAGTCGGGCGCGGCGCTCGGCACAGCGGGCAATATCAATCGTTCAACGGACGTGCTCTCGGCGCTCTTTTTGCAAAACGGCGTCTTGGTGCCGCGCGGAAACGGGCGCGATCTTCGTTTGAATGCCGCTGCCGGCGTGAACGCACTTACGTTCTATACGCAGTTTGCCAATCCGACTTCGTCGCTCTATACGTGGAATCCGCGCATGCACTACTCGATCGATGCGTTCTATGAAGGAACGGCGGCGATGATGATCAATTACTCGTGGCACTACGACACTATTAAGCGAAAGAACTCGAAGTTGAATTTCGCGGTTTCGCCTTTGCCGCAGCCGACCGGTGCGCAGCCTTTCAACTTTCCGAATTATTGGGGGTTTGTCGTTGCGAAGAATAAGACCGCTCCTCAAGGGACGAAGGACACCGCACTTTTTGACAAGATACGGGTTTTCGAATCGTGGCAGTTTTTGAAATACGCGGCGTTTCCTCCGACAGGTACGGTGCATTTGCAAAATGCGATAACGGGAAATGCCAAGGATTTTTCGAGCACATTCGATCCGGCAGCAGCGTATCTTGAGAAAACAGGCGCACCGGCGGCTCGGCGTGACTTGGTGGAAAAGCAGAAAACCGATCCGGTGCTCGGGCCCTTTGCGGATGGCAATCTGATTACGCGGAATTGGAAGCAGTCGGATCCCGAGAGTATCGAGAAGATCTTGGGTGATATGGTGACATCGGTCAATTTGGGCGAAGCGACGGTCAATCAGGCGCTTTCCACAGCCGAAAGCCGCATTGGTCAGGTGGAGAGGAAGTAGCCTGCTCGTGTGTGTGAATGAATTCTGTAATGAATTTGATTCTCTTATATGGTGTTTTCGAAAAAACTTTCCGTTCTTCTATTCGGTTTATTTCTTTTTCCGTTCTTTTTTGTTCCGAATGTTTCGGCGGCAACGCTGTCGGTATCGGTGTCGAGTTCGAGTACTGGCTCCGGGACTATTGTCAGTACCGGCTGTAATGGCGCGAACCTTGCTTGCGGTGCGGGCGGTACCACGTGCCAATGTGATGTTACGCCAAATGCGACGGTGAATCTCATAGCGAGTCCTGCCGAGGGAAGTACGTTCGGCGGTTGGAGCGGCGCTTGCCCAGCATCTTCCGGAACAGCGTGCTCTCTTACCATGACGGCTTCTGGATTAACAGCTTCTGCTACTTTTGTTGCCAGTACTTTTCCACTTTCCGTATCTATGGGCGGTGCTGGTTCGGGGACGGTTACGAGTACTCCGAGTGCGATAAATTGCGGTTCGTCGTGTTCGGGGAATTTTTCTGCCAATACGGAAGTAACGCTGAATGCCGTTCCAAATGCCTCATCGGCTTTCGTAATATGGTCGGGAGTTTCCTGCAAGGGCGGAGATAATAAAGGAGCTTCTTGTACGGTCGTTATGGATGGGACGAAGGCAGTGATAGCGAATTTCGAAATCGGTCACAAGTTGACGGTAAGCAAGAGTGGAAATGGAACCGTGACAAGTTCTCCGTCCGGCATTGACTGCGGTTCGATTTGCTCGCTGGTGTTTCCGGGAGCAAACCCGTCGGTGACTCTGACGGCAAAACCGGACTCTGGGACAAGTTTTACCAAGTGGGACAATGGTGCGAGTTCGTGCGGAACCAATACAACGTGTACACTTTCGTTGGGTGCTGATACGGCGGTGTCGGCGGTGTTTGGAGAGGCGGCGAGTTCTTGCTCCGGTAAAGACTCGAGCGGAACGACGCAGTCGGGGGCGTGTTCGACAACCTCGACGTGTTCGAGTGGGACGGCATTGACAGGTGCAACAGGGTGTACCGGCAGCGTGGCGTGTTGTTACGCTGCAGCAACAGAGAAATGTGTGGATGATTATGGTGGTACTTGTGAAATGGTGACGTCTTGCTTGGGAACACCACTCGGGCAGTTTGACTGTTCTACTGGACAGACTTGTTGCAAGACACAGGTTGATCCGTCGACAGCCCCGCGGTGTCTCTCGGAGAATGCGGGCATTGTTCCGTGTGGACGGTCGTGTGATGACCCGAGTACGGGAGATGTGGATGAATCGGCGGTTTGTACGTTGTGCCACCTTTTTCTTCTCATGAAGAATATCACAAGTTGGATTTTTACGGTGATGACATATATCGCGTTTGCGGTCTTGGTGGCGATGGGCATACTCTATATTGCCTCGGCAGGCAACACACAGATGATTGGTGTGGCAAAAAGTGGTATCAAGGCGGCGCTCTATGGCTTCGCTATCGTACTCTTGGGGTGGGTGGCGATCAATGTGATTCTGATGGTTCTGGCAGACGGTGCACTCGGGACGGATACGGCATCATTTTCCTTCAAGACGAATGGCTCATGGTTCACCTATAGTTGCGATACGAAGTCGAAATATGTACGAACAGGAGTAAATGGAGCGACGGGGGGTACAGGATCAACAGGCGGTGGTGATGGTGGTGGAACCGTAACATGCGGAACCGGTGCCTGTGCAAATGATGCTGCCGTAAAAGCGGCGGTTCAGAATCAAACCTTTATGCCGGCGAACGACTACATGGCGATTCTTCAAGCAGGGGAACACTATGGACAGACCAGCACGTGTTCAAAGGCATCTTCTCCAACGGGTGCATGTGGGGTTTCTCAGACTATGCCGAGCAATTATAAGACGCTATGCGGATTCTCTACGTGCGAAGCAATGAAGGCAGATGTAAACAAAGATATCGCGTGCGGAGCGAAAGTGGCCGCAGGGTTTAAATCTTCCCATAATGTCCGGTGTGTTGATGATTCATCGAAGCGGATAGATTGCACAATTGACGGACTGAAGAGTTTGGCAGGGTGTTATAATAGAGGGTATCATTGCAATATTTCTCCGAGGAATGTAAGTGGAAAGTGGTATGATTGCGGGGAGATTCAAAGTGGAAAATCTTATTGTGACCGCGTTTCGGAGTATGCGAGTTCCTGTAAATAATGACTTGTTTGTGTTTTGAATTTTTGTTATGAGAAAAGTTTTTGCGTTTTTATTGATGGGCGTGCTTCTTGAGTTGTTTCCGTTTTCCCAGGCAAGTGCCGCTGTGTATCAAATACATTTCCGGTATGATACAAGTTCGAGTAGATTAATGTTTGATGAATCAAAAGGTGTTCCCGTTCAGGTTGATTCGAGTCGAGATTTGAATCCGTTGGAATTCTTCGATGAGAATGGGTCAGGCAGTTTTTCTTTGCGATTCCTTTTTGACAACGGAGAAGAAATTGCGCGCAAGGATTTTATTCCTTCTGTAAATGGGTCGTTTACGTTTGATGCCCCATATTTGAGTTTTGCGCGCTCAATTGTGGTATACCGGTCGGGAGTGAATGCGCCCATATTGTCGTATGATCTCTCAAAATTTCTTACATGCAATAAAAATGGGATATGTGAATACGAGAAGGGAGAGAATATGAACACCTGTTTGCCGGACTGTGTCGGGACAACAGTGAACTTCAGTGATGAAACGAAAAAGTTGCTCAAGCAGAATGGCGATGTGCTTCGGGATCCGAAATCGGGAGAGGTGGTGTTGCGCGGTATTCAGGCGAGTGCGCCTGTTTCGACCAATGGAACAACAGCGGCGAACAACGGATCTGGTTCCATTCTGGCGATTGTAGGCGGCATTGCAGTTATATTAATTAGCATTGGCGTTGCTGTACTTCTTCGATTGCGTGCGCGGAATAAAAGGTATGGGTTATAGTTTTTTTCGAGAGTTTCTTGATTCATCTGTTTGGATTTTCCTCCTGGTAGAGCGTAGATTCCCGCCTTCCTACCTACCGACAGGCAGGCGTGGGAATAACGAAGCAGGGAGAGGGAGTGGCGAAAACGGGGAGTGAGAATAATAATGGGGAGGGAAGTGGCTTTTTTCGTCCCGGTTAATTGAAGGTCTGAATGTTTTCTATGATTCCTATTGCGCAGGCTGCTGGAGTGATTGATGATGCACCGACTGTGGCGACGGCGCTCTTTCGTGTGCTTGACTTTCTGTTGGCGATATTCGGGTTTATTGTTATACTGGCGCTAGTGTTTTCGGGGATTTTGTACTTCACAGCTGCCGGCAGTTCCGCTCGGCTCGACATGGCGAAGAAGTCGTTTTCGTGGGCGGTTATTGGCATAGCGATTGGATTGGGATCGTTGGTGTTGGTTCGAGCGATGGCGAAGTTTTTTGAATAGCATTCCTGTCATTCTCGCGCCTGCCTGCCGGTAGGCATGGAAGGCGGAAATGACGAGAGGAAGGAATTGATAATGTATCAAAAACAGAAAGGAGGTGAGAGAAATACTATGAAAAAATCACTCATTTTGAAAAATATCGGGGCGCTTGCGCTTATCGCGACGTTTGTGACGGTTCCGATGGTGGCGTTTGGGCAGTGGTCTGCCGGAGATAGCAATGCGCAGAGCGGCGGAACGCCGAATGCGAGCATATATGACATCATCCACACGACGATGAACTATCTTCTCGCGATTTTGGGCTTTATTGCGATTGTCGGGTTTGTGATCGCTGGTATCATGTACCTCACCGCAGCGGGAGATGAGAAGCGAATCGGCAGTGCCAAGAGCGCTTTGACGGCTTCCATTATCGGTGTCATCGTGGCGTTGATCGGATATGTGATCGTGAGCGCGGTGGATTCGTGGCTCAATGCGAGTTCGAATTCGAGCATCTAGGAATTCTTCGAAGGTTTCTTTCTGAAGCGCTTCCGATGTGATATCGGGGGCGTTTTGGTTTGCTTGGATTGGAAGGTGGAAAGTAGAAGATGGAAGTGTAGAAGATAGAAGATGGGAATAAGAGAACAGAGAAGATGGAAGATGAAGATAAGGGAGGGGGATAGAATATAGAATGTAGAATGTGGGGAGTTGGAGGTGGAAGGAAAACTAGGCGCTTGACATGACAGGTATTTTTTCGAGTTTTCGGTGAGTGTGATATACTGAACGCATGAAATTAGCGAAGATATTTTTCGGATGCGCGGTTCTTTTGTGTGCGGGAACTTTTTTTGTTCCTTCAGTCAGAGCGCAAACGTGTTCGGGCGGGAATTGTGTGTCTGATCCGGCGGCATGTTCGGGGAATTGGAATCTCGATGACAATTGTCCGAGTCGGTACTGTTGTCAGGGCAACACGGCGCCAACAGGGAATGCCGGCGCTGCCTGCACGGCATCTGATAATGGAAGTTCGGGGACGTGTGCGGCATCGCTCGCGTGTCCCACGGGGACATATGTACACACCAGTTCGGATTGCTTGAGTGCGACACCGGATTGTTGTACGGCAAGCGGAGGAAACGGCGGTGGCGCCGGGAACGCTTGCACGAGTGCGGGGACGGGATACTTTTGTGCCGCTTCGAGCACGTGCGGGACAGGATATGAGCGGTTGAGCAGCCGTGATGCCGCCTGCGGGACGGGGAGGTATTGTTGTAAACCAACGAGTGAAACAACGTCTGGCGGCGGCGGATCGGATACGAGTGGCGGGTGGACGACCGGATTTCAAACCGCGAAAGATCAATCGGAACTTCCGAGTGCGAGTATACGAGAAATCGTATCGGGGTTTATGATGTGGATGCTCACGATTCTTGGTTTTATCGCCATTATTGCCTTTGTGATTGCGGGCATTTTGTATCTCACTGCCGCAGGGAATGACGGACAGATCAAGACGGCGAAGACTGCCATGACCTGGTCTGTTGTCGGTGTTGTCGTGGCGCTTGTGGGGTTTGTGATTATTCTCGCGGCGGATTTTCTGCTACGCGGTTCGTGATACGTTTCTTTTTAGCCTTAGCTTTAGCATTATGGGAGACAAGCCTTATTTCGAAGGTGGTGACCAATCGCTTCTGCCCGATGCGCCGATTTACGACATTATTGCAGGAACGATGGATTGGTTGCTCGCCATTCTCGGGTTTATTGCGATTATCGGCTTTGTGATTTCCGGTATTCTCTATCTCACATCGGCCGGAAATGACGGACAGACGAAAACCGCCAAGGAAGCGATGAAGTGGTCTCTTGTCGGCGTTATCGTGGCACTCGCCGGGTATGTGGTGGTTTTGGCAGTCGATACGTGGCTGAATGCTGGAACGCAGTTTTGACAAAACTTTTCTTGCGAAGTGAGATATTCTTCTTGCATATGAAAAAGATATTTCTTTTGAAATTGCTCGCGCTATCTTTTGTAATAACGGGACTTGCTTTTTCTCTTGGTGTTCGTTCTGTTTCTGCGGCGTGTTGGGAGGTGACGTGCATGTCTTCTTGTGGGACGCAACAAGAGGTGACCAATGCCTGCAAGACGGAATTGAAGTGTGCAGAGAAAGCTTGTATCCCGAGTTCATTTGTGGGGAGTTGTCCGAATTTCAATACGCAGTGTGCTGTGAGTTGTACCAATGGGGAAGATGCTACGTGTTCATTGGTTGCTTGTCCGACGGGGACAAAATATTGCAAGACTTCCGGGTCTACAACGGATCCGTGCGCTTCGGGCGGGTCGGGAACCTGCCAGACTCCTGTGAGCGGAGCGTGTCCGAATAGTGGGTCAAATCTTGGGACCAGCGCGACGTGCTCGGCAAATACGGACGGTAAGACGATGTGTTGCGGGTCCGGAAGTGGAACCACTACTACTACATCGTCATCGACTGCAAAGTGCGATACGACGAAGTTTAAGGAATATGCCGGAGTGTGCTTTCCGATTAATACGGGGCTTTCGGAGACATCGGTCGCGGGTATTATTGTCAATCTCATGAAGTGGATGCTCTATCTCTTTGGGTTTTTGGCGATTATCGCGTTTGTTATTTCCGGCATCCAGTATCTCTCGGCGGCGGGAAATATGAATATGATCGAGACCGCGAAGCGGAATATGAACTACTCGATTATCGGCGTGATCGTGGCGCTCGCCGGCGTCGTAATTCTGATTGCCATCGACTCGCTCTTGCGCGGGACTGCGTGGGGCGGGTGATCGGGGAATGAGTAGTTAGTAGTGAGAGATAAACAGCATTTCTGTCTTCATGGGAAGAACATAAAAAGGGATTGATTATGAAGATTTTTGCACAATTCGGGAAAGTAGCGGGAGTGATGTTCTTTGTGGTTGTTGTTTTTGTTATATCGGTGTCCGGAGTGAAGGCGCAGACGCAAACATGTGCTCAGCTCTGTCCGAGCGGATCGAGCTGTTCATGTCAGGCAACGACGTCTTGTTCTGGAACTCCGCTTGGAAATACGACGGATTGCACGGGGAGTACTACTTGTTGCAATGTCTCTACTTCTACAACATCGTCTACTTGCACGGGAGGAACGTGTAAGGCGAGTTGTGATGCAGCTACAGAAAAGCAAGGCGATACCAAGTGTTCTGAGGATTGTGCAACGAAAGATAGCACAAAACCCCTTTATTGTGTTTCCAACTCAACAACTACTACAGGTAGTGGAACAGCAGGGCAGGTGGTGAACATATCGCTCGTGAATCCTCTGAAGTACAATACCGTTCAGCAGGTCTTGATGGCGTTGCTTTATGCGCTTCAAGGAGTGATCGTAGTTTTGTCGCTCGTCTTTATCGTGATTGGGGCAGTGCTCTATATTACATCTGCCGGGAACCAAGGTCGGGTGACGATGGCGAAGACAGCGATCACTGCAGCCTTAATCGGGCTTGCGATCGGGATACTCGCGCCGACCTTTCTCAAGGAAATTGCGACGGTCTTGGGGTGGAACTCGACGGCTCCGCTACCGTCCGAAGTGTCCAGTGCGCGGAGTGCGGCGGACATACTCCTCTCAGTGCTCAATTTTCTCTTGGGCATCGTGGGGACACTCTCTATTATTATGCTCGTCGTGGGTGGGGTGATGTTTCTCACAGCGGCGGGGAGTCAGGATCGCATTACGACGGGGAAGAAAATTGTTACGTATGCGCTCCTCGGTGTCGTGGTGGCGCTTGCCTCGCTGGTTATCGTGCGACAACTTGCATCTTTCTTTGCTAGCACGTAGAGTGGTTTTTGTGTTCTGGAATATTGCAATAAAAAATCGGACGGGAGCGAAAGCTTCCGTCCGTTTGTTGTTGCGCTGTGTTTATACGTCCTTTGGCGTAAAATACAGCGTAGCTTTGAGGGGCCTGTCTATTCTGCAATCCAATTGCTTCTCTCCTGGGAAGTCCAGGTATGCGGAGAGCGGCTTGTTTTCATCTTCGATATAGATCAGATCTTGATCTTTCGATGATGGACCATTTCCCGATTTGATGGCTATGTTTCCTCGGTTGAGGTTTGTGCCTTTAGCATGCATCTCTCGGGTCTCCGCATTGCTTATTGCGATTCCGTGTAGCTTTCGATCATTGGTACATGTGCCCCAATAGGTCAGCTGGTCTGGATGTACAGTGAGAACGAAGTATCCGCGACCCGGCGCTTTCACTGTCACATTTTCGACACGAGAAAATTCAACGTCTCTTGATGTCGCCTTGTTGAGGAATCCTTGCGCTTTCCATGCGCCTTGCCTCACGGAATCCCACTCCCTGTACGCAATTGCAGTAGCAAAGACAATGATAGCGAAAAGGAGGAGTGTGCCAAGTATATTCGTTATCTTTGGATATTTCTTGAGAATCCAGAAGAGGGCGAATATTATGGCGATTGCGATAACCCATGACGAAGGGGGTTGATTTTGCGGATCAGTGAAGAATCCTTTGATGCTTCCCTTTCTGGTGAGATTTCGTTCCATCCATTCCACTTTTTTCAAGTCGTCCTCAATGAGGTGTACATTTCTCGGGTCATTTTCCTCCTCGAGTATTTTTATGCGCCCCATAATCTCATCGATCTGCTTTTCAGCGGCCTTATTTTGCGCTTCAACAAGTGCTTGGTTGACGCGATTTAGTGCTCGCTCGGCTTTTCCGGGAACGATTCCTGGAATTAGTGTTGCAGCGATACATACAGCGATAACTGCTGCTGGGTAGTAGAGTGATATTTTCTTGAACCACTCCCCTTCCTTGTGGACAGATGCCCAGCAGGTGAGTACCATTGCTGCTACTAGTATAATCTTCGCTGCCCCTGGGTACGGACCAAAATCCCATGTTCCGAAAAAGAGGAGCATGAAGCTGTTGGCAAGTGCCACATATGCAAGTGCATGAAACACTTTCTTTAGGGCGACTTCTACGGATTCACCTGGACGGAGTCCGCCGGGGATCATTCCGTTGAGGAAGCCTATTACGGCAACCATTCCGAACGGTTCTGGCAGAGCGAGCATAAGTGGCGGAACTATCGCCAGCATTGCTGCCAGTGTTAGGCATGCGGACATTTGCCACTCAGTACCGATAGAGACCATCCCGATTAGGTATGCCGTAGCTACCGTGAGTAGAGCTATCCCGATCGCGTAATACCAAATCTTTCTTATGTCGGATATCATGATAGTTAGTCTCCCGAGCGAGATGTGAAGGTGGGGGGTGGATTATTTCCTTTTTTTCGGTTCTCTTTGCTTGAACGCCACCACGTAAATGCCATATACGCGATAACGATTCCGGTTGCCCAGTAGCTTCCGTGTTGAACTGTGGAAAAAGCCGTCAGAAGGACTGCCCAAAGAAATACTGGCAGGAGCACTTTTTTCAGCAAGAATTCGAGTTTTTTACTCGTATCCTTTACTGACATCGCTATTTCGCTCGCGTTCAAAACCTCGTACTTTTCGAGGATTGAGCCGATATCTGTAAGGATTTCCCTTGCAGTATCGCCACTTGTTTTTGTCACTCCCATCTTTTTCATGAGCGCGATAGTCCTCTCCTTGTCTATAGCGGCGAGCTTGCAGAGACCAACCACGATTTCTTCTCCACGGTAGTTCCGAGTCTCCTTTCTCGTTTTTTCCTTCTTTACATCCTTTCCCTTAGCATTTTGTTCGGTGGTTGTCTCTGAGAATGAGCGTTCCTGCTCATCTATGCCGAGTGTTTTCTGGAAAACAGAACACTCTGCGTTTGTAAGATGATTGATGATGATATCCCAAAGGGCGTCGCGCTCTTTTGGTTCCACCAAGCCTTTTTCAGTGAGTACTCGCAGGAGCGCCTGTATCGCTAGAGCCTCGTCGTTTCGCCCGAGGTTGAAGGGCTTTGCTTTGATGCCCGCTTCGGTTTTCGGTGGAGTCCCGGTTGCGGGTGCTCCCGCGTTGAATGCTCCGGGTCTTGTGCGCCAAAAGGCAATTAATCCCGGAACATCTACCAAGGATTGAAGAAGTTCAAAAAACTTTGACACGGATGTATCTCCCAATCCGATATTCTCGGATCTCTGAATTTTTAAAAAAACCACTTTGTTTACCATCTCATTTTCTTTCATTTTCGCTGCTTTGTAGCGGAGAAAGAAAGGATTTCGGACGGCTTATAAATTTAGCATATTTATGAGTGGCTGTCAATGTTCGTTGTCGGCTTTTCTCGTCAGAATGGGGGACTTCTCAAAGGCGTTTTTAGGGGTGATTTGTGGGATGTGGCGGTGTTGTGTGTACTTATTGAGCCTGCGAGAGGGGATGTTTGTATGTTTTCGTATCATTGTGGTATCATTCTCGTATCAATGTGATACGCAAAGTATGTCTTTTCCGACAATTTCTTCGAAAGAACAAGGCATTATCCGGTGTTTGCTTGAAAAAGAGCCGCTTCAGTCTTCCGATATTCATCGGATGCTTGTGGAAAATGGTGAAGATGTTTCCTTAGTGACCGTGAAGCGGGCGCTTTCGGATATGGCGGCGCGAGGCATAGTGCTTTCGAGCGGGACGGGACGAGCGATTGCGTATCGATTGATGAACTTGGGGCGGCTGTTTGCTGATATCGATGCTCATGCGTACTGCGCTCTTGAGCCGGATAGTCGTTTCGGAAGCGTTTGCTATAATTTCGATCTCTTTCCTGAAATGCCGGCAGACATATTTTCTTTCGCCGAGCTTGAAGTGCTGGGAAACGCCACGGCGGAGTATGTTCGTCGGACACGGGATATTTCTCCCGCGATAGAAAAGAAAGAGCTGGAGCGGCTCATTATCGAGCTTTCTTGGAAATCTTCGAAGATAGAAGGAAATACCTATACGTTGCTTGATACGGAAAAATTGCTCCTGGAGAACAAAGAGGCTCCTGGCCATGATCGGAAAGAGGCGCAGATGATCTTGAATCACAAAGACGCATTTGCTTTTGTGCGCGAGCAATCCTCGAGATTTCAGTCGCCTCGGGTGGCGGATATTGAAGAGCTTCACCGAATTCTTGTGAAAGATTTGAGTGTCGGGTTTGGGCTCCGCGAAAAGCCAGTGGGCATTGTCGGGTCGCGCTATCGTCCGCTCGATAACCTTTACCAAATTCGCGAGGGGATGGAGGCACTTCTTGGTGCAGTTTCACGGGTGGCGACGCCCTATGCGAAGGCGCTTACGGCACTTCTTGGCGTGAGCTATCTTCAGCCGTTCGAGGATGGAAATAAACGAACATCAAGGCTTTTGGGGAATGCCGTTCTTCTTGCCTATGGATGTGCGCCGCTTTCGTATCGAAGCGTTGAGGAGTCCGAGTACCGAGAGGCAATGCTGGTCTTTTACGAGGTAAATTCCCTTGTTCCCCTGAAGCGTATTTTTGTCGAGCAGTATGATTTTGCGGCGCGGAACTATATAGTGAAGGGAGAAACAAACGGGGGGCGCGCCATTTGACACGTTTTCTCTTTGGTGCTATATTCTTGTTAGTTTTCAGTTGGGAGGTGGTTTGGTTCGCGTGAGCGAGCCTTTTTTGATGAATGAGAATCAGAAAGAATAAAGAATGAGGAATAAGGCAGAAAGAGTGGAAATACAGTGCGAGTGAATGAAGGCCTAATTCTTTCTTTAGAACCTTTTTACAATCCCCGTATTCTACTCCGACTTTCAAATATTTGGCTGCAAAACATTCAGATTTCGTCAGGTTACTCTCCGAGTAGCTCTCCTCAATCTTCATGTTTTCCAGCCTACCGGCAGGCAGGTCGCTCAAAATTTGAAAGTCTCGTGACGAGGGGGAGATTGTAAACAGGTTCCTTATTCTTGATTCATAATTTTTTGCATATTTATTTATGGCGCGAAAGAAGAAAATGCTTGAGGTGGATATCGAGCAGGAAGAGGATGGGGAAGAAAAAACGCCCGGGCAGTCGGGGTCTATTCGGCTTGGGGAGTTTGGAAGTGCGGTGTTGCAGCTTGCCGAGGAGAAGGGCATTTCCGAAGAAAAGGTGATCGAGGTGGTCGAGGCGGCCTTGGCGGCGGCGTACAAGAAGGACTACGGAAAGCGCGGGCAAGTGATTCGCGCGGAATTCGACAAGGTGACGAAATCGGCGAAATATTTCCTTGAGAAGGAAGTGGTTGATGAGACGACCCGGGAATTTGTCGAGGATGAGCCGGAGGAAATCGAAGTCGTGCCGGAGAAAAAGGGGAAGAAATCATCAGTGGTGGAAGTGACCGAATCGATTCCCGGCGATGAAGACGAGGATCGATTGCCGCGATTCAATGCAGAGCGCGATATGACGCTCGAGGAGGCTCGTGCGATGAAGCCGGATGCGGCGCTTGGCGATACGATTGATATTCCGCTCGAGGAGCAGCAGGAATTTGGTCGGGTGGCGGCGCAGACGGCGAAACAGGTGATTATACAGCGCATACGCGAGGCGGAGCGCGAGAGCATGTTTGCCGAGTACAAGAGCAAGGAAGGAACGATCGTGAACGGAACGATTCAACGTATCGACGGTCGTATAGTGTTTGTTGATCTGGGGAAGTCGGTTGGAGCGCTTTTCCCGTCGGAGCAAATGGAGGGTGAGAATTATCGTATCGGGCAGCGCATCAAGGTGTATATTCTCCGTGTTGAGGCGGATGCGAAGGGTCCCGGCATTACGCTTTCGCGCGCGCATGCGGAAATGGTGCGGCATCTTTTCACGCTTGAGGTTCCGGAAATTTTTGCGGGAACGGTTCAGATCAAAGGTGTCGCTCGCGAGGCGGGTTCGCGTACCAAGATTGCGGTCTTTACATCGGAAGAGGGTGTTGATCCTATCGGATCATGCGTGGGACAGAAGGGGACGCGCGTGCAGGCGGTTATCGATGAGCTTGGCGGCGAGAAAATTGACATCATTGAATGGAATGAAGATCTGCACAAGTTTATCAAGGCAGCGCTCAGTCCGGCGAAGGTGACGAAAGTTGATCTCAATGAAGAGGCGAAGACGGCCGTGGTGCATGTGCCGGAGGATCAGCTTTCGCTTGCGATTGGTCGCAAAGGACAGAATGTGCGACTCGCATCGAAGCTTACCGGACTTCGCATCGATATTGCCGGAAGCGGCACGAAGAAGGGCGCTGAAGAAGAAAAAACTGAAGTTGAAAGTGAGGGCGAAGATGATACAGATATGAAATCGAGCAACGAATCAAACGCAGAACCTTCGGTAGCTGAACCAGCTGAAGTGGTGTCGGAAGCAACGGTTGAGAATGAAGAAGAGAAGGCATAATATTTGAACAGGATGTCATTCCGACCGAAGCGGAGGAATCTCGTACTGTGTTCATGGAAAGTTTCTGCAGTTTGCGAGCGTATCATTAAGACGAATCCTATGAATCTGTGGCAAGATGTCTCGTATGGGGAGAAGTCGCCGGAAACGGTGAATGTGATTGTCGAGTGCCCGAAGGGGTCGAAGAACAAGTATGAGATCGACAAGAAAACCGGACTGATCAAGCTCGATCGCGCCATGAAAACGTCGCAGGACTACCCGTTTGACTATGGATTCGTGCCGCAGACGCTCTGGGAAGACGGCGATGCGCTCGATGTGGTGCTCCTCTCGACGTATCCTTTGGCGCCGGGCATCTTGGTGGATGCGCGCGTTGTCGGCGTGATGCATATGGTGGATTGCGGCGAGAGCGACGACAAGATTCTTGCCGTGCCCGCGAAGGATCCGCGCTGGGATACGGTGAAGACTTTGAAGGATGTGAATCCGCATACGCTCAAAGAGATGCAACACTTCTTTGAAACCTACAAATCTATTGAAGATGGCAAAAAAGTGGTTATCAAGGGCTTCGAAGGGAAGAAAGAGGCGCTTGTTGCCGTGAAAAAAGGTATCAAGATGTATGAGGAGAAGTTTGGAAAGGAGAAATAGAAACGGACTGTGCGCGAAGATGCAGATATGTGGCGCCATCTGCCCGTAGCGCTTCGCGCAAGCGATGCGGACGGGTTCAGAAATGCTCCGGGGCTTGGTGGGTGAATTTTTGTATTCCAGAGAGAAATAACCGCGCAAAGAATCTTTAGTTGAGTGTTTTTTCGAGTGTGCTCGCCCCTTCGTTTATTTCTTTCTCTTTGCCAAATATCGAAGCTTTCAGCGAGGTTGTTTGTTAATGGTTTTTGGAATTAAATTTTTTGGCGTATGCAGGTTGATATTAAGAAACTCCCGAAGTCAGAGGTGGAAATCTCGGTGTCGCTCGGGTGGGATGAGTGGAAGTCGGCGTTTCAGCATGCCACCGAGGAAGTGTCGAAGCATGTGAAAGTGCCCGGGTTCCGTGCAGGGAAGGCGCCGAGAAATATGGTGGAACAAAAAGTAGGCAAGAGCGCGATACTTGCGGAAGCGGCGGAACACGCTCTGCACGAATCGTATGAGAAGGTATTGCACGCGCACAAGATAGACGCTATCGGGCGACCGAAGGCGGAAATCAAAAAGAGCGAGGAGAATGGGGATTTTGAATATGTCATTGTGACGGCGGTGATGCCGGAGCTTTCGCTTTCGGGTTGGGAGAAGGGTGTAAAGAAGGCAAATGCCGAAGCGGAGAAGAAAGAGGCGACTGTCGATGAGAAGGATATCGAGAAGGAATTGCGAACGGTTGCCGAGAGTCGGGCGAAGTTTGTAACAGTGAATCGCGAGGCGCGATCGGGCGATGGCGTCGAGATCGATTTTCGTGTCTTGCAAGATGGCGTTCCGATAGAGAATGGCGTGTCGCGCGGACATCACATGATTCTCGGAAAGGGGACGTTTATTCCCGGATTCGAAGAGGCGATTCTTGGTATGAAAGCGGGAGAAGAGAAGTCATTTGATCTGACATTTCCTGCGGAATATCATGCGTCGCATCTGGCGGGGAAGCTGGCGCATTTCGAGGTAACAATGAAGACGGTTGAAGAGCGGGAGATTCCTGCGATTGACGACGAATTTGCATCGTCTCTGGGGAAGTTTGATAGTCTCGAGGCGCTGAAAAAGAATATTCGGGAAGGCATGCTCGAAGAAGAGAAGGCGGCGCTTCGCGAGGAGCGGCGCGGCAACATTATCGAAGCGCTGGTTGAGGCGTCGAAGGCGGAAATTCCCGATGTGCTGCTTGCGGAAGAACGCGGGAAAATGCTCGCCGAATTCGAGTTGCAGTTGTTGCAGATGGGCACGAGTCTCGATGACTTCCTTGCAAAGTCGAAGAAGACTCGCGAGGAATTGGAAAAAGATTGGACACCGCAGGCGAATCGCCGCGTGCTTTCGGCGCTCGCACTCGAGAGGATTGCCATTGATCGCGAATTGGAGCCATCTGCTGCTGACATCGAGGCGGAAATGAATCGCGTACTACAGTATTACCGCTCAACGAAACAGGTTGAAAAAGATATTGATCTTGAGCGGCTGCACTCATATTCCAAAGGACGATTGAGAAATGAGAAAGTATTAGAATTTTTGGAAGGGTTGAAGTAGATGGAGTATCTGTACGTGCTCTTCGTGGCACGTTCAAGAAATGCTCCGGGGCTCGGTTGCCGTGTTCGCACAGCACAGAGAGAAATAACCACCCAAAGAATCCCTGTTTCGAATATTCGCGGGTATGATCGCCCCTCCGTTGATTTCTTTCTCTTTGCCGCGAAGAGCATGTACTTCCCAATTTTTTGGAGTCTATATTTATGAAAGCCCAGTATTTTATTCCGACCGTGATAGAGAAGACGCACTTTGGCGAGCGGGCGTATGATATTTATTCGCGTCTTTTGAAGGATCGCATTGTATTTGTCGGGACGCGAATCGAGGATGGGATGGCAAATGCTCTTATTGCGCAACTCCTCTTCCTTGAGTCGGAGAATGCGAAGGAGGATATCAAGATGTATATCAACTCACCGGGAGGATCGGTGACGTCGGCCTTGGCGATCTATGACACGATGCAGTATGTGAAGCCAAATGTGCAGACGATTTGCGTGGGTATGGCGGCGAGCGCAGCGGCCATTCTTCTTGCGTCGGGTGCACCCGGGAAGCGCATGATACTTCCCAATGGCGAGGTGATGATTCACCAGGTGCTTGGCGGTGCCGAGGGGCAGGCGACGGATGTTGATATTCATGCGCGGCATATTCTGGCGACTCGCGATCGGTTGAATGCGATTCTCTCGAAACACACCAAACAGAAGGTGTCGAAAATCGCATTCGACACCGAACGCGACCATTTCATGAGCGCCCGCGAAGCACTTGCGTATGGCATTGTGGACAAGGTGCTTGACAAGCGGTGATCTGTTCCAACATATGCCAACAAAAAACCACCTCTTTATTGGGGCGGTTTTTTTGTTTGCTATTTCTTCTCGAAGAGGCGGAGGAGGCTTTGGCTGTGGATTTCTTCGGGTTTTTCGATTTCCATGAGTTCGAGGATGGTGGGAGCAATGTCGGAGAGGAGTCCTTCTATTTGTGTCTCTTCCCGTACCATTTCCTCGGCGCTTTTTTCTCGGTGGTTGTTGGCAGTCACAAACCATAAGGGGACGGGGTTCTTGGAATGTTCCGTGTCTTTCTCTCCGGTTTTGAGGTTGCGAACCTCTTCGACATTGCCGTGATCGGCGGTAATGAGGAGGGCGCCGCCCGCTTGGAGAACGGCAGGAATGAGCAGGGAGAGGCATTTATCGGTTGATTCGACGGCTTCGATAGAGGCTTGCTCATTGCCGGTGTGTCCCACCATGTCGGGGCTTGCGTAATTCAAGAGGATGAAATCGTATTTTCCCGACTGGACCGCCTCGATGGTTTTGTTTGTGGTTTCGGCGGAACTCATTTCGGGAACCTCGTCGAAATGAGCAACTGAAGGGGATGGCACGAGCATGCGTTCTTCTCCCGGCCAGGCTTTCTCGGTGCCGCCATTGAAGAAATAGGTGACGTGCGCGTATTTTTCGGTTTCTGCAATGCGGAGCTGTACCTTGCCGTGTTTGCTGAGCACTTCCCCGAGGGCGTTAGTGACTTTTTCCGGTGCGAACGCAACGTGAACAGGGAGATTGCGCTCGTATTCGGTCATGGTGACAAAGTCGACGTCGAGCTTCTTAGAGCGAGGGAAGCCGTCGAAATCGGGAAGCGAGAAGGCCTTGGTTATCTCTCTGGCGCGATCTTCGCGGTAATTGAAGAAAATAACGGAGTCCCCGTCTTGTATGATGCCGACCGGCTTGCCGTTTTTGGAGAGTGCGACGGGCTCGATATATTCGTCGGTGATGCCTTTTTGATATGACGCCTCCGTGTAAGCGACGAGATCTTCCGTTGAGGGGGCGCCTTCGGTGAATACTTGGTAGGCCTTTTCGACGCGCTCCCAATTGTTGTTGCGATCCATGCCCCAATTTCGACCGCCGATACTTGCAAGAGTGCCGACACCGAGCATGGCGGTTCGAGACATGACTTCCTTGAGTGTGTGCACGCCGGAGGTTGGCGGGGAATCGCGCCCGTCGGTAAAGGCGTGAATGAAGACATTCTTGAGTTCGTTTTGCGCCGCCATTTGGAGCAGCATGTAGAGGTGGTCCTTGTTGGAATGCACCGATCCTTCGCCGACGAGTCCCATGATGTGGAGCGCGCCGCCATTTTCTTTAACGCGACGCATGGCATTCATGAAGGCTTCATTCTTGAAGAACGATCCGTCTTGGACAGCGAGCGATATTCGGGGGAGGTTCTGGTAGATGACGCGCCCCGAGCCGATAGTCATGTGTCCGACCTCGCTGTTTCCCGGTGTGTTCCAGGGGAGTCCCACGGCGATGCCCGATGCCTGGAGCGCAGTCATGGGATAGTATTTGTTGAGTTTGTCGATGGTGGGGAGCGTCGCTTCGCGGATGGGGTTTCCTTGGGTGCTGCTGCTCAGTCCCCATCCATCGAGAACAATCAAGACGAGCGGTCGATACATAGGCGATGTATGAAGAGCAAATGTTCAAATCGGGATGCTTGAGAGAAGGGTTTTCTTTGAAAGTTGCTGCGTCTGCCGGGAGGCTGTGAATGTTTTGAACCAAGACAATTGCAATCCCCACCATCCTATCATTTTGGCGCATCTTTGACAAAAATCGAGGCTCGTTTTATGATGAGACGCAGTCCGTATTTAACTCGTTTAGTTTTCCGTTTTCAACAAGAGTCGCCCGTCTATGATACTTTTTTGGTTTTCTTTGTTCATGTTCCCGTCGTTTTTGACAGAAAGTCACGTGTAGGATGTTTCTTTTCCGCACGCGCTCCATTGGTATTCTAGTCTTTACATCTTGTTGCGGACGGACAATATTCGTATGTCCTCCGATCTTACGTTGGTGCTCTTGACCATGCTCACGCTTTCTGCGGGTTCGGTCTTGGGCTATTTGGCTCGTCAAAGTATTGCGAAGCGGCAACTCTCGACTGCCGAGGGAAAGGCCGAACAAATGACCTCTGACGCCGCAAAGCGCGCAGAGGATATTTTGCTTGAGGCAAAGAAGAAGTCCGTGCTTATTCTCGAAGAAACGAAGCGAAAAGAGAAAGAGAGAGAGGATCAGATTCTGCGCTTGGAGCGTCGCATTGAGTCGAGGGAAGAGGCGCTTGATAAACGGAATGCCGAACTGGATCGTTCTCGGAAAGCGGTTGAGAAAAAAGCGGAGGAGGTGCAGGCGATCCGCACGGAGGCAGAGAAGGCTCGCGAAGAAGAATTGCTCCGTCTTCAGAAAATAGCGGGACTGAGCAAAGATGAAGCAAAGGATATCCTTTTCCAGCTCATGGAGGAAGAAAATCAGGATGTGATTGTGAAGCGGATGGCAAAGCTGCAGAAAGAGGGCGAGGAAGAGATGGAGCGAAAAGCCATGTCTGTTATGGCGCAAGTCATTCAGCGGTATTCTCGTTCGCATGTGTCGGAATTTACCACGACAACCGTGCAACTTCCTTCGGATGATGTGAAAGGGAAAATTATCGGGAAGGAAGGACGAAACATTCGAACGCTGGAGAAACTGACCGGCGTCGAGCTCATCGTGGATGATACGCCGGAAACGGTGCTGATCTCTGGATTTGATCCGGTGCGTCGGGAAACGGCGAAGATTGCACTTGAGAAATTGATTGCCGACGGACGGATTCATCCGGCGCGCATTGAAGAAGTGGTGGAAGAAGCGAAGAAGCAGGTAGATGAAAATATTCGCGAAGCGGGAGAAGCGGCTGCGTATGACGCGGGCGTTCCCGGGCTTCATCCGAAGCTGCTCTATATTCTCGGGCGGCTTCGCTTTCGCTATAGCTACAAACAGAATGTTCTGACGCATTCGCTTGAGGTATCGGCTATTGCCGGGGCGCTTGCGGCGGAGCTTGGTGGCAATGTGGCGGTCGCCAAGAAGGCGGGACTGCTTCATGATATCGGCAAGGCGGTTGATCATGAGATCGAGGGCACGCATGTGAAAATCGGCATCCGAATCTTGGAGAAATTCGGTGTGGCAAAAGAAGTGGCGGAGGCGATGCGATGCCATCATGATGAGTTTCCCCATTCTTCGCTTGAGTCGTATATTGTGACGGCAGCGGATGCTATTTCGGCGGCACGTCCGGGTGCGCGAAAAGAAACCGCGGAAAAATACATTAAGCGGTTGGAAGAGCTGGAAGCGCTTATCAATACCTTCGATGAGGTGGAACGCTCGTATGCGCTCTCGGCCGGGCGGGAAGTACGCATTTTTGTGAGTCCCGAAAAGACGAATGATCTCGGCGCTATGAAGCTTGCGAAGGATATTTCGAAACGTATCGAGGAAGAGTTGAAATATCCGGGGGAAATCCGCGTTATCGTGTTTCGAGAGATGCGCGCGGTGGAATATGCACGGTAGAAAAGCGTGTCTATTTAGCGCATTTCTCCGGGAGATGTTTCAGTGCTTGATAGAGCGTGCTTGGTTTGCCTTTGAATTATGTTCTTTGTATTTTTCTCGAGAGAGTTGTTTATAAGCATTCGCTTCAGGGGCATGAAAAGTTTTTGCGCATTTGCTTTCTTTTTTGGGAGAGGCTAGAATGATGGGGCATAAAACGAAACCCTGGGCGGGAAGAGATCAAATGAGATCTTTCCGTTTACGGACAATCTAGAAAGGCAGGTGGAGACTATGGCGAAGAACATTAACAAAGACATGCTGACGCATGCGATTGTCGAAAAGACAGATCTTTCAAAAAGAGATGTGAGTGCGGTGATCGAGGCGTTTGTGGATGTGGTGACGGCGGAATTGCGTGCTGGGAACAAGGTGACGGTGACGGGCTTCGGAACATTCCGCGTTTCAAAGCGCGCCGCTCGCGTGGGTATCAACCCGCAAACCAAAGCGAAGATTAATATCCCGGCGATGACGGTTCCAAAATTTACTGCTGGAAAGACATTGAAGGATGCCGTGAAGTAGGCAAAACAAAAGATAGAAGCATAGAATCCCCCGGGAGGGGGATTTGTGCTTTTTTGTACTCACTGGTACTCTGGGGAAGTCGATAGTGTACTCTGTGAAAGATTCGGGCCGTCGTATACCGGTAGTACGCGTGCTTTGGGGACGATACCGCTGTCGGGATGTCGTATACCGGTAGTACGCCTGCTTTGGGAGCAGGTAGACCGGGTTCAATTCCCGGCATCCCGACAATGGTATTGTCCGGCAGTCCGGGGGACTGGCGCGGTTCCGAAGGAAATGTAGACTGGGTTCGATTCCCAGCGGCCCGACTGGAGCGACTTGTAGCTTACAATGAACAACACACGCAACGAACAACTTACAACATAAATAACAAGCAACCCACAGCAAACAACATAAACAACGACTGCTCTCATGGTTTTATCTTACTGTTCGTTGTCAGTCGTTTGTTGTACGTTGTTGGTATATGGCCATGAAAACATTCTCAACGAAAGTTATTGAGGTCTTTGAAATAGCAGAGAAGACACTTGCGGTGAAACTTGAAAAACCGGCAGAGTTTTCATTTGTTGCCGGGCAGTATAGTGTGCTTGCGGTTCCGAAGCTCGTTGAGGATGATTCGCGAGGCGCGAATCGCTGCATGTCGATCGCCTCGGCACCCTACGAAGATCATTTGCTGTTTGCCATGCGAATTTCGGAGAGCGGATACAAGAAGACCGTTGCCGCACTTTCGCCGGGTGATGAGATGTTAGTGGGGGCGCCGATTGGGCAATTCACGCTTCTTTCGGGTGATCGGCGACCGATCGCCTTTCTCGTTGGCGGTATTGGTATTACGCCGGCGCGCAGTATTTTGCGTCAGGCGGATCATGACGGCGATACGCGGGAATTTTTCCTCTTCTATTCGAATTACCGCCCGGAAGACACCCCGTTTCTTGATGAGTTGAAAACATTTTCGAATATTTCCTATCATCCGATATTTACCATGACGGAAACAGATCGGTCTGTCTGTGTGTGGGATGCCGATCGCGGATTTATTTGCGATGAAATGATCACGAAATATCTCCCGGATGTGAAGGCGCCGATATATTATCTGGTGGGCACACCGAGCTTTACGAAGGCGATGGAGATGCTCCTTGCAGGGTATGGTATTGGGAAGGACAGTATTAAACAGGATCCGTTTGTCGGACTGTAGTTTCTTGACAAAAGAAAACAGGAGCTATTTTTTGGAGGAGGTTTTTGATATACTTTTGGTGTCAAGATTCGAGGATGTTTTGATATCAAAAACAAAATCATATGATGAACTTCGCTTCGCTTTCAAAGATGCCGCCGCCTCGTCGGAACTTTTTTCTTGCGTGCATAGTATTTCTGGTATTGCTAACTTAAAATAGAAACCACCGTTTCACGATACTGAAAGAGC
>CAYQPQ010000005.1:0-53875 GCA_964420045.1 uncultured Bdellovibrionales bacterium | reverse complement strand
GTTCGGGTATTCGTTGCTTGGAGTTAGTTCGGTTTCATGATGTGGGGTGTATAGAGCGATTCTGCTTTTTTGTCGGACTCGGGAGCACTGCGAAAATCTTTCGGTAGCGTGTGTTGCTCCGTCAGGGAGTTTGCGTGTCACATCGTCTGTTCTTTCTGTAAGAACTAAGAATACAGATCTATCTTTTTGATTCTTCCGCGTACTTTTTGAAATTTTCAAGAAAGGCTTGCCATCCGGTTCGTTGCATTTCTTCAGAGTTTTCATGTTCGGGATCGAATGATTCGGTGATACGAGTGCTCCCATTGACGTCTTCGAAAAGCACAGATACGTTGCGTCCATCAGTGATAGTGTATTCAATGCGCTGATGTGGCTCAACGAGAGTGTATGCTCCTTCGAAATAAAAAGAGGCGCTGCCATCTTTGGCGAACATTCTGTGTTTGAAATGCCCTTTCGCTTGCAGATTATTTTCAATACTCTCCGCACCCCATTCCGGCGTGGCAAATGACCAATGAGGAATGTGCTTCGAATCATTCCAATATTCCCAAGCGATTTCTTTTGGGATATCGACACTAATGGTAACAGTGATTTTTTTCATAAGAATATTGTTCATTGACTGTGAAGAGCTTACATTTTCGGTTGGAGCATGCTGGCGTAGTTGCCTTCGGTGTCGGAGAAGGCGACGTAGAGGCCGACGCCGGGAATATCCATGGGTTCGCCGAATACTGTTCCGCCTGCTTCGATAACTTTTTTCATGGCGTTTTGTATGTCGTCGACGGATACGACGACGCAGGGTTGTGGCGCATCGGGACGCTTCGGATAGAATCCACCGTTGATAGTGCCGGGCGTTTTGACCATGTTGTTTTCGTCGGTCTCTGCGGTATGTGCGGTAATATAGTTTCCCATATCCTCGCCGTATCGATTCATTTTCCAATCAAATGCTTTTTCGTAAAATTCGATGATGCGGTCGGCGTCTTCGTAGGGCATTTCAAAATGGACGACAGGGTGCTGGTTATTCATAGCGTTTTTATACTGCTTATGCTCCGGTCTATTGTACCAATGTTGAAGCGAAGAAACAATTGCGCAGTATGCGGCATCTTGAATGGCGTATGTGTGTGCGGTAAGATAGGGAGAGATGCGTAACTTCAAATCATTTCCCTTATGAATCAGGCGGTATTGCATGTGGCAGTTATTGCTGGGAGCACTCGAGAAGGGCGCTTCAGTGATAAGGCGGCGCGTTGGATTGTCGGCGAAGCGGCGAAGCGGTCGGAAGTGTCGGTTGAAACACTGGATCTTCGGGAGTATGCCATGCCTTTTTTCGATGATCCCGTGAGTCCGTCTTTCAAAAACGAACCGTATGCTAATGAAGCGGTGGCGCGCTTCACGGAAAGAATCGCAGCGAGCGACGCATTTATCATGGTGACGCCGGAATACAATCGTGGCACGTCCGGTGTTTTGAAGAATGCGCTTGATTGGGTGTATCGGGAATGGAATAATAAGCCGGTCGGCTTTGTGAGTTATGGAAGCGTAGGCGGCGCTCGGGCAGTGGAACAGCTTCGCCTCAATAGTATCGAACTGCAGATGGCGCCGATTCGCGAAGCGATTCATATTCCCGGTGAGCGATATTTTCCGGTGGCAATGGGGCAGTCGAGTGCGGAAGAGCTTTTTGCTTCACTTGAAGGGAAGGCGCAGTCATTTCTTGATCAGCTCTTGTGGTGGGCGACGGCACTCAAAAATGCGCGCGGGTAATTCTCTTCAGTGACTTTTGGTATGCATGCTTTTGTGATTGTTCGCGATCGAATGCAAAATGGCTATCGATATGAATTGACCGAACCGGAAGGAAGACATTTTGATCCGCTGTTCAAACCCGATCTTTCGCCGAAAGAAATGCTCTCGCTCGGAGTATTCGGCGGTGTGTATATGCGGGACTGCGCGAAGGAATTTCCGACATCATGGTTTGAGCGGGCGAAGTTTTCGACCGGTGAGCGCGATCCGAAGTTGAACTACTTTGGCGTTGATGCGAGTCAGCCGCTCTCGGTCTGGCGGAAGAAACACTGGATTCATCCGGATGATCCTCGCGGGTGGTTTCAGTGGTATTGTCGCTACTATCGTGGTCGGCGACACGAAGACGATGCGCGGCAAATTGCCCGGTGGCGAGCGATGCGGCGGCATATTGCGCAACTCGTCAAACACTGCCGACGCGGTGAGAGATCGTGCCGTCCGCGTCAGCGCCAAGCACTGCTTCAGTGGGCATATGATAGCCGAACGTTGTGAGTTTCTGGTGATTCCATACGGATTTTTGTCTGTAAACTGATGTTTTTTGAGGTTGGCTTGGCGGGCTGTTGACAAAAGAGAAACCATTGGCTAGAATACTCAGTGCTCTCAAAAAATCTGGTTTTGCAATCGGAACGGAAACGTTCGGATCGACGCGCGAAAGAAACGCTAGCATGAGGAATGACTTTCTCGAGAGACCGGTCCTAATGCTTGTGTGTGTTCGTCGGCGGCAGAAAATACCTGCCGTTTCTTTGCGCCTATTTGCGTTTTTGAGCAGTTTCCTGTATAGTTCCCGGACAGGCCGTTCGAAGGGAGATTGGTATTTCTATTTTTTCAAGCAGTGCCTTCGAGGCGTATATGGGTTCAAATAAAGACAAAGAGATTATTCGTGTTGAGGGGGAAGTGATTGAATCGCTTCCGAGCACTTCGTTTCGGGTGCGGCTCGAGAATGGACATGAGGTGCTTGCGCATATTTCCGGAAGAATGCGAGTGAACTATATTCGTCTGCTTCCCGGAGATCGCGTGACGCTTGAAATGAGTCCTTATGACTTGAATCGCGGCCGTATTGTCCACCGTCTCAAGTAGATGTGATCCTTAGTTCATACATGATCTTCTTTCGTTTCAGTTTTTTTCAGTGATTTCCTCTTTACCTCATTGCTATGAAAGTGAGAGCTTCGGTCAAAAAAATATGTGCGCACTGCAAAGTGGTGAAGCGAAGAGGACATCTCTACGTTATCTGTGTTGTGAAGAAACATAAACAACGACAAGGATAGTCTTTCGTATTTTACTGATAAGAGAGAATTTTATGGTTCGTATCGCCGGTATCAATATTCCCGATCAGAAGCGCATTGAAGTGGCGCTTACTTCCGTATATGGCATCGGACTCGTTACGAGTCGAAAGATTCTTCAAGAGTTGTCCCTGGATCCGGATACTCGATCGAAAGACCTCCCGATTGAAGATGCGAACCGTTTGCGCGACTTTATTGAGAAGAAATACCGCGTTGAGGGCGAGCTTCGACATGCGGTCAAAATGAATGTGAAGCGGCTCAAGGAAATCGCTTGTTACCGGGGTATTCGCCATCAGAAGGGTCTTCCGGTTCGTGGACAACGCACGAAGACTAATACGCGAACCATCCGTGGAAATGTTCGGAAAACGATGGGAAGTGGTCGTCGCAAAGCTGCTGAGAAGACATAGGATATCCCTCTCCCAAATGCTCTTGGTGGGAGTGATGTGTTGTCGTGCTAACAGGAGCGGATAAATGATGAGGGTTGTGAGAGAGAATTTACCTCTACGAGATATATTTTATGGCTGAAGAAAAGGAAAAAATAGATCAATCAATCGAAGATGCCGATGTGGCAGTGGCTTCGAAAGAGGCATCTTCCGATTCCGACGGATCGGCGCCTGCCAAGAAGAAGAAAAAATGGAAGAATCAAATTGCTCGCGGTCGCGCGAATATCCGTTGCAGTTACAATAATACGATTGTGACGCTCGCGGATATGAACGGTGCGGCGCTCGCGTGGTCCAGCTCTGGGCATATGGGTTTCAAAGGAGCGAAGAAATCGACGCCCTATGCTGCAACGCAGGTGGTGAGTGAGGTGGTTGAGAAAACTCGAAAGTTCGGGCTTCAGGAGGTTGAAGTGTTTGTCCGTGGCGTTGGGAGTGGCCGTGAGGCAGCTGTTCGGGCATTGGCAAATAATGGACTGACATTGCTCTCGATTCGCGATATTACACCACTTCCGCACGGAGGGTGTCGTCCGAAGAAGCCTCGTCGAGTGTAGTTTTTAGAAAGAAATTCTCTATTTTGTAGCATGGGTTTATGGCGAGAAATTTAGACAAATGCAGACTGTGTCGACGAGCCGGTGAGAAATTGTTTCTCAAGGGGGAGCGTTGCTTTTCTCCGAAGTGCGCTATGGTGAGGAAGGCGTATGCGCCGGGCGTTCATGGGAAGACGGTCTCGAGAGGGCAAAGCGAATATGGAAAGCAGCTTGCCATGAAACAGCGTATCAAGCGCATTTACGGTGTTTTGGAGAAACAATTTCGCAAACACTATGAAGATGTGAGTCGCAGGAAGGGTGTCGCCGGAGATCTTTTGCTTGCCCGCCTGGAAATGCGTCTTGACAGTGTTGTGTACCGTCTCGGATTTGCCTCATCAAGGGCGCTTGCTCGTCAGTTGGTTTCTCATCGGGCGTTTCGAGTGAATGGAAAGCTTCTCTCGATTCCATCTGCAGAGGTGCGTGTCGGAGATACGATTTCGATTTCTTCTACAAAGGTTGAAAATGAGTACTTCAAGAAAAAGAAAGAGGAGATAACCAACAAGAAAGATGTGCCGCAGTGGCTTGAACTCGATGCTGCTACGTTTTCCGGCAAGGTGATAAGTATGCCGACTCGAACGGATATCGGTATTCATGTCGATCCGCAGGCAGTTGTTGAATATTATTCAAAATAAGTTATTGTTTTGTTGATTTACTCTTAACCGCCTTCTCGCGCATCTCATTCGGTACCGCAAGCTCACTTGCGGTTTCTCGAAAAGAAGGTGTGTCTTGGGAGGAACGGAAAACGGTATGCAGACTATATCTCTTCCGCAGGAGCCGAAGTATACGGCGATCGGCGAACATTTCGGGAAATTTGAAATCGACGGATGCTATCCCGGGTACGGCGCGACTCTGGGGAATGCGCTCCGTCGCGTTTTGCTCTCATCTCTTGAGGGAGCGGCGATTACGTCGGTGAAAATTATGAATGTCTCTCATGAATTCTCGACACTCCCGGGCGTTCTTGAGGATATGGTGAAGATTATACTGAACTTGAAGAAAGTTCGATTTCGCATGCATGGCGATGACGAATTAGTCAAAGTGACACTGAAAGCCAAAGGTGAGGGAGCGGTGTGTGCCGAGAAGATTCACACTCCTTCTTCTTTGGAAATTGTGAATGGTGATCAATTGGTTGCAACGCTGACTGATAAGAAAGCGGAGCTTGAGCTTGAGCTGACGGTCGAGCGCGGTCTCGGGTATGTTGCGGTTGAACATCAAGTTCGACGCGAAAAGGAGATTGGCGTGATCGCTATCGATGCCGTCTATACTCCTATTGAGCGAGTCAACTACACGGTGGAGAATATGCGTGTCGGGAAGCGAACGGACTTTGATCGTATCACGCTCGAAGTGCTCACGGACGGGAGCATTACTCCTGAAGAGGCTTTCCAGCGGGCGGTTGCTATCTTGATCGGGCAGTTCTCGGCATTGCGGAGCGAAGACGCTATCCGGAAAGAGCAGGAGAAAGCGGGGGATGCGGAGCTGGGTATGTTTTCGGCGCGGACGAGAAAAGTTCTGGATGCCTATGAGATACGAACGCTCTCGGATATAGCGGCGCTTTCCGAATCGGAGGTTCGAGACTTCTCCGGTATGGGTGAGAAGGGATTTGAAGAAGTCAAACACGCTTTGCAGGAGGCGGGACTTTCTTTTGCGGTATCGGCATAATTTTCCGAAAGGAACGAGACGACTATGAATCATCAGAAATCGGGACGAAAACTCGAACGGAATCGAAATCAACGGCGTGCGCTAGTGAAAAGTCTTGCCGAGGGTCTGGTGCTTCATGGACGCATTCGGACAACAGAGGCGCGTGCAAAAGAAATGAAGTCTCGCATTGACCGCTTGGTGAATATTGCGAAAGAGGGTATTTCCGTTCCAGATCGACGCGTGGCGACGATTCGCTTGTTGAAGCGTCGCGTTTCCGATGTGACCCTGGAACATTTGTGTGACGCGGACTTTCTTAAAAAGTTTGGAGCGAGAACAAGCGGGTTTACTCGCGTTGTGAAGCTGGCTCCTCGGAAAACCGATGGTGCAAAGGTGGCTATTCTTGAATTTGTCGACTAATTGTATGAAAGAGCAGTCTCAGCGAAAACATTTTCTTATTGATGCGCAAGGACAGGTACTCGGTCGCTTGGCGACGAAGGTTGCGAAAACCGTTTCCGGAAAGGGGAAAGTTGATTTTGCGCCGCATATTGATGGGGGAGACTTTGTAGTGGTGGTGAACACCGATGGCATGGTGGTAACGGGGAAGAAACTCGAAGACAAGGTGTATCATCGTTTCAGCGGTTATCCGGGAGGAATTACCTCGACTCGTCTCAAGGATCAAATGAAGAAAGATTCGCGCAAGGTGCTCGAGATGGCGGTGTATGGTATGCTCCCGAAGAACAAGCTTCGCGATCGTATGATGACCCGACTGCTTTTCTATCGAGATGCCGAGCAGAAGCATGCTATCGACGGGACGCTTACTTTCTAACTTTTCTGTTCTCCTTTTCCTATGGCAATCAAGAAAGATACCGCAAAAAAAACGATCCGTGAACCGAAAGGAATCGTTTCCGATGAAAAGAAACTGGCTTCGGTTTCGGTTGCTGAGACGACTCTAGCAGAGAAATATTCGTCGGGTGTCGGACGTCGGAAGACGGCGGTTGCAACCGTTCGTATCTTTGAAGATGCTGCCGAGGGCGAAAGCGATGTTTCCGTGAATGGTAAAACAGTCAAGGAATACTTCCCAACCGTTCGTCTTCAAAACCTTCTTCTTGATCCGATTCGCGCCGTTGGATTGGAGAATAAGTTTCGTATTTCTGTACATGTCCATGGAGGTGGTCCTTCCGGACAGGCAAGCGCCTCCGGATTGGGTCTTGCTCGCGCATTGGTGGTTGCCAATGCGAATCATCGACCGCTTCTCAAAGCGGGGAAGTTTCTGACTCGAGATGCTCGCAAAGTGGAACGCAAGAAGCCTGGTCTCAATAAGGCTCGTCGCGCTCCCCAGTGGAGCAAGCGGTAAAGGAAGTTTCTCTTCTTGGCATATTTTTTAGAAAGCTCCTATTTGTTGGGGGCTTTCTTTTGTTTTTTTGCTTGATTTGATATACTTCTGGGACGGAGGATTTCGTTTATCTGTTATGCAATATAACGGTATGTTTCGGTATACAGATGTCAAGAAGGCGGACGAGAAGGTACTGGCGGCAATTGTAGGGGAAATGAAGCGGCAAGAAGAGGGACTTGAAATGATCGCGTCGGAGAATTATGCTTCGTCAGCAGTGATTGAAGCATTGGGGACGGTCTTTACCAACAAATATTCCGAAGGCTATCCGGGACGTCGGTATTATGGCGGACAAGAGTTTACGGATAGAATCGAAACACTGGCAATTGATCGGGCGAAGAAACTCTTTGGGGCGGAACATGCGAATGTTCAGCCGCTCTCGGGCGCCTCGGCGAATATGTCTGCCTATGCCGCCGTGTTACAGCCTGGTGATACGGTGCTCGGTATGGATCTTTCTCACGGAGGACATTTGACTCATGGGCACCCGGTAACTTTTATGTCCAAAGTGCTCCGATTTGTTCGATACAAAACGGAAGCGGACGGGACGATTAATTATTCGAAGCTCGAGGCGCTTGCGAAAAAAGAAAAGCCGAAACTTTTGCTTGCGGGATTTTCTTCCTATACGAGGCAGATCGATTACAAAAAGTTTACGGCGATCGGAAAGAAAGTAAATGCGATTACCATGATGGACATGGCGCATATCGCCGGACTCGTGGCGGGATGTGTCATCCCTAATCCGGTTGATTTTTTCGATATCGTCACGACAACGACGCACAAAACGCTCCGTGGCCCTCGAGGCGGTATGATTCTGTGCCGGGAGCGATTTGCCAAAGATATCGACAAGGCGGTGTTCCCGGGTATTCAGGGTGGACCGCATATGAATATCATTGCCGCAAAAGCCGTCGCTTTTCATGAGGCGTCGAAAGCGAGTTTCAAGAAATATGCGATGCAAACACTAAAGAATGCCGCGATGCTTTCGGCGGAGTTTCAGCGCCTTGGATATGCGGTGCTCTTTGGGGGAACAGAGAATCATATGGTGCTTATCGATGTGTGGCAGACGCTCGGAGTGAGCGGACGGGAAGCTGAAGTACTCCTCGATGCTATCGGTATCACGGTGAATAAAAACGTAATACCGGATGAGACGAGGAGTCCGATGGATCCTTCCGGTTTGCGGATTGGCGTTCCGGCTATAACGACGCGGGGCATGAAGGAACGAGAGGTAAAAAAGATTGTCGGTTGGATGGATCGGGCGCTTCGATCGAAGAACGACGAGTCTCTTCTTCGGGAATTGCGAAAAGAGGTACGCGAACTGTGTAAACGCTACCCTCTTTATCGATAGTGATCGCTACATGTGAAAGTCCCGAGTGCTTTGAAGTTATTGTAGTCTTTGAAAAATTTTAGGAATACGGGTATGGAACATAAGAAAATCAAGAAGGCGATTCTGCCGGTTGCGGGATTTGGGACGAGATTCTTGCCGGCGACGAAGGCACAGCCTAAGGAGATGTTGCCGGTCGTTGATAAGCCGGTCGTGCAGTATTTGGTTGAGGAGGCGGTTGCGTCCGGCATTGAAGAAATTATCTTTGTAACAGGTCGAGGGAAACGCGCTATCGAAGATCACTTCGATGTTTCCTATGAACTCGAAGATACGCTGGTTGAGAAGAATAAGCTCGACCTTCTTGAGGCGGTGCAAAAGATTTCGGGGTTGGCGAAATTTTCGTATGTGCGGCAACCTATCCCTTTGGGGGACGGACATGCGCTCTTTCAGGCGGCGCATCTGGTTGATGATGACGAGAGTGTCCTGGTTATTTTCGGCGATTGTATTTATGACAGTCTTGTACCGGCGTCGCGCCAACTCATTGAAGCATATGCTGAGTATAAGACGCCGATTATCGGGCTTGCCGATATTCCTCGCGAGGAGGTGTCGAAATTCGGTGTGGTGGCCGGCGACAGAGTGACGGATAGTGATATCTGCGTTCGGGAAATTGTCGAGAAGCCGTCCGTCGAGGCGGCGCCGAGTACGATCGTTGCGCCAGGGAAATACATTTTGACGCACGATGTTTTTCAAACGCTTTCTATGATGACGGAGGGAGAATCGGGGGAAATACGCCTTGTCGACGCGTTCAATATTATGCTTCGAGAAGGAAAGCCGATTCATGGCCGTATTCTTGAAGGGGAATGGTTTGATACGGGTGATAAGTTTAACTTTTTGAAGACGACGCTGCACTTTGGTCTTCAACATCCCGAAGTGGGACCAAAACTCCGTAATCATCTGAAGCAGATTATTCGTGATTTTTAATGGTCGTATTAAAGAAGTTGATTTTCTGTACTTGTTATAACGTTGTGAACTCTCTCATATACGTATGTATTGGATATACCTCGCATTGTTTGTTCTGATTGTTCTCATTCCGAAGATTATCAACGGAGATCGGCTCTTTCTTGTCGAAGACGATCAGGAGTCGCTTCTTATTTTCTTTGTCGGCGCAATCGGGCTTCTCATTTATCTCTGGAAGGAAAATCAATTGAGATTTCAACTGCGCGAAAAGGTGAAATTGCAAAAGGAGACTTCTCGTGTTTCCCGCGACCTTGCTGATTCGTATTCGTATATTGCGGAGATCAATCGAAAAATGGAGATTGTGAAGAACATCGCCTTGGGACTTCCCGAAACCGCAGCGATCACGCCGGATCGTATCAAGGAAGTGTATGAGTCCATCATGGAGGCGCTTGCACTTCTCGGGAAAACCGACGTGTTTTTCCTGTGTGTTGTTGATATTCGGTCCGGTGTTGTTGAGAAGAAATTCGATGTGCGTGGGAAGCGTTGCCCGGTACTCAAATATCAAGAACTCGCCAAGCGTACGGAAACGGTGATACGCGAGGGTGACTATTGTATTATTCGTTCGCCTCGTCGCGTGAAGGGGTGTCTCGCTTTCGTGGTGCTTCGAAAGAAAACAGGTATCGTGGAAGATCCGGAAATTTTTAAAGCGCTCGCCGCGCAGGCGCTCTTCCTCTTTTCCGCCGAGCAGGAACAACTTGCGACGAAGAAGGCGGATCGGGAAGTGTTGTCGGAGGCTGTTACTGCGAAGTCATGAAAATCGGTATTGATGCACGATTCTATGGTCCGGCCGGCAGAGGCGGTCTTGGGCGATATACGGCGGAGCTTATTCGAGCGCTCGAGATGCTCGATTTGGAGAATGACTATGTGATTTTTTTGCGCCGTGAAAATTTCGATCAGTATGTGCCGGCGAATAACCGTTTCCGGAAAGTGCTGGCAGATTTTCACTGGTATTCTTTTTCTGAGCAGCTTCTTTTTCCATTCGTACTTCTTCGTGAGAAACTCGATCTGGTGCATTTCCCGCACTTTAATGTGCCGATTTTATATTGGCGGCCGTTTATTGTTACGGTGCACGATTTGATTCTTGTTCGTTTTCCGACGCTTCGAGCGACGACACTGAGTCCTCTTTGGTATCGACTGAAGTTTCTTGCTTATCGTTTCGTGATTCGGAATGCAATTGTTCGATCGAGCACGTTGGTAACTATTTCGAAATATACGAAACAAGATATTCTTGAGCGCTATTGTGTTTCTCCTCGGAAGATGGTGGTGACGTATGAGGCTGCCAGCTCAATGTGTCGGTTGCTGTTGTACAAGGATGCGGAGCGATTCTTCGTGTCACTGAATCTTCTTCCTGTTGAGCCTTCGAATGAGAAAGAAGGATACTCGTTTCATGATATACTGAAGCCGTATGCTCTGTACGTGGGCAATGCGTATCCGCATAAAAATCTCGAACGGTTACTCTTGGCGTTTGATGCGTTTCCTGATACATCGGCGCATCTGGTTTTGGTCGGAGGAGATGACTATTTTTATCGCCGACTGAAAAAATATGCAAAGCGCCGGAATATGAATCGTGTCGTTTTTGCCGGTGTTGTTTCTGATGAGCAGTTGGATCTGCTGTACCGATACGCCCGCGTTTCAGTGTTTCCTTCGCTCTATGAGGGCTTCGGACTGCCGCCGCTTGAGGCGATGGCGAAAGGATCGCCGGTTATCGCTTCGCGCGCGACGGCATTTCCGGAAGTTTTGGGTGATGCGGCGCTTTTCTTTGATCCGCTCGATGTGTCAGCGCTTCGAGTAGCACTGGTGTCGGTTTGGAATGATGAACTGCTTCGAATGTCGCTTCGTCAACGCGGATTTGCCCGGGCGACGCAGTTCTCCTGGGATCGGATGGCAAGCGAGACGCTAGTCGTGTATCAAAAACATTCTGCGCTCTCTTCGGGGTAGGGCTTCTATCCGAGAACTATTTTTCTTGTTTCTTCTCTACGATTATGAAGAGAGGTAACTCCCACGGCATGTCGGATATCCGACCTCTGAAACGTATAGCGCCTATGAATGGCGTTGCGAGTGCGCTGCCTCGAGTTGCCGGATCGATGTCCGCGTCGCATCATCAAGCGACACCTATCCGAAAGCATCTTATTGGTCAGACTCGAGAAAAACTTGCTTGGGAATTGGGAGTATCGAAATCGAATTCCACTTCACATGCACTGCCGAGAGATAAATTTCGATGGCATGAGCGCACGGTGCCGCAGACAGAATTTTCTTCCGGTGATCGTCGAGGGGTCACTTCCGGTTCATTGCACCGGTCTTTGCGAGAAAGATTATTGTCATACTGGTTTTCTTTCGCTTCATCATTCGCTTCTCTTTCGAGGTTCGCAAATGCTTTTTCGAAACACCGGAGAATTTGCACCCTCTCTTTTTCGGGCATTGCTCTTTTTGTATTCCTATGGTTTGGCATCGGGCTTTTTGAGAAGGGAATGAAAATGAAAGGGGAAGTGCTCGGAGCGAGTACCGAAGGCTACGGAGAACTTTCGCAGGCCGTTGAAACGGCGAAAGCGAAAGATTTTTCGCAATCAAACCGCTTGTTCCAAGAGGCGTTTGTTTCTTTTTCGACGGCATCCGATTTGTTTGCCTCGTGGAACGGAACGGTAGTTGAAGCGGCTCGATTTCTTCCTGTTGTATCGAAGTTGTCGTCCGGAAAATATCTGGTGGATGCGGCGAGAGATATCTCTGCCGCCGGCGAATCGATATCGGTGGTCGGAGGATCGATTTTCTCGCTCGGAAATCCTCTGGCGGGAGACCGGAATATATCGTTTCTGTCGGTGTTCAGGGACACTCGCGGTTCGATCGAACATGCGGAAACATTGCTCTCGAGCGCTCTGGAGAATCTCGACAAAGTTTCCGTTTCTGATCTTCCGGAGGACAAACGCGCGCAGTTTGTGGAACTCAAATCGAAATTGCCGGAAGCGCTCTCAGGTATGCGACTCTTTTTGGCTCATGGGGATATCCTTACGGATATTCTCGGAGGGAATGGTCCGCGAAAATTCTTGTTTCTCTTTGAGAATAATCAGGAGATGCGTGCCACGGGAGGCTTTATCGGGAGCTACGCCTTTCTTGATGTGAATGATGGGCGTGTTCGGAAGTTTTTCGTCGATGGCATTTTTAATCCGGACGGTCAGCTGCATACAGATATCGTCCCGCCGGAGCCGATACAGAAGATAAGTGCCGGGTGGAGTTTGCATGACAGCAATTGGTTTCCCGATTTTCCGATGTCGGCGGAGAAGGCAATTTCATTCTATGAGAAGACCGGTGGACCGACGGTTGACGGTGTTATCGCGTTTACGCCCGAGATTCTCCGAAAGTTTCTTGCTATCACGGGACCAATTCGAATGGATGCGTATGGCGTGACAGTTGATGAAGAGAACTTTCTGGAGACGATTCAATACCAAGTCGAGGTTGCGTATGATAAGGAAGAGAATAAACCGAAGCAGATTCTTTCGGACTTGGCGCCGATACTGCTTGACCGAATCTTCGGAGAGGGAGCTGTGGTGGGAGCGTTTGGCAAGGCACTTTCGGCAGTCGAGGCGGGGTTATCGGAAAAGCATATGCTCTTCTACTTCAGGAACAGCGATATGGAACGGCTCGTGCGTGACGTTGGCTGGTCGGGCGAAGTGCTTTCTTCGGATCGGGATTATCTGAGTGTTATTCATTCGAATATCAACGGATACAAGACGGACGGCGTGATCGACGAAACGATTTCGCATCGTGCGGAGATTCGCGATGACGGAAGTATCGTCGACAATGTGACGGTGAAGCGGATGCATACCGGAGGGCATACGGGGAGGGAATGGTGGGATAGAGTGAATGCGGACTATATGCGCGTCTATGTGCCGCTTGGGTCGACGTTGATTTCCGCCGAAGGATACACTCGTGAGACGGTCGAGCCGCCACTTGATTATGACCGACTTCACTTCTTTCGGGATGAGGATGTTGAGCGCGAGCGGATAGGAATGCGTCTTGATCCTGTATCCGGCACACGCATCTCCGAAGATGCCGGGAAAACTGTCTTTGGGAACTGGGTCTATGTGAGTCCCGGTGAGAGTGTCGAGGTGACATATACGTATCTTCTTCCATTTCACGTTGATCCTCGCTCTTCGAACAATTCACTTGATTCGTACTCGGTTGTATTTCAGAAACAATCCGGTTCGCAAGGAAGTGTATTAAATGCCGATATTACCTTCCCAAAACACTTCAAAAACGTTTGGCAATCGGAGAGAAATCTGATACCGTTCGAGCATGGTGTTCGGCTGCAGTCGGATTTGGAATATGATCGGTTTGTCGGTATTCTTTTTTCAGAGGAGTAGGCACTATTCGTTTGTACTTGTATGAGGGGGATTATAGATCGAGTGCGGATGCTCGTTTTGTCGCTGTTTCATGGGAGGTCAAACAGGACCGTCGGCGGCGCGGCATTGGTGATTGCGGTTTTTGGGGTGGCGAGCCGGCTTCTCGGTTTTGTCCGAGATCGGATTCTGGCGGGTACATTTGGCGCAGGCGATGTATTGGACGCCTATTACGCTGCTTTTCGTATCCCTGATTTTTTGTACGGACTGCTTGTTGCTGGCGCGCTCTCGGCGGCATTTGTGCCTGTTTTTACGGAGCTTCGTGAAAAGAAAAGCGAGCAATCCGCTTGGGATCTTGCAGGTGGCGTGTTCTTGCTCCTTTTGATTCTTCTCGGTATTGTGTCGGCAATTTCGGCGATCTGTGCAGCACCTATGATGCGGGCTATTGTTCCGGGATTTTCGCCGGAGAAGCAGGCGCTTGCCACGAGCCTTACGCGCGTGATGCTCATCGGGCCGGTATTTCTTGGCATGAGCGCTGTCTTTGGGAGCGTGCTCGTATCGTTTCGGAATTTCATCGTCTTTTCTTTGGCACCGGTTTTCTATAATGTCGGCATTATTCTGGGCGCAGTAGTCTTTGCAAAATTTTTCGGTCCGGTTGGGCTGGCGATGGGCGTTGTTGTGGGGACGATACTGCATGCATGTGTTCAGTATCCGAGTGTGCGGAAAGCGGGGTTTCGTTTTTCTTTTCAAGCGGCTTCGATAGTGAATCGCGAGGTATGGCGTGTCGTTCGTCTTATGGTGCCGCGATCGCTCGGCATTGCGGTGGGGCAAGTGAGTTTTCTTGTGGTGACATTCTTCGCATCCGTCCTGGCTTCTGGAACGCTCGCCGCGTTTACGCTTGCCAATAATATTCAAAGCGTCCCGCTCGGGCTTTTCGGCGTTGCATTCTCTCTTGCGGCGTTTCCGATGCTTTCGGGATTTGCCGCTAAAGATGAGCGCCGACGATTTGCCGATATGCTCCTCAAGACATCAAGAAATGTTCTGTTCTTCGTGATCCCGGTGAGCTTCATGATGATTGCGCTTCGAGCGCAGATTGTGCGGGTCATTCTGGGAACAGGGCATTTTGACTGGGAAGATACGCGTATGACATTTGAAATCCTCGGCGTTTTGTCCGTGAGTCTTTTTGCGCAAAGTCTCATACCACTCTTTGCGCGCGCGTTTTTCTCCTTGCAAGACACGAAGACGCCGCTTCTCCTTGCTGCTTTCTCGGAAGCGATTCATATAGCGGTTCTCGCTGCCTTTGTCGGGCAGTGGGGACCACTCTCGCTCGCCGTATCGTTTTCTGCGGCGAGTTTGGCAAATGCCTTTTTGCTTTATGTGTTTTTGCGGAAGCGCGTCGAGGAATGGAATGACCGCTCGTTCTTTGTTTCTCTGGGCAAGGTGACGTGCGCTTCTTTGGCAGCGCTTCTTGCAGTGCAGTCGGGGAAGTTTTTCTTTGGGCTTGGAAATGTCGAATTGGATACGTTCTTTGATGTTTTCTCGGAGTTGCTCCTCTCGGGCGTACTCGGTATCGCTGCATTCATCGCCGTTGCTTGGGCACTCAAAGTAGAAGAGCTCGAAAGTGTCCGTTGCTTCATTGTTTCCCGCTTTCTTAAGCAACCCCAGCTTCTCAAAGAAGCCGAGGAAGAATCCTCTCGCCCGATGGTGTAACGCCTTCTTTTCATTGCATTTTCCCTTGGTTTATGATACCGTAATGGGAGTTACAAATGGTTCCTTTTTGTTTTGAATGAAAGGATCCAGGGTAATTGCTTACATTCGGTATATGGCGACTTTATTAGAAAAGATTCAGAATTTTCGAGATAGTCCGGAGTTACTTGAAGATCTCTACCATCAGGATCCTAAGGCCTTTTCTGAGGCATTTCAAAATCTCCCTCAAGAGAGTCTTCGTGAGGGTATTTTTCGGTTTTGGCACATTCGACTTACTCAGAGTGTTTCACTCCAACCCTCAAAGACCTATCGAGTTGAAGTGAAGGATATCCTTGTTGTTATAGGCTTGGGTGTTCTTTCATGGTGTATCTTGTTTAAATTGAAGTTCGAACCTCTTCTTTCCGGAAGTTTGGTTATGTTTTCGGCGCTCTCATGTGTCACGCTGTTCTTAGAGAGAGTTCGAGAGAGAAGAATTCTTCTTTTATCTGTCGCTCTGCTGCTGTTGCTAGGAGTTCTTTTGAGTTTCTCATTTGGAAGGACAAACGGTGCTGTGTTGACTTTAATAGAATTCCACTTCCCTTTGCTTATGTGGGTGGCATATGGTCTTGTTTTCTCGCGTTTCGATATTCGAAAGAGTGAACGGTTCTTGGAATACGTCCGCTACAATGGGGATCTTTTGACGTTTTCAGGGCTTGTTCTGATTGGTGGAGTTTTCTTTTCATACGTTACAGTGATGCTCTTCCTGGTAATTGGATTGGATATCACGTCCTTCTATATGGAAAATATCGCAACCCTTGGCATTGTCCTTGCTCCGTTTGTCGCAGCCTTTGTTATACGAAAGACTCCATTTGTAAGCAATACGCTGGTACCTATTCTTGCAAACCTCTTTACGCCACTGGCGTTTGTTGTTCTTGTTGTGTACCTATTTTCTTTGCCGTTTGGACAAAAGAACATTTTTGAGGACAGATATCTTCTCCTTGTTTTTGATGCTATGCTTTTTGCTGTTATGTCGCTTATTCTCTTCTCTCTCTCGGAAAAAGTGTCATTTAGAAACCGCATGTTCCAACAGGTACTGCTTCTTTCCCTTTCTTTGGTGGCAATACTGCTTGATGGTATCGGACTCTCTGCTATTCTTTACCGGATTGGTGAATACGGGGGCATTACTCCGAATAGACTCGCTGTTCTTGGTTTCAATGTTTTGTTGTTGGCGCATTTGTGTATTCTTGCATTTTCATTTTTCAGCGTATTTGCTGGTCGTTCATCTCTCAGTGTAGTAGAGAAGTGGGTTGTTCGATTTTTTCCTGTTTATATAGCGTGGATTCTTTTCGTTATCATCGGTTTCCCAATTCTATTTGGATGGGATACGATAGGGTAGTTATTGATACGGTGAATTGCCTTTTTTGTGGGTCTATATTACTGTGAAGGGGCTGTGAAAGGCTTCTTTTTGTTTTGAATGAGGGAAGAATATGGATCAACAGTTTATCAGAAATTTCTGTATTATCGCGCATATCGATCATGGGAAGTCGACTCTGGCAGATCGGCTTTTGGAAGAGACGGCGACGGTCGAGAAGCGGAAAATGAAGGCGCAGCTCTTGGATCAGATGGACTTGGAGCGGGAGCGCGGCATTACGATAAAACTTCAACCGGTACGGATGGAGTATGAGTATTCGGGAACGGGTACCAGACAACGAACAACGAACAACGAACAATACGAAGCGGATAGCAATCAACAATCAGCAATCAATGGGGAGCAGGAATTAGGAATGAGGAATGAAGAATTAGGAATCAAGAATCAGGAGTTAGGAATGAAGGATCGGGAAGTAGGAGTTGGAAATCGGGAAATGGAAACTGGGGATACGGGAGCGGGTGCGAGGCGTTTGGGGGTTTCTGCGGGGAAATATACGCTGAATCTTATCGATACGCCGGGGCATGTGGATTTTCACTATGAAGTGTCGCGGTCATTGGCGGCGGTCGAGGGCGCGATTCTCTTGGTGGATGCGACCAAGGGTGTGCAGGCGCAGACGCTCGCCAATCTCTATTTGGCTATCGAGGAGGGACTTGAAATAATTCCAGTTATCAATAAAGTCGATTTGCCGGCGGCGAATGTCGAGAAAACGAAAAAAGAGATTCTTCATGTGCTTGGTTGTCGAGAAGAGGATATTCTCTTGGCGTCCGGGAAGACAGGTCTCGGTGTTTCGGAGATCTTGCGAGCGGTGGTTGAGTGCGTGCCGGCGCCTCGCGGGGATGAGCATGCGCCGCTTCGCGCGCTTATCTTCGATTCCGCCTACAATACGTACAAGGGCGTGGTGGCATCGGTGCGTATCGTGGATGGTGTGGTTCGGCGAGACGATATGCTTCGCATGATGGCGACGTCGACAGAAAGCGTTGCTCTCGAAGTCGGTATTATGAAACCGGAATTGACGCCGATTGACGAACTGTCCGCCGGCGATATCGGTTATGTGGCAACGGGACAAAAGGATGTCGCCTCATGTCGTGTGGGCGATACGATTACGATTGCCACACGCAATGATCGACAGTCAGGTGTTCCGACGCCGGCGACTGTTGAAGCGCTTCCGGGGTATCAAGAGGTGAAGCCGATGGTGTACGCAAGTCTTTACCCGGTTGACGGCGATGACTATGCGGAAATGCGTGACGCGCTCGATAAACTCAAGCTCAATGATGCGGCATTTGCGTTTGAACCGGAGAGTAACGCGGCGCTCGGGCGCGGATTTCGGTGCGGATTCTTGGGACTTCTCCATCTTGAAATTGTGCAAGCGCGACTTGAACGCGAGTTCGAGCTTACGCCGACCATCACAACGCCCTCGGTTATTTATGAACTTGAGTTTCGTGATAAAGAGGGGCGAGTACCGCTCTTTTCTCCGATGGATATGCCGGACCCGGCGTCCATCGAGGCGATTTATGAGCCGTATGTTGATCTCAAGGTGGTGGCACCGGCGTCATTCCTGGGGGCGCTCATGGATCTTTCGGCATCAATTCGGGCGGAATATCGAAATACTGAGTACCTTGATGAGGAACGGATACTCCTTTCGTTCGATGCGCCGCTTATGGATGTCATTGTGAGTTTCCATGATCGGCTGAAGAGTGTTTCATCGGGATTCGCTTCTATGAATTATGAGCCGATCGGTTATCGGAAGTCGGATGTGGTTCGCTTGGATATTGTCGTTGCCAATGAACCGGTTGAGGCGTTTTCGCGGATGGTGCCAAAATCGCGAGCCTTTTCGGAAGGAAAAGAAACCGTCGAGAAACTCAAAACAGTTATTCCTCGGCACAACTTTGCCGTGGCGATTCAAGCGGTTGTGGGTGGAAAGGTGATTGCACGCGAGACCATATCGGCATTTCGTAAGGACGTGATCGCCAAGCTCTACGGCGGCGACGTGACCAGGAAGCGCAAGCTCCTTGAGAAGCAGAAAAAAGGCAAGAAAAAAATGCGAGCCATCGGCGGCGTGACGATTCCTCCTCAGGCATTTCTTGATGTTCTTCGGAAAAACGACGGATGATATCGGTACTTTTCCACACCTTTCTTCCGTGGTATACTGGCAACATTAGAGGGAGTTCATCCGAGTAATGACACGCCTATGCTGCATGAAGAACGGGGGAAGTTGAGTTCTGAGGCGCTTGATATGAAGCGGGCGATCGACTCTTTGCGGGAGGAATTGGAGGCGATTGACTGGTACAATCAGCGCGCGGAGATAGCAACTGATGAAGAACTCCGCGGTATCCTTGAACACAATCGGGACGAGGAAAAGGAGCACGCGGCTATGCTTCTTGCCTGGATTGGCAAACATGATCGGGTGTTTTCGCATGAATTGTCAGACTTTCTTGGCGGCGAAGGAAAGGGCGGCGATATTCTCCGGAAGTCCCACTAGCTTCCTTCCAGTGGTCATTTCGACCGGGGCGGAGGAATCTTGACTTTTTCTATGACAAGAGTTCTTGAGTTTTCATGATGTAATGGGCTTGGGAATGTGAGGTCAATTTGTTTCTAGCTGTAAGTGATACAATGCAGTTTTACACGTAATTTAACGTTATGGCACAGATATTTACCGATGCGAATTTCGAGGAAGAAGTTTTGAAGAGTGAACAGCCTGTTTTGGTTGATTTTTGGGCGCAGTGGTGCGGACCATGTCAGGCGATGGGTCCCATTATCGAGGAGCTTGCCGAGGAAGTGAAGGCAACGGCGAAGGTGGGTAAGCTCGATGTGGATGAGAATCCGAAATGCGCTTCCGAATACGGCATCATGTCTATTCCGAGTCTCAAAATATTCAAGGGCGGAAAGGTTGTAAAAGAATTTATGGGTTTGCAGCAGAAAGACGTATTGAAAGATGCCTTGTCGAAAGCATAGGTGCGGAATGTTTGATGTGGCAACGCGTCGAACGGGTAAGTTCTAATACAAAAGGAGGGTATGAGAATACACAAACAAGTCGTCCCTTTTGAGAGTCGGACGCAGATTGATTTTGTGGATATTACGGAGCGTGTGCGCGATATCGTGCGCGAGTCGGGCATCCGTCAGGGGCAGGTAACGGTGTTCTCTGCGCATACGACGATGAGTATCGTGATCAATCACAATGAGCCGCTTCTTTTGCAGGACTTCATGCGTATTCTCTACAAGGTAGCGCCGATAGACGACCACTATTCGCATGATCTTTTCGAGCTTCGCAAGGAACGCCCTTCGGATGGGCGGAGCAATGGGCATTCGCATTGCAAGGCATTGCTGGTCGGATCGAGCGAGACGGTGTTGGTCGAGCGCGGCGATCTTATTCTCTCGCCGCTCCAGAGCATTTTTGCACTCGAGTTTGATGGCGCCAGGAAGCGCGATGTTGTGGTGCAGGTAATGGGGATTTGAAAGTGTGAAATTCTAGTTGGAGTAAAGAACAGGTATGGATAAAGATGCGATTTCAAACTTGTCAGTCGGGCATACAAAAAAAGACGTCTTAGACCTTCCTATTGAAGAACAGAAGCGATTGGCTGAATCTTCCGGCATGTCATTTGAGAATTGGGTGGAATATCAAAAGCAGTTAACAGAGGAAATAGATAATTGGGAAATTTTATTGGCTTCTAAAAGAGGAAAAAGACCGGAGGGATGGACAGCTGAAGATGAAAAGAGGGCTAAACGATTCCAAACAATAGTCGATTCTGAGGTTCCCGGTTGGATGGATGAGCAGAGAGCATTGGCAGCTCAGAATGGAAAGACATTGGAAGAATGGCTTGAAGATATGCGGAAAGAATTAGAATGATTGTGTGCTGAAAAAACTTTTGTTTGGATTTTTGGCATTTTGTTGTATTGCTGGCATTGGTGCCGGTATTTTTGTCTATCGGGCGAAATCGGTGAAGAGTGAGTTTGTCGGAGAGAGGCTTTTCCATATCGATGAACGCGAGAATGTTTTTTCGGTCGCAAAGCGGCTCGAGAGCGAACATCTGGTGGTATCGCGATGGTATTTTCTTTGGAGTGCATGGCGTGGCGGGTTGCGGGGGAAAATTCATGCGGGGGATTTTGTGATTCCCGGGAAGCTTACGTCTCCGGATGTTGCAACCGTGTTTCTTGTCAATGATGGGAAACCAAAAGAAATTACGCTTACTTTTCCCGAAGGATGGACGGCGAAACAGATGGCGGCGAGACTCTCGGCGAATGGCTTCGATGGTGAGGGATTCTTGGCGCTGGTTGAGAAACCTCTTCCTGAAATGACGGCGAAGTACCCGATACTCGCGAGTCTGCCGGAAGGCGCTTCGCTCGAGGGATTTCTCTTTCCGGATACGTACACGTTTCTTCTTTCGGCGACTCCGGAAAATATTCTTGCCAAGATGCTTCATAATTTTGAGACGCGTTTTACGACGGATATGCGAGAGGAAGCAGTGCGGCAAGGGAAAGGCGTATTTCAAATCGTCACTCTGGCGAGCATTGTCGAACGAGAGATCGGGACGATGAAGCAATCTGCGGAGGATATTGCGCGCGAACGGGGAATGGTGAGTGATCTTTTCTGGCGGCGGCTTGCCGATGGGCACGCGCTTGAAAGCGATGCGACGGTGCAGTATGCCCGAGGAGGCGAGGCAAAAATTCAGCATTCGCTCGACGATATCGCCGTCGACTCGCCCTACAATACCTATGCCAATAAAGGACTCCCGCCCGGACCCATATCAAATCCGGGGCTCGTCTCGCTTCGCGCCGCGCTCTATCCGATAGCGAACGATTTCTACTTTTTCTTAAACAATCCAAAAACCGGACAGACGTTCTTTTCCAAAACGTTTGAAGAACACGTGAGGAATAAAACCGCAAACGGGTTGTAGTGTTTTCTTGCCTCCTTCCTTTTGCGGTAGCTGCCTGTCAGAGCTTCTTTAAGGATGGGGTGGTATTGACTTTTTTGTTGAGTTTCGGTACGATTCTATCACGCTAATCAAGTATTTTCATCCTTTATGCCTATTCTTTCCAAAAGAGTGGTTTTTGTTGTTTTAGCGCTGTGTGCAATGGCGACGCTGGTGGGTGTGATATTCTCTTCCTATTTCGGTCGAAAAACAGCCACAAAATCGGCTGTTTCTGAATCAACCGTTCAAACATCAAAGACGGATGGCTCGTTGTCACCCGATAGTGAAATCGCCAGTATTAAAGATTTGATTGATGGGGAGTATCAATTTCCAGCTGTTGATACTTCGACATGGAAAACCTATCGAAACGATGAAATGGGATTCGAGGTGAAAATTCCACAAAATTTGGAAGTAAATAAAAACACCAGAGATACATCTGATGACAAGGGCTTAATGGAAGTTGGTTTTGGAGAGAAAGACACATTGTATCCTCTGGGAGAGGGAACGTACAGCAACTCTGTTATTTCTGTGAGCGTTTACGATCGACATAACGCTAATGTTATGCCGCTTCGGGAGTATCTTATGTTAAGAGATCAAAGAAATTCTAAACAGATCTTAAAACTCTTACTTGGAGGTGTAGATGCTATCTGCTTTGGGGATGATGAAGTGTTTGCTTATCAGGGAGATAAGGAATGGAATATTAATTTCCAAATGGTGTCTGCGAAGCAGAATCTTTATGGGAAAGATGCGAATGTGGAGGCGGAAAGAGAAATTATATCAGGATTTCTTCAGACATTTCAATTTATCAGAGGATCGGAATAGTATTCTGCTATAATCTGTGTGGGAGGTGTCTCGTGCAGATTTAGCAGGGTGGTATATACACGTGTCCTGCAAAAGTTGAAGTATTCTAGAGTATCTTAACATCTACAATCCCCCTTATAAAGTCGGGGGAAGGAGTTTGCAAATGAGCAGCAAGATGAAGTGGTTAGCTTTGCTGGCGGTTCTTTTTAGTTGCTTCTCTGAATCAGTTTTTGCGTTGGATAAGACAAGTTCCGGATTTGTTTATCCTATCGGAGATGAAACGTTTCACTCTGAATGCGGAGCTTGGTTGGCGAGAGATAAAGCCGATGGAGGGTGTTATGAAAAAGACCTCTACCATACTGGCGTCGATATGATGACCTATTCAACGGATCATCAGACGTATGCTATCTCTGATGGCATCGTTATCGGTGTGCACGATGACAAGTCGTCGTGGGGGATCACGGACGGGAAGGCGAATTCCGCGGTGTTCATTCTCCACTATACCGACCAAGGAGATGCATTCACCTGTCTTTATGGACATATCCAGCGTCAAGTTAGCAAGGGGAATTTTGTTTCTGCTGGTAGTCCGCTTGGGAGAACGGGTGATTACGCTGGTGGTATCCACTTGCATATCGGCTGCTTTTGGGGCGTTGATATCCCTCCAACGGATAGAGCATCCCATCGTGGTTGGGGAAGGATGGGAAATGAATGGTGGGATAAGGATGATTCTTGTACTCATCGATCCCCGGATACGGATTGCTTTGTGGATCCGATTGAACTTATGAAGTCTCATCGTCCGGGTACGCTTTTGCCGAAAGGAGATCAAAATCTCTTTTCGGTCGGACCGTATCTTTTCCGGAATTCGGATTATTGTCCGAATGCTGACCAATGGTACCGGGTGGTTGATTCTTCTCGAGACGACTATTGGATCACGGCTGATGTTTCCAGGGATACTGCCTGTGAAGGTGTAACGGATGTAACCGAACAAATGCTTCTGTCCGGGCAAGAGAATGATGGAGTTGTTAAGACAGAGCAGGTGGTGAGTAAGTGGGAACGAGCTCGGTCAGCAGTTGCTTCGTGGCTTTCTCAAGTGGTATCCGGCATTAAATCAGCGCTCTCTTGGGCTCTTCCGGCAGATGCGGCAGAGCCCTCTGTCCAAAAAATCCTGACGGTTAATCGCTCAGGGAAAGTGTATTCTATCGCCGGAACGAATAAGGAAATCTTGGTATTGACCGACGGTCCTGGCATGAAGGGCGACAAGGCGATCGATCCATACTCCGGGTATCAGTCTGATCCCTCGGGGACTCTCGAGACTGGACTTTCTCCATCAAGCGGCAAGAAACTTCCGGATATTGGCATATCCGGAGAGTGGTTCGAGCGGAGTAGTGGACGCAAGCACGACGATGTCGACTGGGGGAGCACGCTTTGTCCTACGGTGTATGTCAGAAGCAAGGGCGATGGTGATGCGCCGAAGGATGTGAAGCTGAGTTACTTTCTCTCCAAGGGCTACAACATAGATCGGAGTCCGAGGCATTTCGGATACGAAATGATTGCAAAAAGAGATATGAGAATGGGGAGATCCAAGAATGTAAGCCATTGTGTCGGGTTCAATGACGGGGACTACCCGGCGTATCCGGGTCGGTACAACTTCACCGCAGTTGCCAACTCGGACCACGCTTTCGCGGAGTCTAAGATGACGAATAACAAGAGTACCGCGTACCCGTTCGTTATCAAGGAGAATGCTCATCTTATTGTCCAGTTCCACTTTTTGAACGATGTGGTTCCTGGACAGTCTGTCAGTGTGGCGGTGACGATCTCCAATACCGGAACGCCCTTCGGTCAGGACTTCGTCTACACCCAGTATCGGATCCAAGGGCCGGAGTATGGAGAGAATCCGGTTATCATTGGGATTGACCAGACAAGGAGGGATCATCTTCGGACGGGAGATATCGCGAACGAGCAGTTCTCATTCATGGCGCCAATGGCTCCTGGTGACTATATCGTGATAGCGGAAACGGATTATACTGGTATCGTGAATCAGAGCGATCGGTCCGGATCCGTTTTCCTGTTTGCCTTTACGATTCCGGAGTCGGATGCGTCCGGCGATTTGGAAGAGTAACCGCTTGAAGTGTTTGGAGTGTATTTTGACCCGCCGCGTCTTCGGACAGTCGGCGGGATTTTTTTGGAGAGTTTTTCTTTAATCTCAGTAGTTTTGGTTTTCTCCGCGAAGGAGTATTCTTTGAAATTAGCACTCACTTTTGGTGATTGCTAATTTTTTGGGTTTGGGGTAGACTGGAAGCGTTGTTTGTATACTTTCTGACTATGGCAAAGGATTACTATCAGACACTCGGAGTTGCTCGCGGGGCGTCGGCGGACGAGATTAAGAAGGCGTATCGGAAGCTCGCGCACACGCATCATCCGGACAAAAAGGGCGGCGACGAGGCGAAATTTAAAGAAATCAATGAGGCGTATCAGGTGCTTTCGAATAAGGAGAAGCGAGCGCAGTATGATCAGTTCGGCGAGACGTTTTCGCAGGGTGGGAGCGGTGGAGGTGGCGGGTTTGGCGGCTTCGATTTCGGGCGAGGCTTTGAGGGGTTTTCCAATGGAAATTTCCACTTCGAAGGAGGCTTCGAAGATATTTTCTCGGATATTTTTGGCGGCGGTCGATCGCGAGGTGGTCGGTCGCGGCGTCGCGGGTCTGACATCCAGGTCGATGTAGAGATCTCATTCGAGGAAATGGCAGCTGGTGTGAGGAAGACGCTGTCGCTTCGTCGGGAGGTGTCGTGCCCGTCGTGTTCGGGGACTGGTGGCAAGCGAGGGTCGAAGGAACAAACGTGCTCAGCTTGTCACGGTGCGGGACAGGTGCGGCGGACCGTGCGGAGTATCTTGGGGACATTTCAGCAAGCGGAAGTGTGTCGCGATTGCGAAGGACGAGGGAAAGTGTATGCGGAAAAGTGTTCGGAGTGTCGCGGTTTGGGACATGTAAAGAAGTCGGAAGAGATTCCATTGGACATCCCGGCTGGCATCGAAGACGGGCAAATGCTTTCGCTTTCGGGTGAGGGCGAAGCAGGGGAGGCGGGGAGTCAGGCGGGCGATCTTTTGGTAGCAGTGCATGTGCGTCCGCACCCGATATTCTCGCGGCGGGGCAATGATGTGCTTTCGAATATTTCTATCTCTGCTGTGCGAGCGGCGCTTGGCGATACGGTGGAGGTTGAGACGATTGACGGGACAGTCTCTATAAAGATTCCCGCCGGCACGCAGTCGGGCGAAGTGTTTCGAGTGCGAAGCAAAGGGCTCCTCCCGGTGGGGAGTTCGTGGGGGAGGGGGGATCATCTCGTGACAGTCACGGTGCGTATTCCAAAGCACCTCTCGCGCGAGGAAAAGAAACTCTTTGAAACGCTTCGAGATATCGAACAGTAGTTTTATGAAGGCGCGAAAAATATTTCTGGGAATTCGAATTCCGGCGGAAGTGGCGAGGCGGCTTGCGACTCGAATGGAAAAGTGGAAATCTTTGCCGTTCCGTCTTACCAAAGAGCGAAACTTGCATGTGACCGTGCTTTTTCTCGGGTTTCGAGGTGATGAGGATATTGCCGATATTGCGTCGCGCGTTGCCGGGGTCTGCGCAGATGCCGAAGCATTTGATGTTGCGCTCGATACCATAGGCTTCTCGCGAAAGGAGGGTGATTCTTCGGAAGAAGGGAATATGCTGTGGTTTTCGGGAGAAGAGAGTGCTGAATTGCTTTTATTGGCAAATCGACTCGAGGAAGCATTGGATATGGCAACTGCGCCTCGAAAACATTTTCGTCCGCATATTACGCTTGCTCGCATCCGCAAGGAGAAGTGGGAGGCCCTTCGCGAGAAGCCGAATGTGGAATCAGCATGGCGGGTATCGATTCCGGTGTCTAGCCTGGTGCTTTTCGAGAGCACGTTTTCGAAGGCGGAAGGTCTGCACTATGAAGTGTTGGAGGAATTTCCTTTGGGGGATGAGTGATGTGCATTGCATTGGTTATCCCGACTCTTCCCGGTGTCATCCCGACCAAAGCGGAGGGATCTCTGTGTCAGTACACAAATAGTTTGGAAAGATTTTCTCTCGATTCTCCATTAAACATGATTTGAGATTCCTCCGCTTCTCCGCCAGTTGGCGGATTTGGTCGGAATGACACATGTGTTTGTTGTTTCTGAAATGCATGAATCCAAGTTCATTCTCCATTTTTGGAATACCCATATCGCTCGCATCGCGTAGGGAAGTTCGAGATACTGTAAAACGTTGGCTTTCGGGAAATGCTTTTCATCGGATTGCAACTGTCGGACCCGAGTTTCTGTTACGAGCAAGAAGGAGCAAGAGGTTTCATGCGAATCTTTTGAAGGCGGATTTGTGTGTTGCGGATGGCATTGGCGCGACATTTGCTGGTTGGCTGTTCGGAAAACATATTGAGCGATTTCCGGGCGCGGATATGCTTCATGAAATTCTGAAAGAAGCAGAGAAACGAAATCTTTCCATTTTCCTTGCCATTAAGAAAGACGGGCTTTCCTCGTTTGATGAAATCCGAATCGCACTTCTCAAGAAATACCAGAGATTAAAAGTGACAGGGGGGGAGTTTGCTCTGCTATCCAACAATCAACAATCAACGATTAACAGCTCTATCGTCTTTTGCAACTTCGGCGCGCCCGAACAGGAATATTTCCTCGAGTCCTTGCGGGGACGCTCGGAACATGTGAGACTAGTGATGGGCGTGGGCGGCGCTTTTGATTTCTTGACCGGAAAGCTTCCTCGCGCGCCGAGACTTCTTCGAATGCTCGGGATTGAATGGTTCTGGCGGCTTCTTGCTCAGCCCTCGCGGTGGCGAAGGATATTTCGAGCGGTTATTGTATTTCCTTGTTTGGTACTCTGGGATTTTCTTATGAATACACCTCTACCGGTTCATTTGAAGGAGGCGACGTATGCTGATATTTCCCTGCTTTTGGATATTGAGAACAAAGTCTCGGGAACGTGTATCTATTCACCAATGACTCAGGAAGATGAATGGAAGGAAGAGATGCAGAAAGGTTCTGTCTATCTTATTGAGAAGGGCGGTGAGATAGTGGGGAATGTTTCTTATGAAAAAAGGGGCGAGAGCGTTGCTTATATAAGCGGACTTGTTGTGGCGCCTCGTTTTCAGGGGCAAGGCATCGGGCGTGAGGTGTTGAGCAAAATTTTGGAAGAGGATTTGAAAGCTATGAAGAGGATCGATTTGGTCACTCACCCGGACAATATGGTTGCGCAGAAGTTGTACCGGTCGTTCGGCTTTGTCGTTGAATCTCGAAAAGAAAATTATTGGGGTGATGGCGAACCTCGTCTGGTGATGGTGCTCCAAAGATAAGAATCATTTCTTTGATTCTGAAGTGGAAGCGCCGTCTGTTAAGAAGAAACTGAATACTTATGGATGACAAAAAATTTCGGGTGCGGTTTGCGCCGTCGCCGACGGGGTATTTGCATGTGGGGGGTTTGCGGACGGCTTTGTATAACTATCTTTTTGCTCGGAAACACAAGGGCGAGTTTATTCTTCGTATTGAAGATACGGATCAAAAACGCTTGGTGGAGGATGCGACGGAAAAACTTCTTGGAACACTCGGGTTGTTCTTTGATTGGGATGAAGGGCTGGAGAGGAAGATGGTCCGCCAGCTGGCGGATGGAAGGTGGAAGATTGGTGCAAAGGGGACATGTGGACCCTATATACAGTCTGAACGATTGGATATATATCGGAAATACGCCGATGAATTGGTAGGAAATGGGAGGGCATATCCATGCTTTTGCACGGCGGAACGGCTTGAAGCAGTGCGGAATGAGCAGGAAGCTCGCAAAGAGCCGACGCGGTATGACGGATATTGTAGGGATCTGTCGAAAGAAGAAGTTTCGGAGACGTTGAAAGAAAACGCACCACATGTGGTTCGGCTGCGTGTTGAGGGATCAGGTGATGTTGTGTTTGATGATGTCGTGCGTGGGAAGGTTTCATTTTCTCGGAAAACGATTGATGATCAGGTGCTTCTCAAATCCGATGGTTTCCCGACGTATCACTTGGCGAATGTCGTGGATGATCATCTCATGGGCATCACACATGTGATTCGCGGGGAGGAGTGGTTGCCGTCGACGCCGAAACACATTCTCCTCTATGAAGCATTTGGGTGGGATATTCCGCAGTTTGCGCACCTGCCGCTTCTCTTGAATTCCGATCGATCGAAGCTCTCGAAGCGACAGGGCGATGTGGCGGTTGAGGACTATCTCGCCAAAGGGTATCTTCCGGAGGCTTTGCTCAATTTCGTCGCGCTTTTGGGGTGGAATCCTGGCGACGGGAAGACGCAGGAAATCTTTTCGCTTGGCGAACTTGTCGAGGCATTCGATCTCTCACATGTTCACAAGGGAGGAGCCGTATTCGATGTCAAGAAACTGGATTGGCTCAATGCGCAGTATATCAAGGATGTTTCTCCCGAAGACTTGTTTACGAGAGCATTGCCATTTCTCGTGAAGAAGCCGTGGTTTGAATCTGTCGATGTCCTTCGAAAAGAGTCGGAATACATAGAGCGGGCGCTGATTATCGAGCGGGATCGGCTGCAAAAACTTTCCGATGTCGGAGATGCGGTCCGATTCCTCTTCGTCGAGCCGATGGTCGACGCGACGCTTCTTCCTTGGAAGAAAAATTCTTCAGAAGAAACGGCTGCTTCGTTGGGAAAACTGCATGAGGCGCTTGAGACGGTGCCGGAAAGCGAATGGACGAGGGAGCGGCTGGAGGCGTTGCTTCTTGAGACGGCGGGGGAGAAGCGGGGGGATTTCCTCTGGCCGCTTCGCGTGGCGCTCTCCGGTGAGAAGCAGTCGCCGCCGCCCTTTGAGATCGCATGGGTTATCGGAAAGGAAGCGACATTGGAGCGGATTGGGAGAGCAAAGACGCTTTTGGAGAAAATGGTATAATCAAGGGGTACGGATCTTCAAAGCGGAAAGATGAGAACCTCTCCGGAAAAAATAAAGCGAAGGACTTTCTTGAGGCTTTCTTTTGCGGCGGCTTTTGCGTTCGCTGTTTGTTTTGTCCCCTCGCGAAATTGTTCCCATGCGGAGGTGACGCTCACGCCGGAGCAAGAAGACGCGCTTAAGAAAGCGCAAAATGAAAAAGAAGATGCGCTTGACGAGCTGAATGACCAGATAGATCTCAACAAAAAGGCGGCAAATTTGAAGGGAAAAGAGTCGGATCAGCTCGCGGCGCAGGCGGCGCAGCTCGCGGCGCAGTCGGATACGCTGCAGGGAAATATCACGAACAATGAACGTCGCCTGGCGGACTTGGGACAGCAGATCGAATCGCTCGAATCTCGGGTAAAAGAGAAGGAAAAGGCTATCGGCGTTCAGAAAGATATTTTGGCGAATGTCATTCGGTCATACTACGATTCTCAGGCGCAGGCGGTCGGCATTGCGCCGATACTCCTTTCCTCTCCGAATGATTTTGACCGTCTCCTTTCGGGACGGGACCATCTTTTTGAAACAGGGGAAGGTGTTCGTGAGACGCTCTCCGGTATAGTGAATCTCCGAAACTCGCTGGTGCGCGAACATACGTTGGCAAATGAGAAGAAAGTGGAGATTGCCAGTGTGAAATTTCAACTCGAACAACAGAATGCTTATTTGGAAAATTCCCGACGCAATAAGGAGACACTTGCCGCACAAGCGGCAGCGGATCAGGCGAAGTATAGCGACATTGTTTCCGATCTGGAAAAACAACGGAAGGCGATTGAGGATGAAATCGAGCAGCTGGATGCGGCGCGGGCGGGGAAGATAGATTTGAGCTCTATTCCGAATTTCAGCTCGGGCGTCTTGGGTTACCCAGTGAAAAGTCCACACAAGACGCAAGGGTATGGCAAGACGACATTTACAAAGTGGTACACCTTCCACAATGGGGTGGACTTTGCCGATGCGGTTGGCACGCCGGTTCTGGCGGCCGAGGATGGCGAGGTGATTGCCATGGGTGATGAGGGGAAATATGCCTATGGAAAGTGGATTGCCATACAACACAAGAATGGTCTGACGACGCTTTACGGACACTTGAGCAGACAATTGGTCAAAAAAGGGGAAGATGTCGATCGCGGAGAGAAAATCGGTTTGATGGGGAGTACCGGGTATTCGACTGGACCGCATGTGCACTTTGGTGTCTATATGACTGCGAAAGATGACGATGATCCAGATAATGATTTTAAGGTTGTTGAATCCAAAGTAGTAAAAGGGCTTATGCTTCCAACTGGCGTTCACATCAATCCCGAAAAATACCTCTAATATATGGATGCATGGCTTATAAAAATCGGTAAGGCGTGGTCGGTGCTTCGGCGAGATGGGATTTTGAATGGTGGTTGGAGAATTTTTGCTTCGATTGCTATGATGTTTCGTCGAGTCGGTTCCGGAGATATTCTCTTTATTGCGAGCGGTGTCGGCGATAGCGCTCGCTATCGGTGTCATCACGTAGCGGAGTCTTTGCGTTTGCAGGGGTTTCGAGTATCGGTAACTCCGCAGGATACGCCTTGTCTCTCGCGGTTTGCTGAGAAATTTTCGGTGTTTGTTTTTCATCGAACGTCATGGACGCCGGCTGTCGAGACATTTGTTCGCAGGTTGGAAGCACTGAAAAAGACCGTAGTCTTTGATACGGACGACCTAACATTCGATGCGGAGCTCTTCAGGCAAACGGCTGCCTATGCGGCTATGAATACGTTTGAAAGGAGGCAATACCGAAATGGCATTGGCGCGGAATTTTTGCGGAGTTCGGCTGTATCGGCGGTCACGACGAGTACAAAATTTCTTGCTGAGAGGCTTCGTGTATTCGGGAAACCGGTATTTGTCGTGCCGAACCGTTTGAGCATTGAAGATGTGAGGATAGCGGAAGCAATTTTAGAATCGAGCATGAAAAATCAAAAATCAGGAATGAAGGACGAAAAATTGAAAGATATTGCTGCTCCATCTTCCATCTTCCATCTTCCATTTTCTGTTCCCATCACCATCGGTTACTTCAGTGGGTCGACGGGGCATGACCGGGATTTTGCAACTGTTGCGCCCGTTTTGAAGCGACTTTTGGACGAGTTCCGGCAGCTCCGGATTTTCATCGGCGGACCATTATCGCTTCCTGGAGAACTTGAACCGTATACTTCTCGTATTGATCGTATCTCTTTTGTACCTCGTGCCGAAAACTTTCGGAATATCGCGAAGGTTGATATCAATATTGCTCCACTCGAAATTGGCAATCCGTTCTGTGAGGCGAAGAGTGAGCTCAAATTTTTCGAGGCGGGTATTGTTGGTGTGCCAACGGTCGCTGCGGCAACGCAAACCTTTCAAGAAGCGATTTCAAATGGCGTTGATGGTTTTATTGCTGAAAATGGGAATGAGTGGTATGAAAGGCTTGCAGGGCTTGTTCGAGACGTATCCCTTCGAAAGCGTTTGGGGGAGAAAGCTCGAGAAACTGCCCTGCAACGGTATGCGGTCGATAGCGCGACTGATGGCTGGTACGGTAATTTCCTAAAGAAACGATTATGAATATTTTGGTGACGGGAGGTGCTGGATTTATCGGCTCGGCAATCGCGAAGCGACTCGTTGAACGCGGTGATCGAGTGGTGATCCTCGATAATTTTAATGATTACTATGATCCACAGCTCAAGCGGGATCGCATCGAAGTATTTCTGAAGGGTATCGATTTCAGACTGTACGAAGGCGATATCCGCGATGCAAAATTGGTTGAGGATATTTTCGCATCGGAGAAAATAGAGAAAGTCGTGCACCTGGCGGCAATGGCAGGGGTTCGATATTCCATACAGGACCCGCTTCTTTATGCGGATGTGAATGTGAATGGCACGCTGGTCTTGCTGGAAGCGGCGCGAAAGCACGCTGTTCGAAACTTCGTCTATGCTTCCTCGTCATCCGTGTATGGCGGAAATGAGAAGATTCCGTTTTCGGAAGAGGACTCGGTCGATCATCCCGTCTCTCCGTATGCCGCGAGTAAGAAGGCAAATGAACTCTTCGCGCACGTGTGGAGTCATCTCTATGGGCTTCCGACGACGGGACTTCGTTTCTTTACGGTCTATGGTCCGTGGGGACGCCCTGATATGGCGCTTTTCAGCTTTACAAAAAATATATTCGAAGGGAAACCCATTGAAGTGTACAATTTCGGAGATATGACAAGAAACTTCACCTATATCGATGATATCGTTTCGGGAACGATAACGGTTTTGGATGCCGATCTTCCCGTCGGTGTCATGAATATCGGCGGCGATACGGAGGAGAAGCTGACGCGGTTCATCGAGGTCATCGAGAAGAATATCGGGAAGACCGCCGAGAAAAAAATGATGCCCATGCAGCCGGGCGATGTTCCCTCGACCGTTGCCGATATTTCCAAACTCCGCGCGCTCGGCTGGGCACCAACGACGCGGATCGATGTCGGTATCAAGAACTTCGTCGAGTGGTACCGGGAATATTACCGGGCGTAGAACTTTCCTTTTTCGGGCGATGAATTTCTGATAAGAAAGAGAGTGGTTGCCGCCACTCCCTTTTCTTTGCACGCTTCCGCTATTTTTTCTCCGGGAGTTCCTTCGAGGCAAGAGTGATGGAGAAAATGAGGAATCCGAAGGTGAGTCCGATGGAAAGAAGGGCGATGCCCGCAAGAAGGGCGCCCTTCAGAAACCACGGCTTGTATTGCGACATTCTCTGATCGAGCTCGATGAAATCGGCGAGGAAGGTCTCGTTTCGATAGACGGGGCGGAACGAGAGGGACTCGCCTGGACGCATCTCCCCGTTCAGGGAAAGCGAAAGCGCTTCCTCGGGGAGAGTGTTCGCGGTCACGAAGATGGCGGCTTTTTTGGAGCCCTTTGCGGGAGCGAAGTTCGTCGCAAGACAGAATGTCTTTCCTTCGGAGTCGGCGATGAGCGGGAAAGAAAAGCGAAAAGAATTTTCAGTCTCAAACGATGTCGCGAAGCCTTTCCGTTCGAAGATTTTCCCTTGGCAGGAGGCGTCGAGCAGGGTGATCGAAAGTATCCCCCCGTTCTTGGTCTGCGATCCGCCGAAGAGAATATTGATACCCGAGAGTCCGTTGCGGGAGGCGATGAACGTTTGTGTCGCTCCGGTTCCGTCGAGTCTTACCTTCTCGCTCTTTTCGAGCGGAAACCGGGTGTCGGGAAATCCCCATTGCCGGGCGAGGTTCGCGAACACGACAGCGGCGGATGCGACGACGGAAATGAGAAATATTTTCTGTGAACGGCTTTGAAACATAGTCGGCTGATTTCCAATTCTTATCGTAGAGTGTATCGGGAGGCTCGTCTTTCGGGAAAACGGCGGGAGGAGTTACCATCCCGGTTTCTTCGGAGAACTTAGAGATAGAATCTCGGGAGGATGGTATCGAAGGTGAGAAACATCGAGAAGAAGCACAGGAATATGACTCCGGCGAGCAGGATGTTTTTGAAACGTTCGCGCGTGCCGAGGAGCATGCCGAGCCCGATAAATACGAGCAGTATGTGTGTTGCCAGGTTGGGGAGGAAGTAGCGTCCCGGCGTGCCAAGGTCGAGTGATCCGGCATGGACGAACACGTTCCAGTCCGCCGCCCGGATGCCGAGCTGAAGGGCGACAATCATCGCGATAAGGAATATGACGAGCTTCCTCTCCGGAAGGAAATCCGGCTTCTTCTCGGTGAACAGGAAAAGGACGATGCCGATGACGGCGATTCCTTGGAGCGGCCACAGTATATCCGTGAAGTGTCGCGCCAGGAAATCGTCATTCCATCCGAGGGAGCCCCAATAGGTGCGGGACGAGAGTCCGAATCGCCCGAAGGTGAGGCTTTTGTCGAGATATTTTCCGAGCGATGTGACCGTGTTTGAGAATGACGTGTCGATCGGGATGAGCGTCGTGTAGCGGTATCGTCCGCCCGAGAGCGTGAGGGCGCCGATGACGAAAATCGCGGCGAGCAGACCTTTGAGAAATGTGATTTTGAATCGACGCCGGGCTCGCGTGAAAGAATAGGCATGGGAGAACAGGATTCCCAGGAAAGCCGCGAGAAGCACGATCGCTGTTCCCTTGGTGAGGAGTCCGATGGCGACGGCGAGGAGCATGATACTGAAATTCTTCCAGTCGAGCCCCTTTCGCAGACTCATAATACCTCCCCAGGTGAAGAGGAAAAATGCCGGGATGAGAAGCGCGTCGTAATTTATATTGGTCATGTACATGGAGAACTTCGGCTGGAAGGCGACGAGCGCCGCGAAGAGCGTACTGACAAAGGCATCGAACCGGAGCGCTCTGGCGATGAGGAAAGCGAGAAGCACGGCGACTGTTCCGAGGAAGACGGAGAAGATTCGAATGGTATAGAATCGGACGAGAATATCCTGTTTCGAGAGCGCCGACTCGAGAGCGCTCGCGATCGTATGATAAAGACTCTTTGATCCGACGACGTCCGCGGGCTTGGTAAAGTTGTAGGGTTTCCAGGTCTGTTGCGTGATGAGCGATTCGTTCGACCCGTCGAGACTGTTCGGTGTGAATCGCTGGGTATCGAAGAGTCCGTGCCGCAGATCGTCGAAACCGGCAACTTTCCCGGTGTTGACGATCTCCTCGGAGAAATTGTAGTCGGAAAAGTCCTTCTTGTCTTGAATGTGGGGGCGACGCGTTGTCTGCTCGGCGGGTATCTCGGGTTGATTGAGGTACTGAAGCGTGTTGTAGTGTCGCGCCTCGTCTTGTCCGGTGAATATCGGGAAAAGCGTCGCCAAAAACACGCCTTTGAAAAAGAAGACGGCGAGGAGGATGGAAATGAGGAATGCCGGATGTCGGATGATCTTCATGATTGGTCGATATTTAAGTCCAAAAACGTCTTTGAAGAAAGATTTAATGAGAGTATACTACAAACGCCTTGAAATGGCACTTTTCTGATTATCTCCCCGTATGAAAGGCATTATTCTTGCCGGAGGAAACGGCACGAGACTTCTTCCGCTTACCGCGGTCATTTCGAAGCAGCTCCTTCCGGTCTATGATCGGCCGATGATTTTCTATCCGCTCAATACTCTTGTTTCGGCTGGCATCCGCGATATTCTCATCATTGTTGCGCCGGAATATTCGGGAAGTTTTTTGAATCTCTTGGGGTCGATATTCCGCGGGCAGGGGATAAACATCTCTTTTGTCGTACAGAAAGAGCCGAGAGGTATCGCGGAGACGTACCTCTTGGCGGAAGATTTTCTTGACGAGGGGGCTTCCACTCTTATTCTGGGAGACAATATCTTCGAGGACGATTTCGGTGAGGCGATTCGGACATTCCGAACGGGTGGGCGCATATTCGCCAAGGAAGTTTCCGATCCGGAACGATTCGGTGTTGTGGAATTCGATAAAGAGAGCGGGCGTGCCATTTCCATCGAAGAAAAGCCTGAGCGCCCAAAGAGTCATTTCGCGATTCCCGGCATGTACATCTTCGACGGACGCGTGTCCGGTATCGCAAAAACACTTGCGCCGTCCGGGCGGGGCGAACTGGAAATCGTGGATATGCACCGCGCCTATCTCGAGAGGGGCGAATTGGAAGTGCGTATCATTCACAGCGCGTATTTCGATGCTGGCACGCACGAATCTCTCCTCGCCGCGGCGAACTATGTTCGGGAGAAGAATTTCTGCGATCGGTTCGACCCGATTGTCGCGTCTGCGCTTAGCGAGTTCAATCGCGAGTTCAAGAGAAGGGTTTCTCGAGGGCAATAGATCTTTATGGTTTTTATCGCAGCAATGACAAAGGAAAATCTGGTGAAAAAACTTTTTTCCGTCGCGGAGAGAATCCATCTTCGAATCTTTGGACACGCGATGAGCGATGAGATGCGGAAATTTCTTGCTCACCTCTCATGGTCGTTTTCCGGCGGGATTATTGCATCGGGAATTATGTTTGCCGTTAATATCCTCGCTGGTCGCTGGCTCGGACCGGAGGAATACGGGAAGTACAATGCTGCTCTGTCTTTCGCGACAATATTGTCAACGATATATCTTTTTGGGATGGATGTATCAAGTGTTCGCTATCTCTCGGATCGGAAGTTTTCCAAACTAAAAAGGAAAATATTTACCACGGTACTACTCTCGGTCATTTTCCTGCAATTAATAGTAATTCTGATACTCTTTCTTGTTCAAAAAAATTTTCCGAACGTCATTAATATTTCAAATGAAATCTTTCTTTTGGCTGTGTTACTAGCGATAGTCATTTCTCACAAGGCTTTGGCAAACGGCTTCTTACGAGCATTTCACGAGTTCAAAAGGCAAGGTATCTATAGGATTCTTGATGCCGGAGTTGTGCTGATAGCATTTTTTGTAGCAGTACTTTTTTTTGGTCAAAGAAACATGTCCTCTTATGCTAATTCTTTTCTCCTCGGAGGGGCGATGTTTGTTTTATTTTCGTTATGGAACTTGCGGAAGAATATTTCGGAATACGACCTTTCAATTCTCAAAAAGATGTTCTCTGAGTATAACCGGTATGTTTTGTTCCTGTCGTTGATTGGTATAATCGTAGCTAGTGATAAGCTTATTATCGGGAGATTTCTTGGTTTTAAGGAGCTCGGCTACTACAGCGCGTATTACGCGTCTTCTCATCTCTTTGTAGCTGAACTTGGTGGGATATTCATGAATGTTTTCTGGCCGTCAGTTATAAAAAATTCCAAGTCGATTCAGATGATTCTCCGGAAAGTAGTAAGGCTCTTTGTTCTTGGTGCACCATTTTGGGTACTTCTTATATCTATAAGCACGTTTTCTCTCATTTCTCTTTTTGGGAAAGGGTATCCTATTCGGTATGATTACTTGGTTCTCTTCTCAATGAATACTTTTCTTGGTTTTCTTTTCTCAATATTTATGGGTTTCTTGAATGTTCATCATATCAAAAAATCAGTAGTGATTTCTGGGGTTTTCGCGTTTTCCTCAATCTTGACATTGCTTCTTACGCAGAGCATCTTGTCTTATATTTGTTTGCAAATAGTGCTTCAGGTAGTGCTCATCTGCGTAGTGAATTTTTTCTTATCGTCGGAAAAAGAGACAATAATCGCAACAACATGAAAAAGAAGTATCATATCCGGCTAGTCCATTCCATGCGGGAGATGTTGGCTGAGATAATTCTTGGTCTACCGGATTTCGAATTGGATGATGCGTCGAAGAAAAAGATTGTCGTGAATAGAAAGGTTGATGCAACCAGGAGAATGAAAAAAATCTCGCTTGTTTCTGTCGTCCTTCGCATGATATCTCGATGTGTCGTTGGCATACAAAAAGTAGTCGGCCTCATAAATTTCAAGGTGGCAATTGGGAAAGAAGCGGAAATTCTTTTTGCTCATGGCGGTTTTCTTATCACCAACAGGCCATATGTGACATATATCGAGAAGGCAACTCAAATTTATGGGTATACGGCAAAAAATTATAATAAACCTCTGCCGAAACACATTCTTAAATTTTTCTTGAGAGATGTGCACTTAAGGAAGATATTTTTTCTTTCAAAAGCGGCACTTGATGGAATGGCGAATATACCATCGATGGATAGTGAAATGCGTTCATTGATAAAAAATAAAGGTGCTGTAATTTACCCACCGATAAGCCGATTAAAAAATCCGAACATTGAGCGGTTCAGGAATGTAACGGAGGGTGTATCTTTTTTGTATATCTCAAATAATTTTTATGGAAAAGGCGGACTGGAGGTTTTTCATGCGTTTTCTAAGCTGCAAAGAGAAAAGCGCGACATCCGCTTAGTGATAATCAGCGATATTCGGAGCTTTGATAAAGCAGATTATAGCTTGCTTTCGAAGAACAAAAGCGTGGAATTGCATGATACGATTTTTACCAAAGAGGAGCTGTTTGAAAAGTTTTATGATACATGTCACGTCCTGTGTTATCCGACATATTCCGATAGTTTTTCTTCAGTTGTAAATGAGGCTATCAGTTCGTATTTACCGATTATTACAACCGATTTCTATTCTATTCCTGAACGCGTCAATGATGGATATAACGGTTTCGTGTGCAGGAGTCCATTTGTAAACTATGACAAAAACTTTGTTATTTGCAGTGAGCATTTCACGGATCAGCCGAATTTTTATGGGATGATAAGAGATTTTCAAAAAAGTGGTAAGTTGGATTACATAGAAGATTTTCTGTATGAAAAGATGAAAATTTTGTCGATGGATGGCAACCTGCTGTTTCGGATGGCTATGGAGAACAAGAGAATTTATGAAGAGAAGATTGACTCTGTAAAGACAAGGGAAAGAGTAAATAAACTCTTCCTTAAAGAGCTACATTTAAAGAAATAGGGTTATGGCTGCTAGCGGTCCAGCTTATTTTTCCATCATTATCCCAACTTACAATCGTGCATGGTGTATTGAGCGCGTCATGAAGTCGGTGTTTGCACAAGACTTTCAAGATTGGGAGGTGATCGTTATTGATGACGGGTCGACGGATAACACAAGGGACATTGTGGAGAAATATCTTTTTGATTCACGGATACGGTATTTCTACAAAGAAAATGGAGGGGTTGGGAGTGCGAGAAATATTGGTATAGAGAATGCTCGTGGGAAATACTTTATCTTTCTCGATAGCGATGACACATTTTTTACCAATGATTCATTAGCATGTATTTATAAGACCGTTAATGAAAATGCGGATATTTTGTATTTCGGATTCGGAACCGTAGATGAAAACGGGGCGAAGATGTCTTTTATGGAAGGAGAATCAATCCGAGCGATGCTACCAGATATTCTAAGAGGCATTGTTTCTGGGGAGTTCTTGCCATGTGTTCGAGCAGATATTTTCAAAAATTTTGAGAATAGATTTCCCGAGGATGTTAATGGGGGAGAAGGGCTACTTTGGTGGAAAATTATGCGTAATAATTCTGGTGCATTCTTCTCTTTTCCAGCTAGAACTTACTTTCTTGATGCGAGCAACTCAATAGTAAGATCTTTGTTTGATAGACGGATCGCTAAGAATGTTTTAAGGATTAATCAGAAGGTGCTAGACGAGTTTGGCATTGATATGAAACGGTGCAATAGAAAAATGTATTGCTCAACAGTACTAGTCTTACTGCGAATGCTGCTCTATCAAAGAGATTGGATAGTTGCATCACGTCTCATATGGAAAAATCCAATCTGCATGTTTTCTGATACTAAGAAGCTGTTTCTGGTTGTTGTTGCCGTCATTGATTTTCGATTTTATCTTACGAATTTTTTGATACGGATATTTAGATAGGGATCTGTTGTGCTTTATTGACATTTAAGAACCTATATCTTCCTATAGAACTCTGCAAATTTGAGGACAACTTTTTCTACGTCATATTTTTCTCGAGCCTCTTTTTTGGCATTCTTTCCAAGTTCTTCTCTGAGTTTGGTATTCTCCAAAAGAAAGGAAATTTTATCAGAGAGTATCTCGTCGTCAGAGACAGGAAACAGTATACCGGTACGACCTTCTTCGATAAGATCCCTATTTTCTGGTATATCAGTAGTGATAATAGGGAGACCCGCAGCCATTGCTTCCATGATGGCATTGCTCATTCCTTCTCCCTCGGTAGGGAGTATGAATAGGTCTGATAACGCCAAGATAATCGGTACATCGCTGCGGTTTCCAAGAAAAAAAACGTTATTCCTAGATGCGTAATTTTCTATTTGACCCTTTAATTCAGATTCGCGTTCGCCATCTCCGACAAGGAGAAGTGTAGTGTTTTGGTTTCTTTTGTAGAAAGTCTCGAATGCTTTTAGTAAAACTTCATGACCTTTTCCTTTTCGCAGACGGGAAACGCAGGTTATGATGAATGATGTGGTATCAATGGAGAGTTTCTTGCATTCTTCATTTTTATCAATAGGCGTCTCGAAGTGCGAGATGTCTAATCCATTTGGAACAATCGAAAATCTATCCTCTGAAAGATGGAGTCTACCCATCCACTCATTTTGTGCAGACCTCGTTTGGACGAGATAGTGGCTTACCATCCACTTTGTAAACCAATCAATCCTTGCGAGCCATTCCCATTGGAGTAAAGCTCCACGCTTAGAAGACACAATTTTCTTTACTCCAAATATCTTTCCAAAAATTCTCCCATAAAGATCTGCATGAATAAGATAGGTGACGATGATGTCAGGGGATAGTTCTTTTATGGCGCAATAAAACCTCCTTATCACCATAACGTCGGAAAATCCTCCAAAGTCGAGATATCGTACTGGAATGCCATTTTTTTCAAGTTCCTTGCCGATTGGACCACGACCTCTAACACAACAAACTATATTATCGTGATATGCTTGCAACTCAGGTAAGATCCGCAGAAGCTGCGTTTCTGCTCCACCGACCTCAAGTCCGCTGATAAGATGAAGTATGCACTTCTTTTTCATAAGTTATTGATTTCGATGGATCTTTTTTCTGAAGAGAAATTCGTTGCATCCAAGACTTCTGGCTTTGACAGTTTTCTCATGCTCAAAATTTCTTTCCAGAAAGAAATTGATAATTTGTTCTGGAGTTGAATATTCGTATGGATAACCGCCCAACCAGTCTTTAATGTCGGTATAAAAATTCATTCCACGCAGAGATTGGTAGTTTTTAATGTAACGTATCGGGTTTTTGAAGTGTGCCAAGAGACCAGCAACGTAATACGATGTATAGACTCCTTCAAAAATTTTTTTCAGCAGAGTATTGCTTTTATTGTAGACCATTTTTGCTCTAACCCAGAACTTGGATGTACCTTCGAGAAAGTGTTGACTCTCGTTATAGAGAGCAATGTAAAGCAAGGAATTTTCTGTGGCGAGTGAAGCAGTGTTTTCTAATGCTCGGTACATATCTCCGGTGTGATGTAAAACGCCCCAGGAATACACAATGTCAAATGTTCCCAGAGAACCTAAAAATTCCTTATCCAGAGCGGAGCCTTTCTGAATAGCCCAGTTGTTTGGTGATAATTCCTGTTTTCTGAGATGCTTTGCGCAAGCGAGCGAGAATTCGTCAATGTCCACACTGAGAACTTGACTGGCGCCAAGTCGGTAAGCAGCAAGTGAAAATAAACCACTTCCGCAACCAACGTCGACAAAAGTTTTTCCTTCGATACTCTTTCTTCCGCCAAGGAAATCTACTAGGGACTTCTCCGCTTCTTCTATCTTTTCAGAGTTGAGGGTCCTTAAAAATATTTGCCAGTTCTTCCCGAAACTGAAATGGTGCTTATCTCTGTAGCTCTGTTCGTAGAGTTTCTTTTCTACTGAGTGTTCACGCGCGCGTTCGTTGTTCATAAATTGCGTCATACCAGGGAATGATTCTTGTTAAAATAAACTATTTTGTATCACTAAAATGCTCTTGAAACCAGAGCTCGAGGGTGATAAGTGCCCAAATGTGATAGCCGAAATCAATCCCTGTTGTGCAATGTGTATCGAGAAGTTTTTTGACAGCTTCTTTCCGAAAGAGTCCCCGGTTAATTGCTTTCTCGGAGAGGAGTGTCTCGTAGGCGTAATTTTTGAGTTCGTTGCGAAACCAGGTGTGAATGGGGATGCCGAATCCCATCTTGGGGCGGAACATGACCTCGTCTGGGACAAGTCCGCGGAGCGCTTCCTTGAGAATATATTTCTTGTTATTGCGCCCCTTGAGCTTGAGATGGAAGGGAATTTTGGCGGTGAGTTCGAGCATCTCGTGGTCGAGGAACGGCGAGCGCCCTTCAAGGGCGACGATCATGCTGGCGATGTCGACTTTTGCCATGAGCGCATCCGGAAGGTAGGTGACGAAATCGGCGTAGACGGCGCGTTCGGCTCGATTTCTCGATCCGGATCGCGAGAATTGATCGGCGACGATCCGATAAGAATCGAGGGATCGCGTTTTCGCTTTGAATTCGTCGGTATAGAGCGCATCCTTCATTTCGTTGGTGAAGTAGCAGATATAGTCCACGTAGCGGAGGTTGTACGATTTTGAGAGGCTTCTCGCGAATCTGTGAACGCGATCGAAAAAGGTGTTTTGGAAGGTCTTGGCGGCAAGCGTTGCGACCGGAAGGGCGAGCGCTTTATGGAGGAGCATCAGTTTGTCATAGGCGAGAGCGAATTTGTGGACACTGTAGCGCCCGTAGCCGGCGAAATTTTCATCGCCTCCGTCGCCGTTCAGTGCGACGGTGACATGTTCGCGCGTGAGTTTGGAGACGTAGTAGGTGGGAAGGGCGCTCGAATCGGCAAATGGTTCTTCGTAGTGGCGGACGAGCATCGGGAGGAGTTCGATGGCGCGCGGCTCGACGATGAATTCCGTGTGATCGGTCTTGAAGGTGTTTGCGATGATCTTGGCGTATTTGAGCTCGTTGAATTTCTCCTCCTTGAAGCCGATGGAAAACGTCTTGATCGGTTGGGAGCTGTTTCGCGCCATGAGGGCGACGATGGCGCTCGAGTCGATGCCACCCGAAAGGAAGGCGCCGATCGGTACGTCTGAAATCATGCGCAACTTGACGGATTCTTCGAGCATGTCGACAATGCGCCGCTTCCATTCGGTTTCCGGAAGATCGAGTTTTGTGGAGTAATCGAGTTTCCAGTAGCGTTCCTGCTCCATTTTTTTGGTCTTGAGATCCACGAAAAGGAAGTGCGCGGGTTCGAGTTTTTTGATGCCAACGAAACCGGTCATCGGGGCGGGGCAGTATTGAAGCGTGAGATAGTGGTGGATGGCTTCGTAGTCCGGCGCCTTCGTATATTCCGGCTGGGTGAGTATCGCCTTGAGTTCGGAGGCGAAGATGAACACGTTATCGTCGAGGTAATATTTGAACGGTTTCTTGCCAACACGGTCGCGGGCGCAGAAAATCGTTCGCTCCCGCTCGTCATAGATGGCGAAAGCGAACATGCCGCGGAGGTATTGGAGACACGCTTTGCCGTATTTGTGGTAGAGCGCCATGATGACTTCGGTGTCGGAACGGGATGCGAACGAGTAGCCTTCCTTTTCCAATGCGTCGCGATGTTCCTGGAAATTGTAGATCTCTCCGTTGAAGACGATCCAATAACGATTCATATATCCCATGGGCTGGTGACCGAGCGGGGAGAGATCGATGATGGAAAGCCGGCGATGTCCGAGTCCGACATGCCGGTCGGGCGAGATATAGATGCCGCCATCGTCCGGGCCGCGATGAGTGATGGCTTGGTTCATTGCCTCAACTTCTCTTGGCGTTATCGTTCTTCCTGTGAGGGAAATTTTTCCGGTTATGCCGCACATAGGCTTGTAGTGATTACTGTTTTGAGAATGAGGAGATGTTTATAACAGACTTTGGAAGCATTTCGCTTGGCAGAACAGAGGAGTCCTTATCTATGAGATAGGAAAATCGCATATTCAGTATTGAGAAAAGCAGCACTGCCATAAGAAGCGAAAAATGTAAAAAATAGAGGATTTTTGTAGAATGAAATCTTTCTGACATCCAGCGGAAGGCAAGAACCGTCCCCGTGGCGAAAAACATAAATGTTGCAGGCCAAAGAACAAGAAGGGATCGAACCGCATTCTCATTAATAAGGGATATTATGGTAAAAGAACAGCTCGTTAGGAAGAATGCCAAGGGTTTAAACTGCTTATGCTGTATGTGAAGGAGAAAGATAATTCCGAAAGGAATGAGCATCAGCCAGTTGAGAAACACCCAATTAAGGTATTCACTCTTCACGAGTTTGTATCCCGGTAAGGATTGAATATTGTTTAAAAGTTTTTGCGGGGAGAGCACTTCACTTTTCGAAGGAATTTCTTGCGAGTGTTCTTGTGCGGTAATAATAGCTTGTTTGCCGAAAGATTCTACACCGTAGGGGTTTCCTTTTGCGAGAAAGGATGCCGGAATGTAAAATATGGCGGTGATGAGAAGAGCGAATACGGCTCGTTTGATGGGAATGATGTCGAGAGACTTTTTATCAAAGATATATCCGAAAAACGCACAGAGCACGGCGAATGGGAGGGAGAGAAATATAAGGTAGAGGCTTATCGTATGATTAAAAAGCGATAGCGGAATGAGCAAGAGGAGGTGTATTTTCCAATGTGTATTTTTCTCGAAAAGAATACCAATGAGAAGGAAGAGGTAGAGAAGCGAAAAGAAACTCGGCACAACCCAAAAGAATCCGTGATAGGCGCCAGTCCCATTGAAAAGCGCTAAGAAAAAGAGATTTGTTGCGATGAGAGACTGGTCTGTTTCAAAGAATTCTTTCAAAAACTTTATCAGAACAAGCAACAGAAGAATAGTCCCAAAGTAGAAACTGAGGTGAAATACCTCGTTTGCGTTTAGTTGGAATATATTGGCAATTTCACCCAGCGGAACTCTCCACGAAAGATGTTCAAACCACGTGTAATTATGGACATTAAACATTGAATCGTTGCAAAGGAGGGTTGGGCAATGGATGACAGATTCGATGTGAGTAAGATAAATCGCTTTGTCATCAAGAAGGCCTTCGTAATAGACGCCATTTTTCCAGAAGGCGTCTATCAAAAAAAACTTCCAAATAATAAAAAAAACAGAAGCGATCAGTACCCATTTGTTGTTTTCCAGGAAACTTTTCATGAGAGGGGATTTATTCTCTAGGATTTCCGTAGGATTACATTAAACGAGAGCGCTCGTAGGTCGCCCTTGGTATACTTCTTCAGTAATCGCTTACTGAGTTTTCCTCTAAAAACGATGGTTTTTTCGAGACTCACTACCTCGAGCCTATTCTTCTCGAAGAGCTGAAGATAGTAACTGAGGCGTTTCCTGTTTACATATTCTCCAGTTTTCGAAAAGAATATTCGAAAGAATCTGTCCGGAATATTGAGAAACCACAAACTCTTCTGAGAGAAAATATGATCTCGGAGATCCACTTGATGATTCATGATCCCGCCGGTTTTTAAGACGCGAGACATCTCCGAAAAACAAAGATCGAGATCATGGACATGTTCAAGTACCGCGCAGGAGTAAATGAAGTCGATTGAATTTTCAGGGACTGGATAATGAGAAGATTGATCGCTCTGAATGAATTGTATTTTTTCCGGATTAAAGGTGCGATTAGGGGCAAAACATTCTCGGAACAATGAAGAATCGTCAAGTATTTTTCGGTACTCTTCGAGGCTATCGCTATCTAGTCTGGCATGATTTCCGTTTTCTAGAGCAAAATATTTCTGCGCGCCACTCTTGAGAGCGAGTAATCCAAATCCAATTGACCCTCCGGGTCCAAGTTCGAGAAGGTTTTTCCCGGAGATTTTTTCTGGTTGTATTTTCTTGAGAAATGCGTCAAATTGTTTCACTGAATAGTCAGCATGATCGGATCCAAAAAAATACGGATTGAAAACAAGTTTTTCAATAGTTTCTCTCGAATTTGGAAAGAGTGTAAAGACAATATTTTCAATAAACACCAAGGGAACCTTAATGACCGATTTTAAATAGCTCATATGATTTTGAGTAGGGAGGTATATTGTTGTATGCTTCTTTTCCAAGAAAACTGTTTTAAAATGTCTCGATGCGCGTTCTCTCCTTGGGAGGTACGCATTGCTTTATCTTTAATGAGGTTCTTGATAGCTGCTTGTGTGCTCGTTGGTGATTTACTCTTAATGAGTAATCCATTTCTCCCATCATGAACTACTTCATCTGCGCCTTCGTGAGGTGTGGCGATTACCGCGCAACCGCAGTACATAGCTTCGAGGAGTGAAGTGGAGAGGCCGCCACCGGGGAGGGATGAGTGAATGTAGATATCAAAGGTTTTTACAATACTCAAAACTTTCTCTCTCGGGAGATTGCCGAGCATATATATAGAATTGTTGTCGCAAAGCTTCCGGAGTCTGTCAAAATCTTCACCGTCCCCGATGATAATAAAAACAATTTCCGATTTTATATCCTCTGGCAACGATTTTATCGCTTCAATGGAATATTCGATGCCTTTCCATTTGTAGAGCCTGGCAACGGTGCCGATGATGATCTTGTTGGCAAATTTTTGACGAAAAGCCTCGTTTGGTTGGATAGTGTCCAGTTGGTCGAAATCAATACCGCGATAGATAACAGGTGAATGACGTTTATCGAATTTTTGCACGAAAATCTGCACGGCTTTTGAAATTGAGATATTCAAATCGGAGCATCGGAAAATCAATCGGCCAATGGTGTAGTCGTAGAGCTTGGCGATGAATGTTTTTACTCGACTGGAGAGTTTCACAAAGTCAGAACCATGTTCAACGTGAACCCAATAAGTTTGAGTACATTTCGCGTAGATCAGGGCAATAAATGACAGGAAGAAAAATCGCGTCCGCGATATAACAATGTCGTAGTGTTCTCTGAAAATCGGGAGAAAAAGATGCCAAAACCTTACCGACCAAAATTTCGGCACGGGATAGTTATGAATGATTTCAAATGCGGGAAAGCGGATGACATTGACGCTATTGTGAACGACTTCGGTTTCCGGTGCGGAATTCGGAAGGTGCGGAGTGAAAACGACTATGCTTGCTCCCCGCCGGGAGAGGTGTTTGTTGAATTCGTCGGCATGAGATTCCAATCCGCCGATATGTGGCGGATAATAGGGGGAGAAAAGAAGAATTGACAGTTTCTTTTGCGGCGCGTTCATTGTTTCTGTTTCAGGGTGGAAAGAGCCTTCTTTCGGGTGACTTCGGTAATGTTTTGTTCGAGGCGTTCTATCGCCGAGAGGAGCTTGAATATCATGAGGAATACGAGGAGGAATCCGGTGAGGATGACGGCGTTCATATTGCCTTGCAGCCCGATGAAGTCGGCGATGAGGTTGGTGAGATTGGGGAATAGCGTTATGCCGACCATGCCGCCCCATACACAGATCCGGACGAACACCTTGAAAATCGTTTGCCCACTTTCTTGTTTGGCATAGCGAACGACTCCTTGGTAGATCATAACTGCGGAGATGACGGTAACGATGATTTGGTAGAGATGGATAGTCATAGGTGCTTCAGGTAAGCAGCTTAAGGAACATCTTATACACGGTTTTTATTCCATTTGCGAGATTCTGTTTAGCGGACTTGTTCATGGAGTATTCGGTGTAGCGGACGGCGACCGGAACTTCGACATGGCGCAGTCTGTACACGTATATTTCCCGGATGACTTCGCTCTCGTATTCGTAGCGGTCGTATCGGGTATTGATGAGTTCGGCGGCATGTCGGGAGTAGGCTCGAAATCCGGACTGGCTGTCCGTCACATGCAATCCGAACAGCCACCAGGTGATCAGGTTGCCGATGCGGTTGTGTACTATCTTGTACCAAGGCATTCCCTCGGGGTGAATCAAGCGCGATCCGAGAACGACTTCGGCTTTTCCGTTCCGAATGGGATTGACGAGCTTTCTGATATCTTCGGGATCGTGCTGACCATCGCCATCCATAGTGATGATAATGTCGGCTCCGAACGATTTTGTCGCTTCGATGCCGGTTTTGGTAGCAGCGCCTTTGCCCCGGTTTATTTCATGCCGAACGGCGACGACTCCGGAATTCTTTGCAATAAGGAAGGTGGTATCAGTGCTGCCATCATCCACAACGAGTATGTTTTGATACCCCGCGCGGCGTATCTCGTCGATGACGGAGGCGATGACAGCGGCTTCATTGTATGCCGGTATGACAATCCAGAGGGAATCGACCGTGTTCTTTGTATGGGGTTTTCCCTGTATTGGTGAATCGGACATAGTGCATTATTCCAGGACAAGGTCGAATCGGTGAGGTTTTCCGTCGGTCGGAAGGATGTGCTGCGAGCGGGTGTGGTCGAGTGGCTTTCCGTTGAGCGTGATGCTTCGTAGGATATTGGCATGATTGTCCCGAGCGGTAAATGTAAAGGTGTAGCGCCCGTGCGTTCTCGGGAGGGTGATAGAGCCATGGGTCCATGTTTTTGGCAAGCAGGGGCGAAGGGATACGGTGGTGCCGGCGAAGCGGATGCCGAAGAGCGTCTCGATAATGGTGCGATACATAAGTCCTGCTGAGGCAGTATACCATGTCCAACCGCCCTTGCCGCGGTGCTCGGCGGAGTAAATATCCGCCGCGACGACATAAGGTTCTACTTCATAGAGGCGCGCGGCGCTTTCCGAATCGGAACGCCGGATTGGATTGGCGCATTCGAGAAGGGTATAGAGGCGGTCGGCATCGCCAACGAGAGCAAATGCTTCCGCCGCCCAAAATACGGCATGATTGTATTGCGACCCGTTCTCTCGAATGCCCGGCGGATAGTCTTTTATGTAGCCGGGGTTTTTTCGGGAGAGATCGTTGAAGGGCGGATCGAGGAGTTTGAGGATTTTTGACTCCGAATCATAGAGAAAGTGCCACAGGTTTTCCATCGCTTCTTTTGATTTCTCATGTTCACCGGCTGCCGAGAGTACTGACCAACTCTGTGCGATGGCGTCTATGCGGCATTCGTGACTCCTCTCCGACCCGAGTGGCGTGCCATCATCATAGAATGCGCGGAGAAACCAGTGTCCGTCCCAGCCGTGCGTGTTGAGATTGCGTTTGAGTGTCGTCGCTCGCTTTCGATATACTTCCGATTGAGCCGTGTCTCCTCGGGCGGCAAGCAGATCGACAAATGACTCGAGGATGGAGAAGAGGAAGAAGCCAAGCCAGATACTCTCGCCCTTTCCGTGATTGCCAATGCGGTTGAAGCCGTCGTTCCAGTCGCCGCTTCGCATGAGCGGGAGTCCGTGCGCGCCAAAGGCAGAGGCGTATTCGATGGATGCGAGGCAGTGTTCGAGGAGCGAGGCGGAACGGGGTGAGATTTCGTGGCATTGTACGTCAAACTGCGTTCTCTCATTTCGATCGTTGGAGAGAAAGGATATGTTCGTATCGAGAATATCGCCGTGTCCGGAAAGACGAATATATTCTGCAGTGCTCCAGGCGAGCCAGAGCGGATGATCGGACGTGGCGTTTTTGACACCGTATCCGGAGTCCGGCGACCACCAGGCACGGACATTGCCGTCTTCGAATTGTTGAGCGGCGGCGGCAAGGATATGTTGCCGGGTATTCTCTGGATCGACATACCAGAGAGCGATGGCATCTTGGAGTTGATCGCGAAAGCCGAAGGCGCCTCCCGGCTGGTAGAACCCCATCTTTGCCCAGAAGCGCGAGGTCACGGTTTGGTAGGGGAGCCAGCTGTTAAAGAGAATATTGAGAGCGCTGTCCGGACTTGCCAGTGTCGGCAGGTTGTTTCCTGGTTTCCAAAGTCGGTGAGGCGTATCGAGCAGAAACGGCGAGTGTTTTTTCAATGCTTCGCGTGCCAAGGGGAGTAATGCCCGTGTTTCTTCCTCGGTTGTTCCAACGCAGAGAGCGAAAACGGCGTGATGTTTTTTGTGCGGCGCGATCGAGAAGCGCATCTCTGTGGTGATGCAGGCGTCTCTGTTCGATTGCGGAGGGAGAATACCTTCCGATTCGGGGATGTCTTTCGGGATGGAGAGTGATCCGGCAATGCCGAAGAGCTGCTCCTTGCTTTGCGTGACCAGTCGAAGAGGATCACTTCCGGTTATGGTCGCGAAGAAACGGACGGATTCTTGATGTGGAACCGGAGAAAATGTCTCGGGATCGAAAAGGATCGCGTTCTGCTCGGGGATGACTCTGGGTGGAGACGGCTGCGCGAGAGTTTCGGCACTTTCCGCGGAGGCTTCGAGTGATGTGTCCAGGAAGAACACGAGGTTGATATCGAGGGGTTCGTTGCCATGGTTTTCGAGTTCGACGGCAAGGTATTTGATGGCGCGCTCGGGGTGAACTGAAGCGGTGAGAATGTGCCGGAGCGTGTCGCGCCCGCTTTCGTATCGCGTGAAACCCCTTCCATGTGTCACTTGGTATTCGGCGGAAGCGGGGAGCGGGGAAGGCGTGAGCGACCAGGTGTCGCCGGTCTTTTTGTTTCTGGCGAAGAGAATTTCGGCGGGCGGATCGCTGACGGGATTATTGCTCCAAGGAGTGAGGCGTCCGTGTTTGCTGTTTTTGAACCAGGTTGTTCCAAGAGAATTTTCGGTAGTCATCATGCCGAAGTCCGGATTGGCAAGGAAATTGGCCCAGGGCTGCGGCGGGAGATTTTCCGGGCAGATGCGCATGCGATAGTCGTGCGTTTCCGGGTCGAAGCCGCCGAATCCATTCCAGAAGAGGAGTGAGTCGATATCGAAACGATCCGGTGCAGGCGGTTTCTTGAGAAGTGGCATTGGCGGCGCGACCTCGTCTTGTTTGCAGGGGATTTCCTTTCGGGAATGGCGATCTTCTTCGAATTCCGAGAGGAAAAACGAGCGAATAGTGCCAATGTCCGGGAATCGTTCCGAAAAACTCTCTGGGTGTTCGGGCGGGAAATGTGCGGAATTGGAGAAGAATATCGAGGCGCTTTCGCCCGGGTTGAGCACGATCGCGGTTCGGAGGTTGGCGAGCGGATCGAGGATGTAGCCTTTGGTGTTTTTGAGCGGGCGATTCAGTGCGAGCGGACGACCGAAAGGCTGTCCGCGCCCGATGAACGCTTCTCGGTCGGTCTCGAAGCCGAGGAAGTTCTCGGGCGTATCGAGAAATATCCGGTGCATGAAAAAGGGGTAGTGTGTCGGGTCGTCGAAGAATCGTCGGTGATAGAGAAGGGCGAGTCGCTCTTCCGAAAATTCCGCACCGATGAACATGTTGCTGAAAGTTTGATGATAGGAATCGCGGAGCCGATCAAAGAGGAGAATGATATCAACTGAGCTGGTCACTTCGAGTTGATGAGCGCACGCATCATGGTTGGTGATTGTGAGCCGGCGTATTTCGAAGTCGCCGACTCGCGGCACGAGAATATCGGAGAGCGTCTTCATCGTGCCGTCTTGTCGCTCGATATGCGCGGAGCGGGTTCCAACCTCCATTCGGAATCGATCGGGATGGGCAAAGACCGGCGCCGGCGTTGCCGACCAATACGTTCCTGAGTCGACATCTCTCACGAAGAAAAAAAGCCCGTCATCGGAAGATGGGCGGTGGCTTGTGAGGAAGCACCCGCGCGCTTTGAGGTAGCCGTTTCCGAGTGCATTGATATGTGATTCGAAGGAATCATTCGAGAGAACGTATTCACTTTCCGGAAGGCAGGTTTTCATGGAGTGGGTGTGGCTAAGAGGGGTGTGCCTTTAGTATAGCGTACTCTTGTCGGATATTTTAGTACTGCGTTTTTCGGTTCGAATTTTTATTTTTATGAACGTTGAAATGTATTGACAAATTTTATGCACCAGTGTACAGTGAAGGGGTTGTTTACGCGCATGATATCAAGAAATAAGCCGTGGCTGCTCGTAGGTATGAAGGGAGTGCGTGTAACAGTTTTTTAACAAAATGATCTCAAATCCAGGCAGGTATCCGCTTGGCCACTCTTCACGTATTGAGAGGATGGTGCTATGTGTACTGATGGCAAGTTGTCTGCTAATGAGCAGATCTCCGTTTCAATCTACTCATTCGATGAATCTGATGGACCTACTGTTGTTTTGGATGGTGGTGACGGCACAGAGCGTGTGTCGCGGTATCTTCACATGTCAAGGCTCGAGGTGTATGGGGTAGATCCGTCTTGTCTGTCGTTTGTTTTTCGCGTGACGACATTCCCTCGGTCTATTCCGGGATCCGTATTCTATCAAATCATCAGAGGGCAAAGTCCGAATGGGATTCTCCTCTTTATTTTCCCAAAGAATGAGCCTCGGGAGAGATTATCTGCGATGGCATCCGCCCTTCGGGATATAGATCTCGTTTCCGCATGGGCAATTTGTCTCCCGCGCCCTGTCTCAAAGAAACAATGTTGTTCGGGATGTACGCTACAGCGAAGATGCGGTATCGATACTGTCGATCTCAGAATAGGCCAATGTCTTGCGTCTATTTACCACTCACTGATGCCTGAATACGATCTCAAGACGCAAATTCTTCGGAGGGAATCGATGCCATTTGTTGGGAATTCTCTTCCTGTGGGGGTGTGCGCAGAAGGGGAATGACTCACGGATTGTCAATTCGAAAGAGGCGGAAGAAACAAGAAATCCGTCGAGACGAAACTTTCATTGGAAGCTCAGATAACCAGTGTGTTGTCTGAGCTTCTTTTTTTGTTTGCTTCTATTGACAGATTATTATAAATACGGTATATTGTCGGCAGTGCCTTTTTGGAATCCATCAGGGTATTTGAGGGGTTTTGAAACGGTCTGTAGTTTTTTAAAATCCACTTTTTCCTTCTTGTGCCTGTTTATATCAGGAGGTGTGCCGTGTTTCTCAATGAAAATAGCAAGCGAAATCAGATTTGGGTATTGGTATCCGGATTTGGTATATCTGATACGGCGGGGATGGTTGATGGTATGCCTGGTGGAGAATTGCTGAAACGACTCGCGGAAGTGCTTACCCTATTTGAGCTATGCAATCGCAGAGACGAGTCCGGAAGTGTCAGGTTTGGCTTCTCAGTTTCCGTTTCCGGAAATACCGCTTGTCAGAATAAAATGGGGGAATCCGATTTGGTTTGTAATATCATGCAGCAATGGTTCGTTCAGCATGGGATTTCTGAGCGCTGTATCTATGTTGATCGGATGTCTCCAAATATCGAGACGAGCGTTGGTGTTTTCTGGAAACATTTGCAGAATACTAACATGGATAATCGCACGACCGTTTGCATTGTCTCGCAGACGCATCAAGCGATCTCCGCGCAGCGTCTCCTGGAGCTTATATCGCAAGGGAAGTGTCTCAGTATGATCCGGTGTTGCAACTATGGAAGTTGGCAGTCCCGGCTTTCTGGAATCATTCGGCTGTTTCCACTGCTGTATGAATACCCCGGACATCGCTGGTCGCAGCTGTCTTCTCGTATTCGTAATTCTTCGTCTTCATTTGCAAGGAGCTGACCGGTCATGCAAGCAAAATGCGGTCATCAAATGATGCGGGTGCTGGTTATCCTCTGGCAGTGGAAACGACGTCCGGTTTCTCGGTGCATATCGATTGCCCTGACCAGGTTTGTCAGAAAGCATGCGGACAAAATGTTTGACGCGCTAGTCAGTGGCAACGGCCAGCAGTCATTGCGTTTCTATCCGTTTGAAGCGGATGATATGGATGGCGCTTTCCATCAACTGTCCCTTTTGAGGAAATTTGGAGCGGAGCCGCAGTGTATCGTCGTTCTCTGTTTGGGGAAGGCGCATGCTTACCGGACTCGGTTTCGTCTGCTTAGAAATTCTGATATTCCCTGGGCTGTGATAAGGGCTGAGAAGATTAAACCGGCGCAATGGAAATTTTCTGCCATTGCTACGTCGTGGCCTCGGGTGACGGGGGATCCCTCGTGGTCTTGGTGCCCCGTTCGGCCAGACATGCACCGGCGGCGTTGATGTTGTTCTGGACCGAGGTTCCACGCTTGGAATCTCGGTCCTGTTTTTTTGTACGGATTGACGGCGCGGGGTGTCGGGCATAGAGTTGAGTTGTGT
>CAYQPQ010000004.1:19609-59437 GCA_964420045.1 uncultured Bdellovibrionales bacterium | reverse complement strand
GAACGGAATACTCGTCCGACAGTTTGAATTCGAATCCGTATTTTTCATTCCGATACGTCTTCCATGTTGAAACATCGTCGGATTCTGAAGTTGCCGACATGTCCTCCACATTGTCTGTCGACTGAACGGGGTTCTTTTGTCCGCTTTGTGCATACTGTCGATCACGAAGAACACGCCATCCTGCCACAGCAGCAACAGCAATCAAGACGAGCACTACGACACCGAGAATAATCTGCTTGTTTGAGGGCTTCATACGCGTGGAAATAATTTAATGTATATTGGTATTTTTGTCAACAAGATATCCGCCAGTGAAAACTTATCCATTCTCTAACAAAGCAGGAAGAGCACGCGGATGCGATTTACACTTTCTCCTGAACTCGTTCGCGCACGTGCTCAAATATTCGATCGTTTACAAACCTTCGCAATTCAGGATTCTCGTCGAGCTTTTTATAGAGTTCAAAATGACTATTAAGCATACGCACCAGTTCATCATTGAAGAGATGGTCGAATTTGATTTTGGCATTGTCTTTGCTATTGGCGCGAATAGTGCCTGACAAATCAGCATTGCCGACTAAACGTTCGCTCAGATCATTCAAAATCACGCGATCGTCTGAATTGAAATTCGTGCCATACCGCTCGTTTATCTCTTTGACGATCTTTGAAAGTGGGTCGATCTCTTCATGCGCCTCCCACTTCGAACCGCCGCCGCCCATCGGTTCAATCTCACCAGATTCATGTGCGAGTTTGATTTGTCGCATGCCTTTGTCCTCAACACGATAAAGCTCCATATCAACCGCCTCGAGAACCTCCTTCGGCAACGCATCTTTTTCTTTCGGCAGTTTCTTGAGCAAGAACTTGAGGAATATATATAGTTTCTCCAACGCCGGATCTTGAAATGTCACAATCTGTGAGATAAACGCGTACTTGCGATTATAATCCGCCGCTTTTGACTTGAAGTCCTTTCGTTCCTCGACAAGCTGATCTTTCGCACGCTCCACCACCGCATCCATCGCCGCATTGAGCTGATCAGGGGTCGCGCCCATCATGTACATCTCTACAAATCCCTCCATCTCGCGAATCTCAAACAGTTTGTATTCGAGTACATCGCGTTCAAGATTATATAAGATGTTCGGGTCGGTTGCCTCGGAAAGTATTGTAGTTGTGTAGTACGGTTGGAACGCCTTCTCTATATCATCTGTCGTATTCACAAAATCCAACACAAACACTTCTTCTTTGAGCGGTGGATGAATACGGTTCAGTCGCGAGAGTGTCTGTACCGCACTCACACCGGAAAGCTTCTTGTCAACATACATCGTCATAAGAAGTGGCTGATCAAATCCGGTCTGGAATTTCTCTGCCACAATCAAAAACTTGTATTCATCCTTGTCAAACTCGTCCGCCGTCTGCTTTTCCGGTACACCGTTCATCTGCGCTTCGGTATACTCACGACCATCATCTTTCACCGTACCCGAAAATGCTACCATCGCTTTGTGGTCATAGCCTTGCTCCTTGAGGTACTTGTCAAACGCCAGTTTGTACCGCACCGCATGAAGCCGCGATTTAGTAACCACCATCGCTTTTGCCTTGCCACCATCTTGCTTCGCGATCTTTTCTTCAAAGTGCCGCACCATGATTTCAGTTTTCTTGCCGATCGCGTGCTCGTGTCGCTCGACATAGCCCACCAGGAGACGCTCGGCTTTCTTCTTGTCAAATTTCGGGTCATCCTCAACCTTCTTCAGAAGTCCAAAATACGTTTCGTACGTTGTATAGTTTTTGAGTACATCAAGAATAAATCGCTCTTCGATCGCTTGCTTCATCGAATACAGCGAGAACGGATAAAACTTGCCATCCACCGGACTCTGCACGCCAAAAAGCTCCAGCGTCTTCTGTTTCGGGGTGGCAGTAAACGCAAAGAAGCTTACGTTCGGCGCCTTCACCTTGCGCGCCTTCATGCGCTCGACGAGACGATCCTCAACCGTCTTGAACGCCTTTTCTCGATTCTCTTGCTCACGCTCAGCATCTTCAAGTGTCAGCACCTCGCGCAAATCAGCGGCTGACTCTCCCGACTGCGAGGAGTGCGCCTCGTCAACGATCACCGCAAAGCGACTGCCCTCTGTTGCATCAATAGACTCGACGATCACCGGAAACTTCTGCAACGTACTTGTGATGATACGCGTTCCCTTCTCAAGTGCCTCACGAAGCTCAGCAGAACTCTCCACATGCTTCACAACGCCTTTCACCTGAGAAAAACTCTCAACCGTCTCGGAAAGTTGTCGATCAAGCACACGCCGATCAGTAATCACTACCACGCCATCGAATATTTTTTTATCATGCTCATCGTGCAGCTCCGACAAACGATGCGCTGCCCATGCAATCGTATTGCTCTTCCCCGATCCCGCGCTGTGTTGAATAAGATAGTTGCGCCCCGGACCATTCTTCCGTGCGTCTGCGATCAACCGCCGCACGGTATCAAGCTGGTGGTAGCGCGGAAAGATAAGTTTGTTCTCTTTTGTCTTTTTACCATTTGGCAATTCCTTTTCCTCCCACACGTCCTGTATAAAGCGCGAGACGAGATCAAGCACGCTCGACTTGCTCCACACATCCTCCCACAGGTAATGCGTCTTGTATTTCTTATCAGCAGGAGGATTGCCTGCACTCTCTTTATATCCTTTGTTAAACGGCAAAAAATATGTCTTGAGTCCCGAGAGTTTGGTGCTCATGAGTATCTGCTCGGTATCAACCGCAAAGTGCGTAAGGCAGCGTTTGAATGACAAAAGCTTCTCTTTCGGATCGCGGTCGGTCTGATACTGTCGCACGGCATTCAAAACATTCTGCCCCGTAAACTGATTTTTGAGTTCGACGGTAAAGAGTGGTAGTCCGTTCAAAAACAGCACCATGTCAATCGAGTTCTCGTTCTGCTCACTGTATTTGAGCTGGCGCACCACGCTCAAAATATTCGCATCAAAGTCTTTCTGTGCTTCCGGATTCATACCCGTCTGCGGCTCGGCATACATAAGTTTGACGGTCACACCACGATCTTTCACTCCTTCACGAAGTACTTTCAATAGCCCTTGACTCGCAATCTCTTCATCCACCCGCTCCAAAAATCGCTCAGTAATATCCTCGCCATACTGTTCTTCAAGCGCCTGCCACTCATCCGACTGCGTGGTTCGCACAAACTCCAACAAAAGTCCGGCATCCATCGCAAGCTGTTTGTCATAATGCTCGCGCGGACTACGAATACGATACCCATGCTTTTCTACAAGCTCGCGCTCGATGAATTCTTCAAATCCTATTTCTCTAAGATTAGTCAGCATATTTATGGCTTACAGTAGCTATATTTGACAGATGTCAACTTGACATTCTTATTTTACCATGCTATCCTTGGGTTAAGTTTTACACAGTAAAACTGTCGGCATTTCTAGAAAGTTGTTGGCCCCAAAATAACAGCTTTCTCCCCTTTTGGGGTTATACCATATCTCTGCTTTACCTCTCGAAGTGTGATCGGTTCGCACTTCTTTTTTTGTTTGTTGCACATTTTCGCATGATCCTTTCCAAAATCAAAAAAAGTTCCTACTTGCAAGCAATTTGAGCCCATTCTATTCCGAAGATACATCACACACTCAAGATCATCACAAAATACAGCCAGATTCCCCGTATCACATTCAAACAGCATCTCAATATTCAAATTACCAGACAAAATCGCATCCATAAACAACATCCTTCTTGCTCGTCGAAAACTAAAGGAGCGAAGTTTCTCACCAGATGGTCCGAATCTGCCAGACGGTTCGAAGAATATGTGATCAAAATCTTCACGAGAAAACACAACCTGAATTTCGCTGCTCAGAAAAAATGGGGAATCTAAAAAGACACGCGCATATTCCTCGCGATACTCTGCTTCCGATTCAAGAATGAGAAGATTTACCGCTGTCATGATCGTGGTTCCCAAACGAATATGTTCAATTTTTTCTCCTGCAATACCGAGCTCGTCTTAAAAGAGGTCCTCTGAAACATTTCCTTCATTTCTCGAGAAACCCTTCCTTTAGCAGAATCTTCTCGTCCTTCATTAACTCTTTCTTCATTAACATCAAACCCAATAAGACCAGTCAAAAAATCAGTGAGCTGAATCAGAGTGTTACTCCGAGAATCATAAGACTGGAAGTGTTGAATTGTACAGCCTGCAATACCCGAAGCGTGCCTTTGCAAAAACTCATGCAGAGCTACTGTTCGACTTTGCTTACTCGTCGGCTTCTTATCAAGCAATATATAATATTTACCCCCAGCAGAGAGTGTTGGTCGGAGCATGAGGTAGTAAAACTTATAGAAAGCAAGTTCTGGATCTCCCTCATGAAATTTTTCAAGATCAAATTTCGATTTATCAACGACAATGCAACGAAATAACAAGTCTTCCATCGATAAGAAATATCGCATCAGGTCACTATATAAATCCCGATACTTGTCGCGTACTTTTGTCCATTTCAGTTCATATGAGAATCCATGTTTCGCATAAACTCTCTTTAAGCCATTCTCGATACGCTTCTTTTTATTGCGAGGAATAATCAACGCGCCAATAACCATTCTTCTGGCATCAGCATTATCTACTCGAGACTCATCGCAGTATATGTTGTAGGCATTTTCTAACATATGGTCTTGCTATACCTTCACCTTCCCCGTCACCACATGCGAGATGAGGGCGGATTTGAATTCTTGTAATTGCTTGATTGATACCTCAATTTTATTCACGGCACAATCTGCTACTTCTGCCTTTTCATTCACGTAGAGTGCTATCTTCTTTTGCTCAAACATGGATGGGACAAGTACTTGCAAGTCTTTTACTTTCTGCGCACCAAGTCCAAAACGAGTGACTCCATTTGACGAAGTCTCGAATGAGGCGTGCACATAACTGCTCTGCAAAAAGCGCAATAAATAATCACCTACCATGAGCGACCGGACAGGCTTCATAACATACAAGTGATACCCAGAAACGAGATTGGCCACAGAGTCCTTTACCAACGCGGGTACACCGATATCATCAGCTGTCTCCGAATCTTTTGTGATCAAAACATCGCCAGGGACTAGACCAACTTTGCGGACCTGATCATGCGTCGCGGTGGATTTCATGAAGTTCAGATTTGCTGTAATGTACTCGTTTTTGTACACATCCACGTAATTACATAGCAGTACTTCTGAGTCACCTTCGTTTGTATTCTTGTCAACGTTGCTCGCTTGAACGTTCGCAATATACTTCAACCTCTTCACCTCCCACCCTTCGGGAATCTTGCCGATCCATTCGATGCCGGAGTCGACGAGTTTGGCGTTTGTGTCCCCGCCTTCGCCAAGGCTACGGCGGGCAGGAAGGCCTTTAGTCACCGCGCGGTTGATGATAGCGGCGCGCTTTTCGCGCAGGAGCTCGATCTGCTTCTTTTTCTTCTCGATGATCGCGTCAATCAGCACCGTCTTTTCGTCGAGGCATGCGGCGATGTTCTTTTGTGTCTGTTCGTCAGGATAAGCAAAGTATTGATTGCCGATGAAGTTCCAACTCGCACGAGGCATACGGGCACCGTATGTTGAAACATTTACATTGTTTACGAAAGACGGGTCTAGCATTTTATAGTACAAGTAGCGCGGAATAATTTTGCCAGGCACCATCACGAGCAGCTCTCCGGTGCAATAACCTTCAAACGAAGCATGTAGCACTTTCGCTAAGTACGGACGCAACTTGCCAAAAAGCACGTCATTGATCTCAAAACGATTTACGATACTCTCGGGTACTACCGGCTCATCAGGCTCAATATGCTTCCCCGTCTGACTCTCGACATGCTCAAGCCCAACGTATGGTGTTCCGTCGTTTGGAAACACGTACTTTTCGTCTCTTATTGGTGCGAGGTATTTTACACGCATCAGCCCCCACCCTTCCGGTATCTCACCAACCCATTTCACACCCGAGTCTTTATACTTGGGGTAGCGGTCGTATTTTTTTGTCAGTTTCAGCGTTGGCATACTACAACTTCTTCAGAAGATCCAGAAGTTCGTTCTCCACTTCTTCGATATCCTTCTCAATCACTTCGAGCTCACGCGGCGGTTCGTATTTGTAGAAGTAGCGTGTGAACGGTATCTCATAGCCAACCTTGCCGACTTCGTTGTCCTTGTGATCACGAACTGATTCGTTGATCCATGCATCGGGCACATAGGGTCTCACCTCTTTCTCAAAATACTCGTAGATATCTTGATCGAGCGGCACGTTCTCGTGATCGCGCAAGTCGCTATCCGGCTCGGGATTGCCGTTTGCATCCGTGCAGATATCTGCCGTGTCGCTTCGCTCTGAGAGTGCATTGAATATTGCTTTTTTGAGCGAGCCAGTCAGTTTCTTTGGCTTCACATACGACTCGAACGATTCGAGGAATTTCTCGCGGTTGATGTAAAGCCCTTTGTGCAGGAACGCTTTGAGATACTCAATAAGCGCGGTTTGCTCTGTAGCTTTGAGTTTTTCGAATACCTTTTCAGTCTTAAGCTTTTCGAGTCGTTCGTCGCTTACTTGAAAATCAAGCCGGAGCGGTCGCTCGATAGTAATCTGACGATAGCCAAAGTCAGTCGTATTGAATATCTTGCTGTATTCTCCATCTTCAAACGCTTCATAGAGATTATGCACACGCTCGCGTGCTTTTTCGTCGATGTCGTTTCGTTTGTTTCCCAAACTTTTTCGACGCTTGGTAAAGAACGTACGCGCATCAATAAGCTGCACTCTGCCTTTGCGTTCATCGCTCTTCCTGTTGGAGATAAACCACAGATAGGTGTTGATGCCGGTGTTGTAGAAGAGTTGGTCGGGAAGCGCCACAATCGTCTCAAGCAAGTCTTTCTCAAGAAGCCAGCGACGTATCTCACTCTCACCACTCCCCGCATCGCCCGTGAAGAGCGGCGAACCGTTATGGACAATTGCCACGCGCGAGCCACCGTCTTTAATCGGTTTCATTTTAGACACAAGATGCTGCAAAAACAGAAGTTGCCCGTCGGAAATACGCGGTGTCCCCGCGCCAAATCTCCCCGCATACCCGCGCCGCGCTTCGCGATCAACCGCTTCTTTATCCTTCTTCCAATCGACACCATAGGGCGGATTTGAGAGACCGTAGTCAAAGACCTCGCCATAGAACTGGTCGCTTGAGAGCGTGCTTGCCTGCGCATGATTCTTCTCGCCACCGCGAATATAATCAGGATTCTCGCCCTTAATCAGCATATCCGACTTTGCCATCGCATACGTGACCGAATTAAGCTCTTGACCATAAAGATAGACATCGGCTTTCGAATTAATCTCTTTGCGGATGTGGTCTTTGGCCACCGTAAGCATACCGCCCGTACCGCAGGCCGGGTCGTATACCTTGAAGATGCGGTGCGGCTTTTTGAGGAGAGCTTTGTCGGGACTAAGAAGAATGTCAACCATCAGATCGATCACATCGCGCGGCGTGAAATGCTCTCCGGCAGTCTCATTCGACATTTCCGAGAACTTCTGCAAGAGGTGCTCGAAGATGATGCCCATCGTGTGATTGTCGACCTCGCTCGGATGCAGATTCACCTTGTTGATCTCTTGGAGCACAAGGAACAAGAGCCCGCCGCCTTCGAGCCGATCAAGCTGTTTTTTGAAGTCAAATTTCTCAATGATGTCTTGGATATTCTCGCTGTAGCCGTTGAGGTAATGCTTGAAGTTTTTCGCGATGCTATGCGGGTCTTCCAAGAGCTTCTTGAAGTCATACGGTGAGGTGTTGTAGAACGCGACACCCGAAGCATGTTTGAGGATCTGATCAAGGTCTTTGAGCTTGCCATGGTACTGATTATAGCTGTCGAGCACTTTCGCCTTCGTGTCAGCAAGAATCGAGTCAAGACGCTTTAAGACCACGAGCGGCAAAATCACGTCTTGGTACTCGTGTTGCTTCCATCCGCCACGGAGGATATCCGCAACGCTCCAAATCATGGCCGCTTTTTGACTAAAGTTTTCCATAATTCAATCATGTAAAACTGGAAACAAACCTTGCTGTTTCATGCTGACATACTCTTTTCTCGATACAATGACATGATCATCCAGTGAAATACCCAGCAGCCGAGCGGCATTTGCAAGCTTTTTGGTAAGTGCGATATCTGCCGAAGATGGTCGAGTATCTCCTGACGGATGGTTATGCGCCACAACCACTGAAGCTGCATGAAGTATCAGTGCTGGCTCGAATACTTCACGAGGATGAACAATATTTGCGTCCAGGGTACCGACTGAAATAAGCTTGCGTTCAATGAGTCGCAATTGCGTATCCAGGTAAAACGCAACAAAGTGTTCTTTCGCAGACGCATAGAAATCGTTACACATATTCCACACATCTTTCACTGAAAGAATCTCTTGACCGTCTTGTGATTGCAGTCGCTTGCTCAGTGCAAAAAGCGCAACCACTTGAAGTTGCTTCACCGCACCAAGACCGCGAATACTTTTCAGATCATCCGACACTACCCGTGCACCACCAAGACCGGCAACACGCTTGAGTATCGCTCGCGAAAGTGTCAGCACATTCATGCCTTTGGTGCCCGACCCAAGAATGATCGCTAAAAGTTCCTCACTCGCAAGTTTGTCCGGTCCGTATTTTACAAGTCTTTCCCGCGGTCTATCAATCTCTGGCATGTCCTGCATATTCTTTTTCATTCTCTTATAATAAACCGCTCTTACCCTTAAATCAAGCAAAAAACTACGGAAATTGTTACAAAAACAGCGCCAAAAGCGCCGTCAATTCATCATGGAAAATCGTACCGCATGCCGTTCCGGAGAAAGTTCTGCCCCAACTCTTTCATCAGACACCGTCACTGATCCGCGCATTTCACCTCTCCCACCGGGCGGAAGAACCGCACGGGAGGATAAGAGAATCTCTTTTTGTCGCAAGGCCGAGTTCGAATGACAAGCAGGAACCGGTAAATTTCTTCCCAACCGTCAGCGCAAGCATATTCTCTATCACTTGCGGAGAGAGTCCGGTCGTATAGGAATTGACGAGCACAAAGATCGGATTCTGAGACAAGATGCTTGCCAACTGCTCAAGGAGAGAGAAGAGCTGCTCCTCGATTTTCCATATCTCCCCTTTGGGACCGCGACCAAATGAGGGAGGATCCATGATAATCGCATCATACTGGTGTCCGCGTCGGACTTCCCGCTCAACAAATTTCAGAGCATCGTCGGGAATGAAACGAACCGATGCGTCCGAGAGCCCACTGAGTTCGAGATTCTCTTTTGCTCGCGTCATCATGCCTTTTGATGCATCAACGTGGCAAACCTCCGCACCGGCAGCCGCCGCCGCAACCGTCGCACCGCCGGTATAGGCGAAAAGATTGAGTACGCGAACCGGCTTCGTCGCCGATTGAATCTTCTCGGTCATCCATTCCCAGTTCACCGCCTGCTCCGGAAACAAACCTGTGTGTTTGAATCCCATGAGCTCGAGACGAAATACAAGTGAACGGTACCGAACCGTCCATGTTTTCGGCATATCGAGCACACGCTCCCAGACGCCTCCGCCATCGTTGCTCCGACGATAGCGCGCGTGGGGCGTTTCCCAGAGCCTCTCCGCCCCCTTCGGCCATATTGCCTGTGGATCGGGACGCCGCAGAACAAACTCGCCCCAACGCTCCAACTTTTCCCCATCCCCAGCATCGATCAATTCGTAGTCATTCCAATCAGTGGCAATACGCATACGTCAAACAGAAGAAATAGAACCGCAACTCTTTAACAATCTCACGAGAGCACAGTAAGAAAATCAATAAAGCCTTTCCAAAAAAATTTCTTTTTTGCTTGTCTTACACTCCGTACGCCTGCCTGCAACGCTTTGCGTAGCAATGCGGACAAGGAAAGCCACAAAAAAGAAATTTTTTGGAAAGATGCCTAACATACTCACACGTTTCTTCGCCGTTGCAAAAGCACGCGGAGCGTTTTGAGACAAATGGAAATATCGAGCCAGAGCGACCAATTCTCGATGTAGAAAATATCGAGTTTGTATTCACCTTCAAACGAAAGATCTGACCGACCCGATACCTGCGCCATACCGGTGACACCCGGCTTGATCGTCAAGAGGCGGCGGTGATACTCCTTGTATTTTTCCACCTCTCGTGCCTGGTGTGGTCGAGGCCCAACCAAACTCATGGAGCCGAACAACGCGTTGAAAAACTGCGGCAGTTCATCGATTGAGAAACGCTCGATAAAGGCGCCGACTTTCGTTTTCCGAGGGTCATCTTTGATCTTATAGAGCACATCGTCGCGCACATTGCGCTCGACAATAAGCTGCTGCTCATAGGCAAGCGCCTGTTCAAAATCAGGGTTTTCCTTCGTGATGCAATATTTCCAGCGTATATATCGAAATTTATACACAAAGAACTCTTTCCCGTCCTCGCCAATGCGCTTGTTCCGATAAATCACCGGGCCATCCGGATCCTCAAGCTTGATCAGTATCGCGACAACCAGCATAAGCGGCGAGAACAGCACAATAAGCACCACTGAAGCGGCGATATCAAATGCGCGTTTCAAAATCTTACCCCATCCGTCAAGCGGCGTATGCTCCGCCTCAATAAAAGGTTCCCCCTCAAACATACGAATGGCAAACCGCGACGTCTGCAGAGTGGTGGGAAGATACTTGTAAACAATATTGTTCACTTGGCAGTAGTCGAGCAGCTTCGTCTGTTCTTCATCGGGAACGGACGGATCGCAGACGATGATTTCATCAACACCTTTCGTTTTTCGAATTTCTTTGATTTCACGAATACTCGCCGAGCTGATGGTCGCGGACAATCGATACCCAAGCCACGGTTTCTCGGTAAAAGTTTTCGAGAGACGCGCCAAGACGCCATTTCTCCCCACGAGCAAAATGCGATGCACGCCAATGCCCCGATAGATAAGAAGCCACTGCTGCACCGAATGGATCACGAACCGCCCCACAACCACAAAAAGAATAGCGAGCGTCCACGCGAGCAGAATAATAAATCTTGAAGAAAACCATTCACGCTTTAAGAAGACCGCGATAATAAGCACGACAAGCGCAAGCGATGTTGCCGAGAATACCTTGTACGCTTCCTGCCAAAATTTCCGCGTTGTACGAATATCGTAGAGCCCTTCGAACGCGTAGATCAGAAGAAAAAACGGGGCAACAAGGAGCGCAATCGTGAAATATTCGTCAAACGAAAACACGCCGCCGATACGACCCAAGTCAAAAAACATTCGCGTCTCCGGAAGATCGCGAATCATAAATGCCGAAATCGCCGCAGCAACTATCATACAATAGTCCATCGGCACACGAATGGCACTGAAGAAAAGTTCCGATCGCTTCATAAAGACGCGTCTAAAAACCTATTTTTTTCCCAGAAGAAATCTTTTTTGCGGCTTTCCTGCCTACCGGCAGGCAGGCGTACGAAGCGTAAGACAAGCAAAAAATATTTCTTCTGGGAAAACGCTCGCGTTGTGTATTCTTGTAGAGTTTCCGGACACTCTCTAGAGAAATAGTTGCGCAAAGGAATATATCAAGACGGGCGATAAGCCGGATTCTGTTCTTTGCTTTCTCGAAAGAAAACGAAGTGCAATCATTTCTCTTGCTGTTGTGTTGCCACAACAGTCTTTGCAGCACACCATCTCTTGTCGAAACAAGATTCGGTACGGCCTTGCACGCCGGTAAGGATTTAGCCGTTTCACTCCTCCGATGACTCGAAGGACTCCATCTCGAATGTTGCCACTCGACATGTCTCAATCGGTTTCCCTCTTGAGCGTCTCTGTTCGCACCTCTCCTGCGCCGAAGCGCACGCGACGGGCGTTACCCGCTACCATTTGCTTACGCAGCTAACAACACTCGGCTTTCCGCTTTTGGTTGATTGCCGAAAGCTGAATACTGATAGCTGCGCAGCATGCGTGTCCGGACTTTCCTCCCTTCCCGCCGAAACAGGATCGGGCGATTGCCTGCCCACCTTGATCTATTCCCTTATTGTCAAAGACCGCTCCTCCCACAAGATATTACTACAAAATAAAGAAAATGTCAACGTTCACTCACACATGAAGTGTTCATTATATGGCTCGTATAAGCCATATAATGAAATGTTGAACCATCAAGACATCCGAATCGTTCCTCCAACGTGGGATTCTATACCCCGAACAATGTCGGCAAGAACAGCATCCGCTTCTTCTCCGGTCAGCGCTCTCTCCTCGCGTCCCAAACGGATATGGAAAGCAAGACTCCGGCCCTCCTCGGCACGCACATACCGATCAAAAAGTTCGACGCCCAATACCAATCCCCGCCCGGAAGCGACAATACACTCCCGGACTTGGGCAACCGTCACACGATGAGGAACAAAGCAAGACAGGTCACGAAGCGTCTCGGGATACTTCCGAATCAGAACAAAGGTCGTATCATTCGAAATTGCCAACAGGAGTTTCTGTGTATCGAGTTCAAAGGCGGCGACGCGTCCCGATATATTCATCCCCTTCACCCGCAAAGGATGTATCTCCCCTATCGTGCCGATATATTCAGTGTGAGATGTAAGAATGTTTGCCGTGCGCACCGGATGCCACAGCGACTCGTCGGCGCCCTGGTACGGCCGAACGGAATACGACACTCGAAGCGACGTGAAGAGTCGCGCAATATCCGACATTAATCTCGAAAAAGGAGAAAATTTGTCGTTATCTGAAAGTATCCGAACGGCACCGGACGCCAGACGAGTCTCCAATACAGATCCTACTGACAATTCGTAAGCTTTTCCAAGTTCGAACATTCTGATGTCATGGAACCGCCGTCCATTCAAAGAAATATTTCTGAGAAGTCCCGGAAGAAGACTCCTCCGAACAAGTGCCTGGTCGGGATTCATCGGATTGGCGAGAGAGAGATGTTTGTCGCAGTCGAAACAAAGACGCTTGGCATCCGACTCACTGTAGAAGGAATAGTTGTACGTCTCGGTAAACCCATTTGCCGCAAGATGCGTCCGAATCGACGATTCATGTGTCCGGAGAGAATCATTGGAAAGAGACGTGAGTAAGAAACTCGGCTCCACGCTCTCGATGCGATCATAGCCAATGCCCTTCCCAATCTCTTCGGCTATATCCGCCACCGACTCGACATCGATTCGATAGGGTGGCGGCACCACCGAGAAATCTTTCCCCTCAAGAGATACCACGAATCCTCGAAGCTCAAGAATCGTCTTCACTTCTTTCGCCGAAACATCCGTACCAAGGAGCGACATGATCGCCGGAAGAGAAAACACTATCGACTTCGGCGCAACATATGCTCCGCGTTTATCCGCAATGCCAGATACTTCACCGCCCGCAATATGTGTCACAATTTCCAAGAGACGAACCAGTGCACGTTCGGCTAAATCGGGAGAAAGCCCTTTTTCAAACCGAGCCGATGCATCACTCTCAATGCCAAGGCGCGTCCGTGTTCGTCGAATGGAAACCGGATCAAAATGTGCCGCCTCAAAGAAAACATGCTTCGTCTCCAAAGTCACACCGGACTCCGCACCGCCCATAACGCCCCCCAACGCGAGTGCTCGCCCTCTATCGGCGATCACAATATCATTCGGATCAAGCGAATATGACTTTCCATCAAGCAGTGCGATTGTCTCCCCCGGTACCGCGAAACGCGGTCCGATTGCTTTCCGTTCTCCGCCAGCAATTGCCTCCCAATCAAATGCATGGAGCGGTTGCCCCAACTCGAGCATAATGAGATTGGTCGCATCGACGATATTGTTAATGGAACGCATCCCAAAAACACCCAATCTATCAACAAGCCACGCGGGCGATGCGCCGACGGTAACATCACGCACCAGCGCCCCGATGTACCGCAGACTCTTTTCCCCAGCATCAAGCGAAAGAGTAAAGGGATGTCCGTCTTCCCATTTCGGCAAAACAAGTCCGTCATAATCGTAGTCAAGGATGCGACCCTCAAGCGCAGCGATCTCGCGAGCAAGACCCACATGCGACAAACAATCATGCGCCCGATCCGGAAGAACTTTCACATCAAGCACCGAGTCGGCTGTTCCCAGAAACTCCGAAAGAGAAATTCCGCTCTCGGCTTTTTCCGAAAGCACAAGAATGCCTTCGTGATTTTCTCCAAGACCCAGCTCTTTCTCCGAACAAATCATACCGTCCGAAGAAACGCTGCGAATATCCGTTCGTTTGATAACAACATCCCCGGGAAGCACCGCGCCCGGAAGCGCCACTGCTACTTTTTGTCCCGCCTCAAGATTCGGCGCTCCACACACAATAACCTTCTCCCCTCTTTCGCCGATATCCACCGTAGCAATACGCAACCGGTCCGCATTCGGATGGCGCTCAACCGAAAGCACTTTTCCAACAAGAATATCCGGAAGAGAAAACCCAACCGGCACTATTTCTTCCACCTCAAACGCCCGCATTGTCAAAAACGCCGCAAGTTCTTCGGGAGATTTCTCCGTGCCGGAAAGTTCCTTGAGCCACCGATAAGAAAATTTCATATGCTAGAACTGATTCAAAAACCGCAGATCCCCACTCTGAAAAAGACGGACATCTGGAATTTTGTATTTCATCATCGCGAGCCGGTTTGTCCCAAATCCCCAGGCAAATCCCTTCCAGCGATCGCAATCATACCCGGCCGCTTCAAAGACTCGTTGATGCACCATGCCGGCACCGCCCACCTCAAGCCAGCCCGTTCCATGACATGACGAACACCCCTTCCCATCACACACGGTGCACGCAATATCAAATTCGAAGCCCGGCTCGACAAACGGAAAATAACTCGGACGAAGACGAATGCCGACATGCTTCCCGAAGAACCTGCTAAAAAAAAGTTCCGCAATATATTTGAAGTGCCCAACCGAGACATCTGCATCTACAAAAAGTGATTCGAATTGATAGAACGTATGTTCATGTGACGCGTCGGTTGCCTCGGAGCGAAATATTCGCCCCGGCACAATAATACGAAAAGGCGGTGTGTGCGACTCCATATATCGCACCTGAACCGGCGACGTGTGCGTACGCAACAAGAGGCGTGCACTTTTCCCCACAGAAACAGCCAAACCCTCGTTGGAAACATCCGGCGCATTGATCCAGAAAGTATCCTGCATATCACGAGCCGGATGATCCGCCGGCACGTTGAGTGCATCAAAATTGTAAAACTCCGTTTCAACTTCGGGACCGTCGGCAACATCAAAACCGAGTGACCGAAAGATAGTGCAAATTTCTTGTTCAACTTGCGTCAAAATATGAAGATGCCCGACCGGAAGCACTTCGCCCGGATCCGTCACGTCAATCCATTCTTTCTCCGCATCAAAGCTCGCCGATTCCAGTCGTGCACGTGCCGCTTCGTATGCTTCGGCAATTTCTCGCTTCGCCGCATTGGCTCGACCTCCCAGCTCTCGTCGTTCATCGGGCGAAAGCGTCGCCAGGCTTTTCAGAAACTGCGTAAGCACACTCTTTCGCCCCATGAATTCCACCTGTTTTTCACGAAGCACTTCCGGAGTTTCCGCCCCCTCAAATGCCACAAGCGCCGATTTCTTCAACTCATCCAAAGTATCCGTATTCATACCCCTTATTGTAGCCGCGCACCTATTTACTGTCAAAAGGAAAAAGCCGCCATGGAACTTCCAAGGCGGCTACGCTACGATGATACATCGACAAAGAGAAGAAGATCTTCGCCTCCCCCACAATGTTCGACTGTGATAAATCCAGATTCCGGATTTACCAAGAAAACACAGCCCGATGCTTTATCAAGCAAACAAGAAACACCAAAAGAGGTTGGAAATCTCTCAGCAATATCAATACCGCAAACGGAGTCTTCATTCCGATAGAACAGATCTCGAGCAACGCTGAGAAGAAACCGAAAGAATACACCGAGTTCGGAATGAGAAAATCCCCGGAGCAACAAATGAAACGTCTCATCACTGCGATATGTCACACGATGAGGGAGTTCCTGAAAACCAATACTGGGAATACGATCGCTTCTGCCAGATGCTCGCATCCCCGGCAGGGACACTGGGAAATGCTGTGGTGCTCTCCTACGAAAGGTGACCGATCCCCGACATCGAGACGTATAAATAGGCTGCACACCTACAACGCCATCCATCGAGCTATGTTCGCTTGTTTTAGCAATCGAGATAACGATACCGGAAAGACCAATATAATCGCGGATATCTTCATCCCGTATTCCGAAAGGAAGAAAGATCTCCGTCGGCGGGACTTTCGGCTGAAGAAAATGATGATCCTCCTCATAAATACGAACCGCTCCCAAAAAAAGACTGAAAAATGCCGGCACGCGACACTGAATACCCATGCTCCGCAAGACACCCTTCACATCCCAAGAAGCAGAGACATGTGATGGCAGCTCACGGTACAAAAATGCCCTCCCGACATTTTGAAGAAACTCTTGAAATCGGAAAACATCTTCAACACCCTCGAAAGGGTGTCCAAAGAGCCACTCTTGCACAGAAGGGTGCGCCATATCGATACCCTCAAGGTTGTTTTTGAGAACTGGTTTTGTTAAAGGGCTGGAAATACAACCTGGGCAAAATCTTTTTTGCCGCACTTTATTATCGATGGCTTTCCCATATTTGTCAATGTGAAGTCTCGGTCCAGCACTTTGACGCCATCTATTTCAACGCCGCCCTGCTCAATTTTCCGCCGAGCATCGCCTCGACTCGTCGCAAAGCCTTCTTGCACCAGGAAGTCAAGCAGACTCATCTCGCTGGTCAATTTCACTTCCCGAATATCCTGCGGCGCTTCTCGTTTCGAAAAAGTCGAAACGAAGTATGCTTCTGCCTCACGCGCCGATTCCTCGTTGTGATATGTTTTCACAATCTCCCGTCCAAGTCGAAGCTTTGCATCACGCGGATTCTCCACCTTCAAAAGGCTTTCAACTTCTTCCATTGGCACGCGTGTGCAGTGAACAAAATAGCTCTCAATGAGTTCGTCGGGAATACTCATCACTTTCCCAAGCATATCGTTCGGCATGTCCATCAGATTGATAGTGTTTCCCCAGCTCGAACTCATCTTGCGCCCATCGGTTCCAAAAATAAGATTGGTAGTAAGAATATCCTGCGGAGATTTTCCGAGACGCTCCTGGAGACGCCGACCGGCAAGCAGGTTGAACCGCTGGTCCGTCCCGCCGATTTCCACATCCGCCGAAACCTCCAGACTGTCATGTCCCTGCATCAAGGGATAGAGCATCTCCCGAAGCGACACTCGTTTCCCGGCATCGAGGCGCCTGCGAATGTTGTCGCGCGCGATAAACTCCGCCACCGAAAAAGCATTTGCTTCTCTCCCAATTTCGCCGAAACCCAGCTTTGAAAGCCAGGTGGAATTGGCATGAATCTCTACTCGAGACATGTCAAGAATCTTTCCCGCCTGCTCCGCATAGGTTGCCATATTGGCATGCACTTCCTCCTCAGAAAGCATCGGGCGTTCCGATTCCTTGTCACTCGTATCACCGATCTGTCCCGTAAAATCACCAACAATGAACACGATCGCATGTCCCAACTCCTGAAAATCACGAAGCTTGAGAAGCGGCACTGAACGCCCGAGATGAATATTCGGGCTCGTCGGATCGATGCCAAACTTCACACGCAATTTCTCCCCGGAGAGCAGGCGCGACTTCAAATGTTCTCGATCAATCACCTCCGCCACCCCGCGCGAAAGCAACTCCTCTATTTGTTTTTCCTTCTCCATAAGAATATAGTCGCAGAGACAAACTGTCTTATTTCTTGTCATCCCAAGCTACACTTTGTCATCACAAGCGCAGTCGAGGGATATCAAACGAAAGAGAAAACAGAAACAAAACCCCAACACAACAGACACAAATGTCCTATTTCATCACCCCTCACACACATCAACATTCCACCTCACGCCAAACACCTTCCATCTGCTAAACTCAACTTCTCTCCTTATATCCCCATCTTCCGTCTTGCCAAGCGATACTGGTCATCAGACATCATGCCGCTCTTGCGAGCCTGTTCAAGCTGCGCCAGGATTTCATCCTTGTGCTTCATGATATTCTTCGGCGTCATCGCTTTCTTAAGCACTTTTTCGCGCTCTGCGGGAGACATTTTCATGAGCTGCTTCATAGCGAATTTCTGAAACATACCCATATCCTTTGGATCCGGCGCACCCGGCATGGAGGCAAGTTGTTCCTCAAAACTCCGCTCATCTTTCTTCTCGACAACCGTTGGCTTCTTGTCATCTTTTGCTTTCTTAGAAAATGGATTCCACATATATTCACAATTACGATTCAAATGTTCTTCACAAAGAACGCACTACCAAAACGTGCAGCATTCCGGAGGAAAAACGAAAAGATACACCATCTACAGCAATTCACTATCTTCTCCTGATACTCTTCTTTCGTCTTTTTTGGCGGCGCTTAATCGATGGAGAAGCTGCCGATGAAGAAGGAACGGTTGCATCAGACATCGCAGGAGCCGATCCGAGAACCCCGTCACTAAATCCCAAAGAGATCGGGGAAGAAGCAGGATATGATACAACTTTCTTCCCAATCGATTTCTGTTTCGACTCTTTTTTCTTCATATTCCCAATCGAGAAAAGCTCGGTTTTCCGAAGCAGGCGTTTCTTCCGAAAGATATTGCCGGACACCAAAAGTGCTGTCGCGATATAAATAGAAGAATATGTCCCCGCCGTTACACCGATAAGAAGCGCGAGAGAAAACGATCGAATAGACTCGCCGCCAAAAACACTGATAGCAATAAGCACGAGGATAACCGTAAACGAGGTGTTAAAGGAACGCGCGATTGTCTGATTGAGCGACTGATTCACCACCTCTTCGAAGTCTTCCGTCCCTCCGGATCGGATCAAGTTCTCTCGGATGCGATCATAGACAACAATCGTATCGTTCACCGAATAGCCGAGAATCGTAAGTAATGCGGCAATAAACGGTGCACCGACTTCCATGCCGGAGAAATGCCCCAGCAAAGAAAACGCGCCAAGTGTAATAATAATATCATGTGCGAGCGCCACCGTCGCTTGAAAACCATAGTGCCACGACGACACCGGACGAGATACACCGCGAAACGCCCAAGCGATATAGAGAATAATGCCGATAACCGCCAAGAGAAGCGCCATGACGGCATTCTTCTTGATACTCTCGGACACTGAAGCGCCGATAAATTCGGAACGCACCAGTTCGACCGACTCATCGGTTTTTTTCAATTCGGTAAGCACTGCCTCATTGATCGTTTCATTGGACGAAGCATAACGAATAAGTGCTGTTCGATCGCCCGACGGCTGCACCACCAAACTCTCAACACCGGGAACACTCTTCAATTGATCCTCGATTGTCCCGCGATCAGGAATCTTTCCTTCACTCCACGAAACCTCGAGCAATGTTCCCCCTTTGAAATCAATGCCCAATTTGAGTCCCCACATGGACAGCATACCCACGCTCGCCACCAAGAGTGCTGCCGAAAGCGCGTAGAAATATTTCCGTTGCTGAATAAGTCGTTTCATAGAGAGGATAGAGAAGTATCCGGGCGCTTTCGCTTCGGCGCAAGAAGAAACGGGTATCTTTCCGCCCACGAACCGATAAGCGCATCAAGCAGCGTCCGTGTCAACACAATTGCCGTAAACATCGAAAACAAAACACCAAGCAGAAGAATTAACGCAAATCCTTTCACAAATCCCGTCCCCAACCACATAAGAATAAGACAGGTGAGCAATGTCGAGTAGTTCCCGTCGCGTATCGACGGCCATGCGCGTCGAAATCCTTCCTCAATTGCCTTTGAAAGATGCTTTCCTTGCTTCATTTCCTCCCAAGTTCGTTCAAAGATGAGAATATTCGCATCGACCGCCATGCCAATCGAGAGAACGAATCCGGCAATGCCGGCAAGCGAGAGTGTGATAGGGAATGGAGTGAGACTGGAAAGCTTGAAGATAGCAAAGAGCAGTCCGGCATACAGTGAAAGCGTATACGCGGCAATCAATCCAAAGAATCGATAGTAGGCGATAACAAAGAGCATCACTGCGCCAACACCCACCATGCCCGCAAAAAGACTCTGCTGAAGTGAATGTTCACCAAGCGACGCGGATACGGTTTGCTGCCCGATCAGCGTAATCGGCGCCGGGAGCGCTCCTTCATTGAGACGCGAGACAAGTGCCTTCGCTTCCGCAAGCGTGTAGTTCCCCGTGATCACCGCCTGCCCGTTCGGGATCTCCGCTTGCACTGTTGGCGCACTGATAATCTCACCATCCAAAAGAATAGCAATTTGTTTGCCGATATCACGCTTCGTCAATTCAGCAAACAACTTCGCTCCCTCGGCATCGAACTGAAGCGAAACCTGCGGAAGACCCAACCCCTGTCCGCCACCGTAATCGACAAACGCGTTTTTCAAATTCTTGCCGGAAAGTCCGGATGATTTAAATCGAGCCGTCTCGGGAAGTCGATCAAGCGTTTGCTTCGGAAACAGAATATGCGAAGCGCGAACCTGATGATCATCTCCTTCGCCTTTCTCATCTGTCTTTTTGATGATGTGCCACCCAAAAGATGTCTCGACAAGATCCGGCCAGACCGTCCCGACTTTGAAATCGGGGTTGAAGAGTACGTCGTCGAATTCTTTTACAAATTGCCCCTTCTTTGCAAAATCCAAATCGCCGCCCTTATCGGCCGATCCGGGATCCTTACTCTCCGCCTTCGCCAATTCGGCAAAATCCGCCCCCTGTTTGATGCGATCGAGCGCCTCTTCCGCCTGTTTCTTCGAGACCTCATTCAAACTATCGAGCTGTTTCTGAACCTCTTCGGAGTTGTCTTCTTGGAATTCGAGATACGGCGTTTCTTTGAGCATTTTCTTCGCCTCGTCCACATCCTTGACACCGGGCAATTCCACAATAATCCGATCTTCACTGCCCGAGCGCGAAAGCTGCACCAAAGGCTCTCCCACACCAAACGCATTTACCCGCCGTTCTATGACGGCAAGTGCCGCCTGAAGCGCGTCACTGCGCTTCTCCTCGGGAATCTGCGACGTATCCACGGCATACTCAAGATGAATACCGCCCTGCAAATCAAGTCCCAGATTGATTCGCAATCCCGAAACCGCCGCCCCGATCCATGGCACGCGCGACACCGGACGAGGATACGCCAGTGCCCCCGCGAAGACGGTGAGAAAAATAACTCCGAGCAGCCGAAGCCGAAGCGATCGTTGTCTTGTCATAATACGCCCAGTATACGAACTTCCCTTCCTTCCCGCAACCCTTGACGTTTTCCCAAGTATATGAAAAGGCGGATCGCATTTCTGCAACCCGCCAAAAACTACACTACTAACTTCTCCTCCGGTTAGAGCAAACTACGTTCCACCCCAACCAAGGAATATCTTCCCGGCAAGGCTGATGAGAACACACGCAAGTCCAATACCTGCAAGGACCGCCAGTATCTCAACCGGCCGCTCCCTAAGAACTCGTAAGATTTCCATGGAACCACTAGCCAGCCGACCAAGGGAGAGTACTTTCCAAAAATTCTTCAGATATTTCACTGCAACTACCTCCTCCCGTAGAGATTATAGGACCGATCCTGACACCTTCTGTAAGCATCAGGGGGATATTGTTCCGACCACTGCCAACACCTGAAGGCCGTTGGCCGATCATCCATTGGCACGGTAAGCATTCGCTCACTCGATACCGCAAGACGAAAAAGCATATGACCAGCCAGTGCCAAAGCAATGATGAAAACAAAACTTCCCCAGAGGACGCCGACCACGGTAAACCGGTATTGAAAAGACTTCATTTCCGCGACTTCCCGGGGCGAGCAGGACGGGACACTTTGCTTGTGGCAATCCTTTGATCCTCTTTCGCCATGCGCACCCGCCGATTCACAAGCAGCTCCTGATTTGCAAGAACAAACTCCCGTTCTTGACACCTACCGTATTCATTCAGTGTCGCGTGACTCTTGATGAGCGGGACGCACCGAGGAAATGCCTTCGCAAACTTCAGCCGGTATCTCTCGTCATCAGAAAGACTGGCACGGATATAATCAGCAAGACACTGCCGATAATCCATATTAGCTCCGTAGATCCGATACGTCGGCTCGCAATGCTCGAGCGGCGCCTTGGTCGATTGGGGATTGCCAGCAACTATTGGCGATGTGCCATTCCCCTGAATACTCCTCTGAAACCGTCCCAAGTCATCCTGAATGCCCTGGAACGTTCCTGGACATCCCGACAGAAGCAATAGAACTCCAAGCAAGCCGAGCAGCTGAATTGATCTCATTGTTAAAGCACTCCTATCACGACCGGAATTGGTCGTATTCTTTCTACCACGATTTTCAAACAAAGTCAAGTTATTTTGACAAAACGGCCTGTGCCGATCGGAGAAGGCTCTTGGCATTGTCGAATGTCGCCCGCTCAACCGCCCGATCAAACGGCAGCCAGACACTATCGAGATGCTCCTCGGACAGACGAATCGGCGGCGCATCCGGCGCGCTCTCCGCCAAGAAGAAATGTACCGTTTTGAAAATGAGAAGCGCGCGGCCCTCCTTCCGGCGACGTTCCCGCTCCGTCCCCTTCGCTGTGTAAAAGAAGTGGACCTTTCGGTGAAAACCCGATACAAGTCGTAAATCCGTGAGACCCGTTTCCTCCTCCGTCTCTCGGCGCGCCGCCATTTCGATCGTCTCGCCTGCTTCCACATGCCCCTTGGGAAAATCCCAGTGTCGGTGTCGGTATTGCAAAAGCAAAAATCGCCGAGTCCCATCCGACTCGCACCGAAACACCACCGCCCCCGCCGACACCTCATACGAAATCGGCAACCCAAACACACGATCTATCCCCGGTTTGTTATTGAAAAATTTCATGACACCAATCACATCCAAAAAAACTCTTTCTCATGCAACACAGTATATCATCCTAGCAAAGATGCTGCGCATATTCTCGAACCGCTACGCCGGCAAGTCTTGCAAAAACATGATGCTCGCCAAATCGATCAATGTGAGCATTCCGAATACAGGCACCATCATGCCACACGGCAAACGCTTCGCCGGTCGCCACGCGCCGCACCTCCCTCGCCTGCCAATCGCACCCGTCCGAGAGCCCAAATGAAACGCGTGTTCCCGAGAACGCCTTCGACACTTCTCGCAGTCTCACCGAGTCTCCGTTGTATACAAGAAATCCATCCCGCTTCATGCGTCGCACCAAGAGCTGATACTCCCGAACGAGAGCATCCACGCCCGGGAAGCGCTCGACATATCGACTCGTCAGATCTGTCAGTACGACGACATCCGGACGAACAATCGAGAGAAGATATTGCATATCCCCGCGATTCGACACGCCGAATTCCAAAACAAGTGCCTCCGGAAAAGAAGCGCGAAACACCGCGCAAACCGACTGCCAAAAAATTGGCGCCCACGCCCGATAACGACCGTATCCGCTCGAAATCCCGAGTATGGAAAGCGGGACGCCAATATCCGTATTGAAACTCTTCGGCGTCGCACGTACCGCAATATGTTCCCGTTCCAACAGTGTTCGGATCTCATCTTTGACAAAAGACTTGTTGGTCGAACCGGCGATAACAATAATCTTCGGACGATGAATCACGAGCGCAAGCCTCGCGACCCATTTGAGAAAAAACCGAAGAAATCGTTTCAAGATATATCGCATGAGACTGCTCAAGAAAATTAGGAGAGACGCTCTCGACAATACGCTTCGATGCGATCGAACGCCCGATTGATTTCTTCTTCCGTCTTGCCGAAACTCAATCGGATATGCTCTTCGCCGTTTTGTCCGAAAGCGACACCCGGCACCGTCACCACTTGCACCGACGAAAGCAATCCGAGCGCCGAGCGCCACGAAAGACTTCCGGGAAATTCATCATTTTCTTCGAAGAGATCCGGCTGCAAAACTTTCGGAAAAACATAGTAGGCGCTGGTCGGTTTCTGGTAGCGAAAAAATTCCGGGAGCCGATCGAGGCGGGAACACATGAGATCGCGACGCAACCGGTACTGCGCATTGAATCGCTTCACATCCTCATCCGCCGTCTCGAGCGCGCCCATCGCCGCGTACTGAGACACGACCGGCGCACACGTAACCAGCGAATCATGAACCTTGAGGATTTCCGCAACAACAGACTGGTCGCTATGAAGATAGCCGATCCGCCATCCCGTCATCGCATACGTCTTGGAAAAACTAAAGAGCCGAATCACTCGCTTGCGGAGTGCGGGAATCTCCGCGAGACTGAACAGTTTTTCCGCACCGTCAAAAACAAGATCCTTGTACACTTCGTCGGAAATGAGAAAGAGGTTGTGCTTCTCCGCAAGCGCCGCCAGCCCGAGAAGCTGCTCCTTCGTATAGGTCGTACCGGTTGGGTTGTTCGGATTGCAATAGAAGATCGCTTTCGTTTTCGGTGTAATCGCTCGTTCGTATTTCTCCACATCAAACGCCCAGCCGCGTTCCTCGTCAAGCGGAACAAATACCGGCACGCACCCGGCAAGCACGATCACTTCGCGATACGACGTGTAGGTCGGCTCCGGAATAATCACCTCGTCTCCCGGATTGGTAATCGCCAGAATCGTCGCTGTAATACCCTCGATGGATCCTGCTGTCACCACGATTTCTTTCTGCCAATCGTAAAACATGTTCTCGCGAGCCAGACACACTTCAATGAGCTCGCGCAATTCCGGCAATCCCGGCGAAAGCGAATAGCGCGCGACCACACCATCGCGAAGCGCACGCTCCACTCGACGCTTAATGCACGATGGTGTGTCAAAACTCGGCACTCCCTGCGCGAGCGAAAGAGCATCCGGAAATTTCGACGCCCGAAGCTCCATCTGCTTGATCACCGAAAGCCGAAGATTTTGAGTACGTTCAAACACGGTGTTTGTTCACAGTATATACCAAACAATTTTGGATCTCCTTTGAATCACCCTCCTGCTCATTCTCCGCGTATCGCTCGAATCGGATCTATCTTCGATGCCTTCCACGCCGGATACGTTCCAAACACGATACCCGAAAGAAAAGCGAACGCGAGTGCAAAGAGAAGATTTCGAAGAGAGAAGACGAACGCGAGCGGAAACCCGAGCGCCGCAATCGCCGAGAAGGCGAAGAAAATAATCACAAACGAAATCGCGATGCCGATCACTCCGCCGACAATTGCCACCAAAACCGCCTCAACAAGAAACTGCCGCAAAATATCACGGGGACGCGCACCCACCGCTTTGCGGAGCCCAATCTCCGGCGTCCGCTCGGCGACCGATACAAACATCACATTCATAATGCCCACCCCGCCCACGACAAGCGAAATGGATGCGAGCGCCACCAAAAGAATTTGCACCGCACCAAACACCGACTGCACCAGGGTCTGCGCTTCCTTGATCGTGGTCACGGCATAGTCTTCCTGTCCTGCCTTCCGAATATCGTGCCGCTCCCGCAGAAGATCATCGATCTCGCGCGCCGTCTCGTCGACACGCGAACCGTCTCGCGCTGCTACCGTAAAAAAACTCACGTAGTCGACGCCGAGAATTTTCTTCTGCATGGTACGAACCGGAATATACGCGAAATCATCGAAATTGACAAACCCCGTCGAGCCGCGTTCCTTAATAACGCCGGACACACGGTAGCGCTGCCCCTTGATCGTAATCGACTGCCCCACTGCCGGACTCTCTCCAAAGAACGTTTTCTTCACTCCGGCGCCGAGCACCACCGTCTGCGCAATACCGCGATCGTCGGCCGCCGAATAGAAATTCCCTTCGGTAAGCACGATATTCTTGTCTATCTGCGGCGCATCTGCCGTCGCCCCAAGGAGAAAGACTTGCTTGTTTGTCTCCTCCCGACTTGCAAGCGCCTGCCCGATAATGCCCGCGTAGTACCCCGAAACATTCGGCAACCGCGCAACCGCGTCCGCATCATCGAGCGTGAGCGTCGTCACCTGTATACCCTGCGCGATACCCGTCGCATTCCCGGATGAATTCCGCCCCGCCGAAGGCACTTTCACCTCGACCTGAATACTGTTGTCTCCAAAGCTCTTCACCTGATCAAGCACAAACCCCTCAACCGCATCCCCCGCCGACGCCACCGTCATGATAGCAACCGTCCCGATAATCACCCCCGAGAGCGTCAGAAGCGTCCTCCCGGCATTCGCCGCAAGACTCTTCACTGCAAAAGACAACGAAAGAAGCAATTCGTGCATACACAATTCGGCACCGAAAAAAGCTACTGCTTCTTTGTATTATACCAGAAGGAGAGACGAAATTCTTTCCGCATGAGGCTACAACGAGAGAAATTGCATAAGTCTTATTGCGAAGCGCGTGCACCTGTTTGCTGGAAAATCTACAAAAGTAGAAATTGCGTAGGTCTTATTGCGAACTCAAGCAAACAAAGAAGGAGAGCATCTACAAAAGTAGAAATTGCGTAGGTCTTATTGCGAGACTTCGGATCTTTCACCGCGCTTTTATCTACAAAAGTAGAAATTGCGTAGGTCTTATTGCGCGACGCAGTATATCGCATACTGCTTAATCTACAAAAGTAGAAATTGCGTAGGTCTTATTGCGCATCACTGAGCAAGAGCGGCTGCCTGCTATCTACAAAAGTAGAAATTGCGTAGGTCTTATTGCGATGCCATGGAGCGGATCGAACGGAAATCTACAAAAGTAGAAATTGCGTAGGTCTTATTGCGCAAGGGCGCTTACTCCGTTCTTTTTATCTACAAAAGTAGAAATTGCGTAGGTCTTATTGCGTGCCTCGTCTGATCTCTCGCTGTTGCCTATCTACAAAAGTAGAAATTGCGTAGGTCTTATTGCGGAAACTGATAGAGGGCGATATCATTAATCTACAAAAGTAGAAATTGCGTAGGTCTTATTGCGCCTACACTAGTATTATATATCCGTAATCTACAAAAGTAGAAATTGCGTAGGTCTTATTGCGACGCCACAATACCAGACTGGAACCAGTATCTACAAAAGTAGAAATTGCGTAGGTCTTATTGCGAATCGTTTACCTGCATATCGTTTATGTATCTACAAAAGTAGAAATTGCGTAGGTCTTATTGCGAATCAAGAAGCAAGAAAGGACAGTGGTATCTACAAAAGTAGAAATTGCGTAGGTCTTATTGCGAATTTGCCAAAAATCTGTTCCGTGGATCTACAAAAGTAGAAATTGCGTAGGTCTTATTGCGTGTTATGTCTTCGAGCTTGCTCAATATCTACAAAAGTAGAAATTGCGTAGGTCTTATTGCGGATGAAGGGGCACCAATAGTCAATCTATCTACAAAAGTAGAAATTGCGTAGGTCTTATTGCGTCTTTTTCGGTAGCCAACCCTTTAAATCTACAAAAGTAGAAATTGCGTAGGTCTTATTGCGTTGCCACAGCGCGGCGGCAGTATTTTCATCTACAAAAGTAGAAATTGCGTAGGTCTTATTGCGTCGACCCGCTCGTAATCATTGGGTTATCTACAAAAGTAGAAATTGCGTAGGTCTTATTGCGCAGCTCTTGAAGATCTTACAGAAGACTCATCTACAAAAGTAGAAATTGCGTAGGTCTTATTGCGCTGAGACCCGGAGGAACACTCGTTTTATCTACAAAAGTAGAAATTGCGTAGGTCTTATTGCGATTATTTCTGCTCCAAAGGAAGTTTCATCTACAAAAGTAGAAATTGCGTAGGTCTTATTGCGACGTCCAAACGGACGTACGGGTACGTCATCTACAAAAGTAGAAATTGCGTAGGTCTTATTGCGTTATGTCAAGAGACGCTTTAGTAGTAATATCTACAAAAGTAGAAATTGCGTAGGTCTTATTGCGGAAGAGAGAATAGATATTGCGCCGAATCTACAAAAGTAGAAATTGCGTAGGTCTTATTGCGACGCCAGTCGATATTGGCAATGACTTATCTACAAAAGTAGAAATTGCGTAGGTCTTATTGCGAGCAACTTTGGCTTGGATAAGCCAAAAAGATACAAACCTCGCGAGAAGCGATAGCGACTTCTTGGCTTATCCGCGCAAAACACCAATATTCAGGTTAAGGTTTTGCGTTTTTTGGAATATTCGCAATAAAATAAGGCCGATTTCAATTTCCACCTTACGGTGATGAATTGTCAAAGTTCTTATCCGATCCGGATACGCCTAGGCAATCACAATCACGTCTTCTTCCTCACGCTTTGCGTATCCATATCGGCGCACTTTCTTGGCGCAGCCTTCGCAAACTTGAAACACAACAATGCTGTCCGCGCCAGTAAAGGACTTTTTGTACTTCAATTCTATCTCAATGAGCACATTTTGCAAGACCCGTTCGCTCTCGCGAAGTTGGAACACGCTGTACTGAATACGACGCCCGTATTGTTCCAAAAATCTCGAAAATCGGGTACGAGTCCGATCATTTTCAAAATCATAAGAGACTATGAGCATAAATTCAACGAATAATGAACGCGTTGAAGGCATCTTCGTTTCCGTTCAGTACGCGATAGTAAAAACCTCGAACGAATTCGTAAACCTCCATCTTTTGCTTAAGAATTTCTTCCAGGAAAATCTTCGAGTAGTGCGAAGAACTCGTATATTTCAACCCGTAATTTCCATTCTTCACAAAGAAATCGTCCGCGTCAAAACGATTAAGCGTGTGCATTTTGAGCAACGCGCGATCAACAATGCATCGGAACGGCTCCATCATATCGCACGCAAGCGATTTTCGTTGAAAGAAAAGTTGATGATACGCGCCTTTGTACGTGTCAAATCCAAAGAGTCGCAACAGCGAATCCGTAAAATGAAAGAGATAGGAATATCCCATGTCGAGCAAGATATTATTCTCGTCGATTTTTCCCCTTGGAACACGTCGATACCAGCCAATCGTCCCGAAATATTCCCGAAAGAAAAGCTTCCCCGCCGTTCCTTCAATACCGCGAAGCGTTGCCATATCAGTTGCGCCGATCACCTTTTCAGCCCATTCTCGCTTCCTTTCGAGAAGATTTTTCCCAGAAATTTCTTCGATCCCAACAGACCGAAGCAGCGCCAATTGGTTCCGAATCTTATTCGAAACTATCTTCCGGGCGATACCGAGATTCTCCGTGTCCGACAATGCGTACTGCCGTTCGCGAAGAAGGTAATTTCCTTCCGCATATGGACAGAAAGACGCATACGTCCGAAGGGATCGGTCGAGCAAGAAAAGCGACACGCCGTGTCTCGAACAGTTCGCGATAAGCTTCGTCGTCAGCGTCGCTTCGCCGTGCAGAAACACCGCGGCAAGAAGCTGGAGAGGAATTTTCTCTTTTGCCCCATCGCCGTTCGCAATCACAATGTTCTCATTCCGGAATGAGAAATCGCACTCGCCAAGCGATGCGGTACTAATAAACGCGATTCGTTTCTTGGAAAAATCCGGAGCGGTAATCATATCGGGTATTCTCTGGAGTTAACAGTATCGTCTCGACACAGCGTTCGATAAATACATGAAGAGCATTTCTTTTCATCCACAAACGGAGCGTTCTCGATCCGAAAGGAACGGATATTGTCGAGCAGGCGGAAAAATTTTTCCCAATCATCTGCCGAGACGACAATCGTATACTTCAGATTGTCTGACAGCGAATGGAGAATTGCTTCCCGCACTTCGTAGCCAGCTTCTTCGAGACAGACAATCTGTCCCAAGACCTGCCATTTGTATCCGTCAAAAACATGGGAAATTTTCGTTTTCCGTTCGATAAGCGTTTTTGTTTCTGTATCGTAAATATCGATTTTCCCAACTAATCCGTACTCAGCGGACGACACATCCATTCCCTGTAAATACCGCTTCCGCGAGGAATACGTTCCCGCATCGGACGCAGCGTGTTTCAGTTTCCCTGTCTTTTGCAGTGCCGCTTTGTAGTGCCGATCGTCGAGCGCGCCGTAGACGCCGTGAAAATAGATCGATCGCGGACAAAACGCGAAATCGTTCAAAACAGAAATGGGAATCTCGGAGAACATACTATTCGGCGTTTTTTTCCTTCCGCTTCAAGTCTTTTTCGTTCTCCCGCATCCATTCGATCCACTTCTCCTTATTGTCAAGCCAAACCGCCCATTCGTCGTCAGAAATATACACTTTGTACCCATCTCGTCGGACATGCTCCGCCATAAGGATTCCCTTCCTCGCAATGTTATATGCGCCGTTCGCGTCTCCGGACACGGGAAGCGAAATTATCTCTCCTTGCCGTTCCTTGTCTGCCACGACACGCGAATCGAAGTGCTCGCCGTTTGCACTCCGAACGGGAGACTGCAAGAAGTCCGCATCGCGTTCATCTCCTTCCCTCCCCGTATTGCGAATTTGTTGGATAAGGTCGATCGCAAAGCGAAGCTGTTCGTACGCGGAATACTTTGCGATCCGAGAATCATCTTCGATCTTTTTGAGAGGCAACTCCTCTCCTATCTGCTTCAGGAGTGATCGCTCTCTATTGTAGCTCGAGAAAAGTGTCTCCAGCATTTTCGCAACATCGTATCTTTCAACCTCCCATTTTCCGGAAGTATTCTTCCCTCGGAAACGGTCCAGACTCTTCCCGTTGATTCCGGAATAGAGCAACCATCTTTTCAATGGGATTCTCCCTTTATCGATTTTCTCAACATAGTCGAAAACATAATCCTTCCCATCGAAACGAATATCCTCGAACGCGCCTTGTATTTCTTTTCTGATATTCTCTTCCGAACCGCTCTTTAGATAGATCGTCTTCCGCCAGCCGGTCAAGGGATCAGTCTGCGAGGTGTAGTTCGCGCGGATATAGAGCATGATGCCAAACTGGTTCGATTTGATATCGCCGGACGTATTGACGAGTGGCGTAAGCTGAAGCGCGCGGGTTACAGATCCGATCTCGCCGAGCTTCGCCGACTTGTCGACCAAGAAGTTAAGTTTTTTCGCAAGCGCCAGTTCAAGTTTTTGATACACAGACTTTTCAATCTTCTGCCGCCCACGCTTGAAACCAATGGAAAGATTTTCCAGAACGATAAACGCGCCGCGCGACACGGCAATATCGACAATTTTCCGAACGACTTGCGATATGTACCCGTCTTTCAATTCCTTGATCGTTCCGATTGTCTTCCAATTTTTGCGAGCGAAGTGCCTGTCCCCTGCCCGCACCTCAAGCAATTCGTTGTAGTCGTGGCACAGATATTCTTTCCCATCGACGCCAATGACCCTCACGGTTCTTCGGTTTCCATCCTTATCCAGAAACGGAATGTTTAACGTCCCCTGTTCAATCAGCTTCCCCTCCGAATCCACCAGTGAATAATACGCGAGATGCTTCTCTCCGCGATCGATTCCCAGAAAAAGAACGTCTTCGTTCGATCTCATTCTCTCAGTCATTTGCCTATTGATGGCAAAATCTTTCCGACAGAAATTAAGCGTTATCGGGACATGAAAAGCAAACTTTTCTTTCGAAAAACGATAGTGCTTGATGATATCGGATCCGTCTCTTCCTTTCTTATTCGGAACCTTTTCCCACTTTTCTTGTGGCAAGGCCGGACGGTAGAATATCTCCGCCTCGCCATTCAGCTTCGGACGATTCTCGATATCCTCGAACAGCGCCCGCCAATACATGGTGTGGAGATTGCTTCTGTGTCCGTCTTTCTTCCCGTCATTCGAGTCTTGATTGCGAATCTCAAAAAGATATATCTTCCCTTCATTCACCAAAGAGTCGACAGTGTTTTTATTCACTGGTACAAATATGTTTTGATATCCTTGTTTCTCTACTTCAGAATAGAATTGACTGATATCGGAATATTCATCGGTGGGACGGAACGAGAAATCAAAACAACTCCATTCCTCATATCTCCGTAAAGCTTCTTTGTAAAAATCTATAACTTTTCCAAGATCTTCTCTCGAGAAACTATCTCCTTTCTTGAAACTTCCACGATCGTACACGCTCAAAATCTCATCTGTCGCACCGTATTTCTTACGGTTTGATTTTGGAAGAAGACATTTTGGAAGCATCTTATTTGGTCCAGGAAGAAGTTTGTATTCCATCTTAAAGAAAGACTCCTGGAGAGCTAAAACTTTATATAATTCGTTTCCTTTTCTCTTCTTAAAGAGAGAATTGTCGCCTTTTTCTTTCTGCTTCGCGATAACGCCAAGGAAGTGCCTCTTCTGATCATCTCTAAAAATCACGCAATAATTATCCGGCTCCTTATTTACATCCCACCCTCCGGCAAGCGTGCTATTCTCGAAATTTAACTTCAGTTTGTTTTTCTTTACATCGTCTTGCGGCTTCTTGGTGAGGAAGTTGCGCGTCAGATCGTAAAACCGGAACCAGTTAGCATCAGTAGAATGAAGAATTGTCTTTAATCCTTCCGCAAGTTCGCTTTCCATCGGCGCGCCTTTTGCTTTGGCGACCTTGTCCGGGCGAACGTCGAAATACTGCGCGATTCTTACCACTCCAAGCATCGAATCAAGCCATTGTTTTATCGATTCCTTTCCCTTTTCATCGGAATAATTCGCAAGACCAAACACATTCTCCGCATCACGGACAAAAGCTTCCGCGAACACCTCCATGTCGGAGAGGATCATGCCGAGAAGTGCGCGAGACGGACTCGAAGACTTCGCAATAACTTCTTTGTACCGCTTGTTTCTCTCCCTGCGATCGCCTTCGGAATCTTCAACGATTGATTTCTTAAATACAACTCCCTCTCCTTGCCAATTCGCAGAAGCATCCTTATCCATCACAGAAAAAATCGACTGAAGTCCAACAACATCAGGAATACTCGCTCGTTCATCACTTTCTTTCGAAGGCTTTCTGAAAATTTTCGACGCAACCAAACGATCTTGCAACTCATGCCAATTTGCCAAGTATCGCCCCGATATCGTATTTATCGCCGCCTTCGACCAGTAGATACCATCGAAGGATTCCCTTCCACGAAGATACCGAGCGAGATCGGAAATGCTCCGGATAATATCATCTTTGCTTTCTCCCGAGAAGTACTCTTTCCCAGCATTCGCCGCATTCCGAAAAAGCGACTCCAAAGATTCATCCGCAGCATTCTTTCTGTCGGAATCCTTCTCGCAAGAGATCGCTTCGATAAATGTTTCGCGTTTTCCGCAACCGATTTGTTTGTAGAGCGTCTTAAAACCTTTGAGTCTTGTCTTTTTGTCTTCTTGGCTCTGATTGTACAGATTCACAAGATAGTTTGCATTTGAAATCGCCGCATTGTACCTTTCGATTCCGCATTGCGATAGATGTTTATTGAAACTGGAAATATCGAACACTTCCGGCGAAATCGGGACACACGGCTTTTCCCCTCCAGTTTCTCCGCCTTTCATTTCCAATATCTTTCCAGAGGATTTCAATTTCTCGTATATGGATTCGTACTCGGACTTCCTGTTTCCGAAAGTCAGGATATTCTCACAAAATATCGGGAGGTTTTCATGAACAACCCGTGTCGCGATCGCCGTTTTTCTCTCATCCTTCGTAGCATAATAATTCTCGCGGTTTTGATTGAATCCCGAGAAATACGTGAAGAACCCACTGAAAACTTTTACGTGTTCCCGAATCTCTTCCGCGGGAAGAATACCCGAAAACTCCTCGGCATTTTTCCTGACATATTCCATAATCCCGGATTCAGTAAGGACTTTGGGGCTAGACTCTTTCAAAATATCCCTCCCTTTCCCGTTCTTCCCGGCAGATTTTTTGAATTCCTTCGCAGCAGCTGAGAAACATTTGGAAAATTCCGCTCGAAGTTTTGCTTCTTCCGCTAAGAGGGATTTTTCTTTCAGATCTTTTCGATTTCGATATAAATCGAGATACGATCCGAAGCCGATCCGTTTCGCTTCAACTGATTCAGTACTTTCGTTTATAAATTTTTCATGAATCCTATCGAGCACGGGCTTGAGCGCCTGATACGCATCTTCTATTTTCTGATCGCAGAGAAACGTCCGCATCTCCTTGTCATACCCGAAACGGTTCTGCATATTTTCAAGTGTCTTTCCGACCGGTTTCAACTCAAATCGAAGCGTTTTCGAAAGCGCATATTTTCCGAAGAAATCCCGAAAGATACCCTCTTCTGTTTTCACGGCTCCATTCATACGCAAAACACTAACAAGTTATGAAAAATTACGAGAGACAAATACAAAAAGCCAAAAAGGGACAGCGGCCGTCGCCCAGCAGAGCATCATGCCAAACGGCAGTGTGTTGCCAGAACCGCTATCCCTTTTCGGCTTGAATATATATTCAACCAGAAGGATTTCGGCATGATACTGCAAAACTGAGCGACATTCATACCGTATCGCATGATCGCCGTTTTGGCAAATGAGCCAAGAAAAAAGAAAGTTCCACTCAGGCAACCTGAAACTCTTTTGGGGTTTTGCCGCGAAGGTGTTGTTCGATGTGTTCCTTCGAGAGGAGCGCGGTATTCGCGCAAAGATAGTTGGGTTGAACCGAAATGCCCGATGCTTCAAAAACATGCGAAAGTCGTTTTGCTGCTTCATCAAAAGATACCGTCACGGGCACCAAAAGAGAAAAAAGCGCATACCGGTCATCGAACGAAATGGTTTCTATGCTGCCACCAAAATCACTGGCAGATTTTTTGAGTTCCGTTTCCAACGTATGCTGTTCTTTCTTCGGAAGCGACGCCGCAACGCTTTTCTTTATGAGAAGCGAGTAGCGAAGTGTTTCTCCAACGCCACCAAGACTGGTTTTCACAAGAGTTGTATCGCTAAAAATTTCCCCGCCGAGACCATCTTTCAACAAAAGTCCGGACAACATATTCGCCATATCGGAAAACTCGCCTTCCGCATCCTCGTCATTCTCATCTTCTTCCGCATCGGGATATTGTTCCGGCGCATCGCCTTTCGATTCGAGAACGCGCGGATATTTTTCTTTCGGAAGAATTGCACCGACTGATTCGAGCCGGACGAAAAACCGCCAATTGTCTCCGTAATCGAAGTAGAAGAGCATTGCATCCTTCGGTTCCTTCCACGCCTCCGACACTTTCGTCTTCTTCGTACCGAGCGCACCGGGCGTCACACCGAAATCATCGTCTTCACCATCTTCTTCCACAACATCAACAAAATATTCATACACTCGATCCGAATCATACATATTCCGTTTCGTCTCGCTGTAGAAACCGAAGCAGTGATCCCGATCAAAATCAAACGCACCCAATATAACACCCGCAAGCCGATAAAGTGTCGTTGAATCCTTCACGGCAACCTTCCGCCAGAGCTTCCGATTATCAAATCCATCCATCGTGATCTTGAACACATATTCTTTTGCCATAGGCAAGAATTTACGGATATATACCAAGTGCATCCTCTCCTACAGAAAAGCAAACTTCTTCCTCTTGTGCAACCCAACATATCACTAAAGCGCGCATACACCACAGCCGAAAAAGCATCCAATATCAGTTAATCGAGAGCTAGAAGTAAATAAGTCAAAAACCCCTCCATCGCATTTGCGACAAAGGGGGCACATTAAGTCGCAGAATGAATTTCAAATCTACATCACAAAACCTCAATGCGATACAAATGGGAGATGCTTATTGAAATCCGATGACTCGCTGACATACGATCGCATCAATAACAGAGGAACCGGCCAGTACATTAAATTTCCAAGATATCTTGACCACTCTGACTGCATGGGCAAATCCGGAACAATTCGTATATTCCCTTCCTGTATTTCGTCCTCTCTTATGCGACCAAAAGTTGTCACAAGATAATTCCTATTCTCCGAATCTATTCCGCCAAAATTATACACCCCAAGTACCGGAAAGTGCTGACCAACTTCCAGTTTATATACCGTCTCGAAATCTGACCAAGACATTGCCTCGCTAATCCGCATCGAAGACGCGCTATCATCTCGCAAAAAAGAATCGAGTCTATTTTGTTGTTCTACGGAAGGTCTATTGATATAAATATCATTCGCTTCCACAAAAGAACCACTCCCATCGCTAAAGCTTCTGAAAAGACTCCGCTTGAGAACTTCCACCTGCGTCCCTTCTCGAAGAACCGGAAATACCCATGGATTTTTGTAGAGCGTCATACTTATAGCTATGCATACGACAACAAAAACAACAGAGAGTGCTCGACAATACTTTCGACGCGACCGAAACGAAAGCATAACAAGCAGCAGCATAAATGGTGTCGCCATCCAAAAATCCGTCATGCCCACATTGAATGCACCTCCAAGAGAAAAAGCTATCGATACAATGACTGCTACAACAGCAGTAATCCTGACAAACATTGATTTTTCCATAACGCAGCGCATTAGTGTTCAAGTCTTCAAACAGCAGGAAAACTTACAGCATCCAATTCTATTCACTCATACCGCAGCGCCTCCATCGGTGACACGCTCGCGGCGCGGCGGGCGGGATAGAGACCGAAGACAATGCCGATCGCAAGTGAGACGGCAAAGGCGATACCGGCGGCTTGGAATGTCAGGAGGAATGTCCATTCATAGCCCGCTGCGCGAATGCCAATGGCAGAGAGATAGGTCAATGCTACGCCAAATACAAACCCGAAAACTCCACCAAGCAGCGAGAGAAATATCGCCTCAATGAGGAATTGCACGAGAATATCCGAATCCCGCGCGCCCACCGCTTTGCGGAGCCCGACTTCGCGGATACGCTGCTTGAGGGCGATGAGCATGATATTCATGATGCCGATACCGCCCACAAAAAGCGAAATCCCCGCAACAAATGAAAGGAAATACTTGAGCACATCGGTGATCGATCCGAGTATCGAGATGGCATCGGCGGTATTCCGAATAGAGAAATCATCCGGAGCGGTCGACTTGATCGAGTGACGATCGCGAAGGAGGGCGCGTATCGTGTCAACCGTATGCGGAATGTTTTTCTCTTCGTCCACTTTGAGCCGGGCGAAGTTGAGATAATCGATTCCCAAGAGAATTTTCTGTGCGGTTTCGAGCGGAATATAGATGATACTGTCCGTATTCGAAAAACTCGAGCTCCCCTTCGACTCCAAGACACCTGTCACCGTAAAACTCACATCGCCCAGAGAGAATCGCCTCCCGATTGGATCTTCCGTCCCAAACAAATCCGTCGCACGTGTCGAGCCGAGCACTGCGATGCGACCGAGTCCCGACACTTCGTCTTCAGAGAAAAACCGCCCTTTTGCCAAAGGAATATTTTCGACTCGGGGAAGCGCGGCGGACACGCCCTGATACGACACGGACATCGACTCGCCCTGAAAGGTCGCGATAGCCGAGCCCGTCACATAACCCGAACCGGCAACGACATGCGGCACGCGGCTTTTTTGCAAAATCGCATCGAGGTCTTTGTTGGTGAACGTCGTCGTAACGACGCCAAACACGCTCGCGGGCGGACCTTTCGGATCGGACGCTCCCGGCAATACCGCGATCAAGTTCGACCCAACGCTCCTGATTTGACCCAAAATGAACTCTTGTGCCGACGCGCCAATCGACATGACCAAGAAGACAGCCGCAATACCGATCACCATGCCAAGCACCGTGAGAAACGTGCGCCCCTTTGCGGCAGAAAGATTGCGCACGGCAACGCGGATAGACTGGAATATTCTCCGAAGCATGCTCTCAGTATAGCACTACTCGTTTACCCGAAGGTAAAGGCATACACTTCGGCACCGTCATTTTCAAACTCAAGCCGCAAAAGATGCCGCCCCGGAACAGAGAGGTGAATCAAGTGATACAATCGGTCTTCAGTAACCGTGACAACGCCGTCGTGATTGTCCGCACCGAAATCACGCATCGCTCCATCCAAAAAAACACGCACACGAACCGGCATATCCGCACGTTCCGGCCGCATCACCAAGAAAACATCTTGCGCGTCAATATCAAACACCAGCCCGGCGCCCGCCACCGGCTTCGCATATTCCTGATCAATTGTCCACATTCCGGAAAGAGCGAATCGATTCGAGGAAAGCCGGTCCGGCGCTGTATAGAGAGCCGGCGTCTTCTGTCGTATCGGCTCCGGCGAAGCAAAGCGATCAATACGCGAAAAGCCCACGTATGTCTCGGGTGTATTTGCCGAAACCGTATAGGAAGGATTGTCGGTCGATGACGGCACATCGCGTTCTCCTGCCTCTCGAAGCAATTCCTGAATAATTCGTTCACTTCCGTCATAGTCTCCTTCGCCGAAATGGTGGGCGCGAATATTCCCCTCCGCGTCGATAAAATATTTCGCCGGCCAATAGTGATTGTTATACGCTCGCCACGTGGCAAAGTTATTATCCTGCACAACTGGATATGTGAGACCGAAATCAGCAACCGCTTTGCGAACATTGTCGGCGTTTTTCTCAAATTCAAATTCCGGCGCGTGTACACCGATGATCACCAGTCCTTTGTCAGCGTATTTCTCATTCCATGCCCGCAAGTACGGAAGTGTTCGTTGGCAATTGATACACGAATAGGTCCAGAAGTCGAGCAGCACCACTTTGCCACGAAGCTCTTTGAGCGAAAGAGACGTGCTGTTTATCCAGACGCCCCCGGGAACAATCTCCGGCGCCGGAACACCCTTGGGCTGAATATCGAAGAGTGGCTTCCCGGTCATATCCGAACCAGCCCCTTCCGTCGATTGGTCTCCGCGAAGCTTTGTCAGTTCATCTTGAATAAATCCCTTGTCCTCAAATGATGTCAAACCGGAACCGTAATTGGGGAACACATTCAGGATGAATGTTTGAAACTTCCGATCCGCATTCACCAATATTGCAAATGCCGTAAGTATCATGATAACGCCAAATGCTCGCTGAATCACCGCGCCATGAGACAAGAGCCACGGCACACGCTGAAGAAGCGCCCGCCCGCCCCACATCACAAGCAGCATCGGAATCGCCGCGCCCGCCGAATATGCGAGCGTCAGAAGAAATGCAGAAAACGATACCGCACCTGTCACCGCAAGCGTAATAACCGAAGCAAGAATAGGCCCCACACACGGTGTCCAGAGAAGCCCTAATGAAACACCCAGAAACAAACCGGAGAAAAACCCGCTCCCAGAAGAAGTCGTCGGGGCAAACCCGGCAAGTCGAGAAGAAAGACTCTCAAGAAGAAATTGGAGACGAGGCACAAGAAGCGCAACTCCGAATCCGGCAATGACGATAACCGAAAGAAGTCGCAGCGTATCGGCGGACACACCGATCGCATTCACGATCGCCGAGAGAAACAAAGTGAACAACGTAAAGCTCGAAACGAATCCGATAACAACACCTATCGGTCGCGACCTCCCCGTTGAAGCTCCGCCGCCAATACCCGAAGACAGAATAATCGGCAACACCGGAAGAATACACGGCGAGAGCACCGTCACGATTCCCGCCACAAAGGCAAAGAGAACGAGCAATATCATAAGAGCTATTTTATGTTATTGAGCAATTCCAACATTTTTCCGCCATTCCACTTTGTAACAACAGCACCATCTCCATCAATTTGGACAAACGTATGTTGATAGGTAATTCCGTATTCCTTGGCAAGCGCCTTTTCATCGCTGTCCGTATCGGTATCATTATAATTCACTCGAAAGACCGCCACATCCGCCGGCAACTGCATCGCATGTTCCCGAATGTCAGCGTCGGCGGGGCGACATATCGGACACCAGTTCGCATAGAAAAAGAGTACTCGTCGCTTCCCCGCAGCTTGATCGAATGCGCTCTTGACATAGTCCGCATACTGCCCAGCACTCTCCGTAAGGGGCATCTTCGTATTTTCCTTCTCCGGCATCATGGCGTCATCTTTGGGCGAAACATCCTCATTCATCATGGCATCATCCGACTTCGCGCCGTCATCTTCCATCATTTCAGTATTTTCTGTCACAGCGCCCTCTCCCCGCAGTTGATCTGTCGAAGACATCATCGACTGATCATTACCGCTCTTCCGCAAGAGAGCCCATACTCCAAACCCCAGCACAACAACAATCACACCGACAAACACTCCTTTTTGGCTCTTCATACCCTTGTATTTTACGAATTATTTTTTGAAA
>CAYQPQ010000004.1:0-19509 GCA_964420045.1 uncultured Bdellovibrionales bacterium | reverse complement strand
CCGTCAAAAATATTAGCACTGCCGCCTCGCAAAGAATCGCCCGGCTATTTTTGCAAATACCATACTCGCCAATATGGAAGGAATCCATGGATCAATCTTGTGAGAGAAGGCTTGAATAACTGTCCCAAAAAGGAGAAGTGTCGCCCCGGCAATATAGGCAAATCGAGCCGCAATAAATCGATGGAGCTGTTCCCGTTCATCCACCGCGCGTTCTTTCCAAAGAAGCACCGCAAACGTAGCAAACACCGCGACAATGCCCCCAAGAATCGTCATGTGAAGCGCATCCGTCATCCAAACATTAAATGGATTCACGAAACAAATGAGAAGAATCACCAAAATACTCGCAACAACCTTTTCAGAAAACAAACATGAAAGAAAGTTCATAAAAGATATACTGAAAGCATCATCTAAATCTGAAAACTGATTCGACAGGTGTGCCAAAAAATCGAGCGATTTTCAGAGCGAGCACGAGCGATGGTCCATAGTGCCCTTTTTCAAGCGCGATAATTGTTTGCCTCGTCACTCCAACACACTCAGCCAATTGTTCTTGGGTAATACCGCGCTGTTTCCGAAACTGCTCGATACTATTCTTCAACACATCATTCATAGACCTCTCCCACAGAAGAACAGCAGCATGCACAATCATCGAGATCGGATATTCCTTCTTGCTATTCAATAATTTCATTGTAGATCAGCACTGAGTAATGTCAAGTTTACTTTACATGTATAAAAAGAGTGTATTCTCTCGCAAACACGCAAGGAGGAAATCTCCGAGTGATGCCACTTCAAACACGGTAACGAATTTAACTCCATAGAATGAAGCGAAAAAATATAAACAAATCAAAAAGAGACGCCCCGACAGGATCGTCCCAAAAACACCTCCATGTGTCATCCGCTCCACAGTTCCTCTCTCTTACTTTTTCTATTTTCCAAATCGTCGAGCGCGTCGCGCGTATTCCTCAATCGACTCGGCAAAAGCGTGTTCGTCAAAATCCGGGTAGAGTTTGTCGGAAAAATAGAGCTGCGCATCCGCAATATCCCACATCATAAAGCCGGCAGAGAGATGCGGCTCGCCTCCGGTTCGGATGAGATAGTCGACCGGCGGCAGATCGTGTGTCATGAGAGCTGATTTCAATCGCTCCGACGAAATCGACTCGGGCGACACGCCAGACGAAACAAGCGATCGAACCGCTTCCAGCATTTCATCGTTCCCGCTATATGCAAGAAAAAAATTCAGCGAATAGTCGCTATATGATTTCGTCTCTTCCTCACATCGAATCAGAATCCTCTTGAGACCATCCGGGAACTGCTCCCGCCAATGACCGATCATGCGAATACGTGCGCGATCACGATGTATCGCCTCATTCTCAATCATCCTCGTAAAATATTCTTCATACAAACGAAGCAGTGCGCGCTTCTCTTCGAAAGGGCGCTTTGTAAGGTTTTCCATGGACGAACCCCAAAACGAAAACGAGCGAATACCGAGCTCCCGAGCTTTTTCGATAATCTTCTCCGTGTTCTTGGCACCCGCTTCATGTCCGTCCCAGGGTTCGAGTCCGCGCGCCTTCGCCCAGCGGCGATTGCCGTCTGGGATAAGTGCCACATGAGCGGGAATGGAAGATAGTGGTTGAGACATAGAGATACACTGTTTCTAATATTCTCGATTCATCATATAGTCGGCAATACCAACGAGGAAATCTTTCGCCTCAGCAGGGAACGCTATCGGAAGAATTTCTTGCTTTCCGGCATTGATATACGTTTTTGCCGTATCTTGTGAAGACGAAAGCGCGCCTGACTCTACGAGAATTTCACGGAACCGATCAATATCCGACCGAGAAAGCGCCGTCCCTTTTCGCAATATCTCAGAGAGCTCTCGCCGCACATCATCCGAAGCACGTGCAAGTGCTCGCGAAACAAGCAGTGAAATCTTCCCTTCTTCAATATCGGAACCGATCGGCTTCCCGACCTTCTCTTCCGACCCAAATACGCCAAGAATATCATCTTGAATCTGAAACGCAATTCCAAGGGGAATGGCATACCGTCCGAACGCGTCCGCAAGATCGCTCGATCCTCCCGCGAGAATGACTCCCAACTGAAGCGGACCATCTATAGTATAGCGCGCCGTCTTATGCTCATACATGGAAAGAATCTCCGATTCCGTCGCCTTCCCCGCATACTCTATCAAAATATCCTTTGCCTGTCCCACAACCGTAAACGAAATAATATCCTGCAATTTCGAAAGTGCTCGGAGAATACGTTCGGGAGGAAAGCCGGATTCAAAAATTATCTGATTGCCGAGCGCTCCTACCATATCACCGATAATAATCGCCATCGAACTGCCGAAGTGCGTCGAATCGGCATGAGGAAACACCGTGTCCGCAATCGATCGAAAATGCTCATGCGCCGTCACAACACCATGTCGTTTTTCATCGCGATCAATAATATCATCATGAATAAGAAGAAAAATGTGAATTAACTCTATCGAAACCGCCGCACGAAGCATCCGATCCCGATCTTCACCGCCAGCGGCAAGATATCCATAATACATAAACGCCGCTCGCAAGCGCTTCCCTCCCGACAGTACCAGCGTCTTCACATATCGAAGCGCCTCAGTCATAAAAGGATCATGCTTGGCCGTCTCTTGAATGGTGCGGTCGAGATAGTTCGCTATCTCACGGTCAACCCGAATTTTGAAACCGGAAAGCTCTTTGTGTACATCCATAGAGAATGATACGAGGCAATATATCTACAAAGAAAGATGCGATCGACAGGAGAATCCTCAACCGCAGATATGCGATACGAAAAGAAGCAAAATACAGAGCGATTGTAGCATCCGTGATGCCGGAAAACAAGAAAAAGCCGAGACAATACACTCTTTCAGAAGAGAATTGGCAACTCGTTTACTGTACGTGATATTAAACTACAAAGCTTGTACGTTGTCCAGTTGACGCCAAAAATAGCGCACCGTACAATAAAAAGGACGGTCGATCCGACTTCAACGCAAGCGGCACGTTCAGATATCGCTGTTCATGATTGATTATCTAGAAAGGCAGGTGACACACACTATGCAAGACGAACACCAAGAAGATGACTACCAGGAAGAGGAAGGTGGATTGAAGGCATGGCTCGAAGACAATTTGCGTATCATCTTGAGCATACTCGTTGTGTTTGCGATTGCCGGCGGCATCTATTCGTATTCCCAACGATCTCAAGCTCCGGCGCTCACCGAGGAGACGACCACTTCAAGCGATGAAGCTGATCAGAACGCCCAGCCGGATGATCAACTCGCTCAGGGTGAAACCGAGAAGAGCGATACGAGTAAGACAGCGCCAGAGGCGAAAAAGGAAGACAAACCCGAAAATCCAACCGCTGCCAAACCAGCCGAGGTGAAGCCTGCAGACACCACAAAGCCAGCGCCGACTATGACTGAAAGCAAGGAAACTGAAGCGGCTTTCGTCGAAACGGCGGCTCGCGGCGACAGCATGACACTTCTCGCACGACAGGCAACGGCGAATTTCCTCGAGAAGAATCCCGACTCGGCAATTTCCAGAGAACACAAAGTGTATATCGAAGACTATCTTCGAAAACACACCGTCTCGGGACCGGTTCGTGTCGGCACCAGCGTAGAATTCTCCAAGGATCTCATACGAGAAGCTATCGGGAAGTCGAAGCAACTCAGCGATCAGCAACTCACGAATCTCAAGAAATACTCGAGCCGAGCCCCTTCGCTTCGCTAAACATATCCGCACCAAACTCAGATCCTCATTCAAAGAGTTCTCAGGAGGTTTGGATACGCTGCAAAAGCAAAGGTTCGATCGGTACTCATGGGAGAGATTTGACCGGTAGATAGAATGGAGTGACATTCTGAATTTCACTTTCTTCGTTTTTCGACTTTTCGTTCTTTATTTGCATTCCAAAACCCCGCAACGCGGGGTTTTGTGTTTTCCACTATGGATTACGATCATGAACGCGCCCCTAAAACGATACCGGATCACCAACTCGTATATCCCACTTCTCACACGATCCCGCCACTATCTCAAGCACGCGATCGGCGGATTGATCAGGACGATACACTTTCTGCTGATCGTGAAAATCAACACGGTGTTCGATATGCACGATTCTCCCGTCACGAATCCAGAGAATATCTATCGGAAAGCGCATATCTTTCATCCAAAACCCATACGTGTCCGAATAATCAAAAAGAAACAGCATGCCGCACATATCGCAAAGTGCCGCTTGTCCCCCAAGCCCGCGCTCCCGACTCGATTCCGTATCGGCAATATCGACCGAAAATACGGCGTTGCCAATGCGAACCCATACACCGTTCGATTGAGAACTTTTTTCAAAGAAGAAGAAAGGAATCGAAACGACGAGAAAAAAGACTCCCGCACACAGAAAAATGGCGTGCTTTTTCATACTACATTCCATGAGAGGTCGAGTGATCCACGCGTACCTTCGTATCTCTCTCCATTCGAAGCAGAAATATTCCGAGCAATACGCTTAAAACGAGAAATGCCACTGTCTTTCCAATAGCGCCAAAAGAAAGTGCGATGATTCCGACAACGCCGGTATATATAGTATACCCGACAACGAGCGAGCGATCCGACCAACCTCTTTCCCGAAGACGATAGTGGAGATGCCGAGCGTCTCCACCATGAAAAGGCGACCGTCCGGATCGAAGACGTTCCAAAAAAACCCACAGCGCATCAAGCATCGGGAGAGAAAGCACCAAAATACACGTCGCCATTTTGGCTCCCGAAAGCACCGCGATCGACGAGAGCGAGAAGCCGATAAAAAGCGACCCGGTTGTTCCTGAAAGAAATCGCGAGGGCGGAATATTGAACAAAAGCAGTCCAAAAACGGCCCCGGCAAGCGCTATCGAGAGAATACCGAGCGGCGGTTGATTCACCTGAGGAGAAAGCGAGAGAGCAAACAACGCAAAGAAGGCGAGTAACGACACGCTCGGAAGAAGCCCGTCGACACCGTCAACCCAATTGAGCGCATTCATAACAAACACCACCCATAATACCAAAACAACAAAACCAAGTATCTCGCTACCGGGCAGCGTATCAACAAATACCTGCCCGACAAACGGCACCGGCAAAGAGAAAATCCGCAAACCGAAAGCAAAGAGCGCCACCCCGAGGGATATTTGAAAGGTCAACTGCATCTTCCAGCTCAGCGTCACAATATCGTCCCATATCCCGAAAAAGAGAATCGCAATCGACCCCGTAACGATACCGAGGATCACCGGCGTAACCACCAATGGCGATCGAAAAAGAACCGCGCAGAGAAAAGAGAGAATCACTGCTACTCCGCCAAACCGACGATAATCGATTGACCAGTGTCCTCTCGCACGTGACAGATACGCGGATATTTCTCGAAAAAGAAAGAGGAGAGACGTCGACACCAAGAAACTCGTGAGAAACGGAGCGACGTAAAAAGAAAGAGACATGGTCAATTCACAAGAATAAGCGCGCTCACAACAATAAGCGCGGCTACATGCAAAAAGAAAGAAGCTACCATAAGAATCATTCCGGGAACAAATATCCTCCTTCGAATAAACAGAAAAGCGAGAGACGTGTTTACCAAGAAGAACGTTGTAGTCACAGCCGGAACGAGGAACGTCTGCCACAAAGCACCCGTCAGATCAACGCCGAAGTACGCGTTATACCGAAGCACCGCCGTACCGTTTCCGACGCCAATAAAGAAGAAAGGCAACCCCCACAGCACCACCGAAAGCGCAAGCGAGAGGTAGAAAAACGCCGCCGCCGTACCATACCGAAAAAGAGATGGAGCTGGAATGTTTGAAACTTTTGGAGTATCGGATACCATAATGTTCTTTCCCGTCTCCCATGTCATGTCCCGAAACCTCCGAAGCGACGCATGCCATTCCTGAGTTGGCATTGCTAACTTCGGAGAGACTGTAGCTTTCTGTCATTCCCATGAAGACGGGAATCCAGGTCCCACAAAGCTAAACGTTACAAAAAGCTAAAATGATTTTGGGATGACACCTCTTAGAGGGTGTCTAAAAAGCTATACAAAATGCATAATGTAACCGCTTTTTCGAAAGAAATTCTTTTTTTGCGGCTTTCCCGTCCGCATTGCTACGCAAAGCGTTGCGGGCGGACGTACGAAGTGTAAGACAAGCAAAAAAAGAATTTCTTTCGGAAAAACAGCCTTTTTAGACACACTCTTAAAAGAAGTCTCTCACAGATTCGACGGAGAGGAAACCGCTATTGGCTCGACGGAATCCGAGTCATCTTCAATACGCGTCCTCGCAATTTGATCTTCCACCTTCCCAAGACGCTTATCCGCCTCTTCATATTTCTTCGCCGCATTGGTAATGTGACCGCCAAGCGTTTCGAATTCTTTGGAGAATCGATCATACTCCCGACCGAGACGATTCAAATTGCCCATAATTTCCTTGGCGCGTTTCTCAATCTGCATTCCCTGAAGTCCAAGAAGGAGCGTCCTCATGTACGCATAAAACGAATTTGGTGAAACCGGGACAATCTTTTTTGAGAAAAGATACTCCGCCAAACCATCGCCTTCATTGTCTTTGACGACAATCTCATAGTACACATTCTCCGCCGGAATATACATGAGTGCAAAATCGAGCGTCCCCTCCTCTGGAACGATATATTTTCGCGCAATTGCATCCACATGTTTTCGAACATCGGACGAGAAGAGCTTTCGAAACTGCTTCCGCTCCTCATCCGAACTTGCCTCGACCAGTTTTCGAAAGTTCTCAAGCGGGAACTTGGAATCAACACTAATGATACCGCCCTTCAAGTGGATCGCCGCATCCACAACATCCCCACCCTTAAAGGCATGCTGAATCGTATAGTACTCCCGAGGCAACATTTGAGAGAGCATATCTTCAAGCAGCAATTCCCCAAATCCTCCTCTGAGTTTCGGCGAACGAAGAATATCCTGCAACGATCGAACATCTTTCCCGACCTCGAGAATACGGCTGCTTGAGTGCTTTACCTCTTCAAGCGCCACGCCGACTTCCGTTCGAACCCGACCCATTTCCGCGCGCACTTCCGTAAACGAACGCGCCGCGCCATCGAGCCGACTATCGAGTCGCGTTGTATTGTCCTCGAGACGATGACTCACATTTGCCTGAAAATTCCCCATCTGTTGCAAGAACGACGACGAGAATCGATGCATATCTTCCGCAACACTTCGATGCATCTCCTCCATACGCCGCGCCAAATCCTCCCGCAACATATCCGATTCTACTCTCCCTGACTGCCCCCTCAAATGAAATTTGTCATACATCAAGAAAGCAACCACCCCAACCAGAAGCACTATTACAGGAAAAAGAAATGCCTCCATAGAGAAAAATATTATCGGCGGAGTCCCGCGACGAAACGTTTGAGCTCGGGGACTTTGTTCACGATCTCTCGCATGGGATTTTCGAGAAACTCCATTAGAAATCGGTCCATCATATTCAGGCGATACTGCAATTCCTCGCCATTCATAAGAACAAAACGGATCTCCCGCCCGATTTCCGCCTCAATATATCCGATAGCGCTTTTGAGTTTGGCACGGCTCGGATTATTGACCACAAGAATCATGTCTGCCTTGCTCTTTTGGTAATTGAGGAAAATACCCGATACCAAAAGCAAGCGCACATCGCCAACCGCCTGCAATTTCTTAAACATGCTGTCATAGACGCTCGAATCGGGACGAACAAAAAGCAACTGCAATTCGTTAAAGAAGGGAAAATTCGGATTCACCGAGAAAATCGGCTTCCCTGCTTTTGTTCGCTCGATAACGAACTTTATCTTGGCGAGCTGACGCGCCTCACGAAGCAGCGGACTCCGCAGAAGAATCGCTTTTTCAGCCAGTTCTTCCGTTGTATACGCCTTCTCAGGATTGAGAATAAAAAGCCGCAGCAATCGCGCCCGCGTCTTGGAACCAAACAGCGTCTCAAACATGTCGGACATAGCGGTACAATAAAGAAAATCCCTGCGCCTTTCCCTTAATTATACGAATCGATCCCCGGAAAGTCAAAGCTCCGTAAATGAATCGCGGAGAGACAGCGCGGCGCTACGCGAAAGCATCTTCATCTTGTGGTATAATATACTCTATCTATGGCAAGAAAGATTGTTTCGCCGAAAGCGCCAGAAAAAATCGCGCCGACGGCTACCGAGATATCCGTTGCTCGAAACGGTTTTTTGAAGCCGTATGCGGTATCTTTTCAGCATCTTCCGGACAATATCGCCCGAGAACCGCTCGGCATGCTTGCTGGCGTCATGATCATACAAGATCGAAGTGAACATTCCGCTTATATCGTCAATTTTCTTTCCTCGCTCGCCAAGAAAGAATATTATGGAAACCCTCGCCGAGGCGCCATCGAAAGTTTTGAATCAGCACTTCACAAGGTAAATATCGGACTCGCAGAGCTCGCTAAAGAAGGAAACACCGAATGGATCGGGACGCTCGACGCAGCTCTTTGCATCATTGAGCGAAACAATCTCCATTTCTCAGTTGCAGGGAACGCAAAAGTCCTCCTCTTTCGAGAAAGACACCTCTCCGATATAAGTGAGGGGCTCGCCGACTCGGACAATGACCACCCGATGAAAACATTCACCGATGTGGCCAGCGGGAAAATTTCACCTGGCGATCGAATACTCATCACTACGCCGGAGATCTTCTCCATCCTCTCCGAAACGGAACTCGAACGATCCGCCAATCGTTTGCCAAACGATCAATTCGAACAACTCCTGCAAACCGCTGTTATCAACCAGCTTGATATATCCGCGAGCGTGTGCATTACCATTGGCACGATATCGGGATACGAACGAAAACCGGCACCAAAACGAACTCTTGCCACCATCGACTCCGTACCAAACGCCTGGAGCCGAGCTATTTTTGAATCGTCGAAACAACAAGGAAACAGCATCGAGGACGGCCTCCGCGAGAAAAAATCCGGTGAGCAAGATCGAATAGACAACAAAACGGGGCACATTTATGTAACCGGAGAGGCACCCAGCGAAGAAAGCAGTGAAACATGGGAACGTGTCCACATGTTTCTTGAAAATATCAACGTCTGGCTCCGACATATCAAAACACAGTGCAGAAGAAACATCCTCCCCGCATTGCACTCCGGAATACAAAGTATCAAAACAGTGTCGACAGCTCTCTCCTCAAAGATACGATCCGCGCTCCGCTCATGGCAAGAAAAAAGGCGCCTCTCCAACTTTCCGATAGAGAGCGCGTTGCCACCTTCGACAACGGAACGCGCACCTCGCAATATCCCCCTCGCAGAAGCCGCCGGCAATAAAATGATCCTCGGACGATCCGATCGACAACCGGCACCCCTGATGCACAGACTGTCCGAAAAAGCTCGGCGAACTCTCGGGAATATCTCGTCTCTCTCGGTTTTTTCCAGACACAGTACCGTTCACATTCCCGTGCACGGCGAGTCAAGAAGCGCCGCACTCTTCAAGGGGATTCTTCAGACAGGAAGAGTCGCATTTTCGAAGTGCGCACAGATGTGTCGTTTTCTCAAAGCATGGTTCGAGAATCTCCCTGCCAAAAAACAAAAGGTACTGAAAATATCCGGTCTTGCAATCCTTGGCATAAGTGCGACATTTTTGCTGGTCCGAATATTTGTAGTAAAAGATACCTCGCAAACAACTGCCGAAGAACCATCCAACGCCGAAAATACAATCACCGAAACGCCTCGCGAATTAGAGCAAGACATTAACATTCACTTCATAGGACAACCGTCGGTCATTGGAACATTCTCCGATATCGTCGGCATGGCCCGCATTCAAGAGACTCTTTTCCTCATCACAAAAGATGCGATCTATCGCGCAGGATCGAATGGAGAAAACACCACACAGATCGCCTACCCTGACGAAAAAACCGCAAGAATGGGAGTTGCTATGCCGGATCTCGGAGCTCTTCTCATAGTAACCGAGGATGGAACCATACTCTTTTTCACTCCCGCAACGAATCGCTTTTCCGATGAGAGGTTCGTACTTCCGAACGCCGCCGACGTGACTCATATTGCCGCATCGTCCACCTATCTCTACGCATTAAACCCGACCGAAAACACACTCTCCCGATATCCGCGAGCCGACGGAGGGTTTGGATCTGCGACATCATGGTTTCGAGAATCCGTCTCCATACAACCGGAATCAACAATCGCCGTAAGTGACTCCGTATTCGTTGCCGACAGCTCAGGAATTCACACCTATTTCCGCGGGATCCTGCAAACAAAAGAGTTTGAATCTTCAACAACGCCGATATTTCCCACCGATATATCCGTATCTTCCCAAGAAGACAACGGGCAACTCTTCGTACTCGACGGTATCGCCGGACGCATTGTCCAGTACGATGTCGCAACCGGCGCTATCACGGCACAATACGCAAGCGATGCCCTTCAAGGAGCGACTCATTTCGCTCTCGATCCGAGCACGAAAACCGCCTTTGTGTCCACTGGAAACTCTGTTATCACTGTCAAGATGGAGTAAATTTCACTTCATCCTTTCACATCGCAGCAAACATTATCAAGATAGGCACGGATCTTCTCAGCGAAGACTGCTCGGTCAAAAGCCAGCGCTTTCCGACGAATACGTTCGGCGTCGTAATCGGCGTCGTGAAATTCCCGAACTGCTGTGACAATGTCGTTCACCGTTTGTCGATCAAAGAAAGTGCCCATCACTCCCTCTTCGAGGTGTTCCGGAATATCCCCGCCGCGAAAGGCAATGATCGGTCTCCCGGAAGCAAACGCTTCAAAGGCAACAATACCGAAATCTTCCTCCTGAGGAAAAATAAACGCTCGACACGCGCCATAGTACCGCGGGAGGTCCTTGTCAGGAACTCTCCCTAAGAATTCTATGGTTGGACCGGCAAGCTTCTTCAACCGATCATATTCCGGACCACGCCCGACAATCTTCAAAGGGAGACGAAGCTCATTGAATGCCTGAATGGCAATATCGTGCCGCTTGTATGCGATAAGCCTCCCGACCATGAGAAAATAATCCGACCGCTCCGCCGGAAGAACCGCATTGAAAGCATTCACATCGACTGGCGGATGAACGATATGCGCAAAACGGCGATAGTATTTCCATATGCGATCGGCAACAAACTGAGAATTCGCAATAATATGATCCGGTCGACTGGCGCTTACTTGATCCCACAGACGCACCGGGCTCATAAAAAACGGGATGGCTTTCTTCACGAGACGAGGAAGGCCGAAGTCTTCGACGTACTTGTGACAGTCGTCCCACGCGTACCGCATAGGCGTGTGCATATAGCACACATGGATCGTACCGGGACCCGTAACAATACCCTTTGCATAACTTGAGGAATCGGAAAGCACCACATCAAAATCCCGAAAGTCGAACTGTTCGATGGCAAGTGGCATCAGCACAGGGAAAAACCGATGGTTCCGCTTCGCCCAAGGGATTTTCTGGAGGAATGAGGTTCGAATATCCCGACCCTCAAACGCCCCATGCATAGCTTTCCGATCATATATAAGCGTAAAAATCGGCGCCTCCGGAAACATCTCCGCAAACACCTCAAGTACTCGCTCAGCTCCTCCATACTGAACCAAATAATCATGCACGAGCGCCACCTTCATACATCAAGAATCATGCCATCCATCACGAATCACCCGACTTCCGAGATACACGACCAAATGCCCACCCAAAAAAAGAAAACAAGAATGCTCCAAAAAGAGCTGCGCCGAAAGATGCTACCCGAAATCCGGACACCATATAAGAGAGAAGCCAAAAAAGAAACCCGTTCACAACAAAAGTAAAGAGTCCAAGCGTCAAAATCGTCACGGGAAGCGTGAGGAGAAGGAGAATCGGTCGTATAGTAATACTGATACACCCCCAAAGAAGCGCCATCCAGAGAGCCGTTCCGAAATCACGAACCTCGATACCCGGCACAATATTTGCAATCACAAGAAACAAAACTGCATTCACAATCCACAGCGCAATGAGACGCATAAAGACATGTTTAAAAAATCCGCCTCTCCAGTATAGACGAAAAAACCGGCTCCTCAAAGACTTCATATAAAATATAAAAACTGCCCGAACCATTTCGGGCAGTCCCTAGAGAAAAGATCAAAAAAATATCGAAGTCGCTATGAAGCAATAACCTTCGTCACTTCCACTTCCGTATATGCCTGTCGGTGACCAAACTTTACCTTGTACCGTTTCTTTGGCTTGTGCTTTATGCCCCACACCTTGTCAGCACGACCTTGCTCTACAATCTTCGCAGCAACGGAAGCCTTCGATACCAAAGGCGTTCCTACACGAACCGACTGTTCATCCCCTGCCAAGAGCACCTCAGAGAAAGTTATCGTATCGCCCACCTCGCCCTCGAGTTTCTCTACGCGAAGCCTTTCGCCTTCAAGTGCCCGATACTGCTTTCCTCCCGTTCTGATAATAGCAATCATAGTATAGTCCTAAGACACAGTAATATTCACTCTACTCAAGAATACGCATTTTGTCAAACAGCCTCCTCTAAAACCGCCTTGATCCGACGAACACCCGCAGAGGAAGCCTCTTCTTTTACAATACGAAAGTGACCCATGCCGTCGGTAGTGCTTACATGCGGACCACCGCACAACTCCGAAGAGTACACCGTGCCATCCGCGCTTTTCACGCGATACACCGTTACCTTCTCCGGGTATTTGTCCCAAAAGCTTCCTTCGACGCCCGCTGCTCGTGCCGCCTCCTTTTCCATAATGTCCATCCCGACAACACAATTCGACTGTATTGCCGCGTTTACATATGCCTCGACCCGATCAAGCACCTCGCGAGAGACCTTCGTCGGATAGGTAAAGTCGAAACGAGCTCGCTCTTCGGTAATATTCGACCCCGCCTGATGCACATCACTCCCAAGAAACTTCCGAAGTCCGGCAAGCATAAGGTGGGTCGCCGTGTGAAGCCGCGTCGTTTTCTCGCTTGTGTCGGCAAGACCGCCTTTGAACTTCCCGGCACTCGCCGTTCGAGATAAATCCTGATGTTGCTTAAATTCTCTGTAGAATTCGCCCTCATCAACCGATAGCCCTCGCTCTTCAAGCAGTTCTTTCGTCATCTCAAGTGGAAATCCATAGGTAGAAAAAAGCTCGAACGCATCTTTCCCCGAAACGCTCCCTATCAGAGATCGTTTCTCAAGCTCTTTCATTCCTTGTTCAAGTGTCTTGCGAAATTTCTGCTCCTCTTGCTCGCTTTCACGGACAAGAAATTGCTGCTTCTCCTGCAAGACGGGATACGACACTTCATACGTCTCAACATATGCCCCGACAATATCTCGCACAAACGCCTCTTGAATCCCTATATTTTTCGCAAACCGCACTGCCCGTCGAATCAGCCGCCGCACAAAATACCCCTGATCTTTATTGGAAGGCACGACACCGTCAGCTATCAAAAACGTCGCCGCCCGTATATGGTCAAGAATGACACGAAACGCATAGGTGTCCTTCTCATGCTCGCCATATAGCCTTGCAGAAAGACTCTCAAGAATTTTTCGCGCACCGTCAAAAGCGTCGATACAAAAAATATCCGGATTATCATTGACCGCCACTGCCAACCGTTCGAGCCCGCCGCCGAAGTCGACATTCGGTTTGGGAAGCTTTCGGAATCCGCTCTCTGTCTTCACATATTCCATGAAAACATTATTGCCGATTTCCACAAAGCGCCCGCAATCGCAGTTGACATGACAGGGCGAGTCCTTCCAGATTGACGATTCGTGAAGACGGAGATGTTCGCCAAAATCCCAGAACATTTCCGTGTCCGGACCGCCCGGCTCGCCAACCGGCATATTCTCCGGCACACCGACGCGAGACCACCAATTTTTCTTGTCGCCATAGTAGAAAATACGCCCGCCCCGCATACCCAACGCCTCTGCATCCTCGCAAATATCCGCCGAAACGCCCGCTGACTCGAGTAGATTTTTCCAGAGCGTCGCCGCTTCCTCGTCACGCGGAATATTGAGTGACTCATTGCCGCCATAACAGGTGAAGTAGAGTCGCGACGGATCAAGACCGAGCTCTTTCGTCAAAAACTCCCACACCCATGAAATTTGCTCTCGCTTGAAGTAATCCCCAAACGACCAGTTGCCCAGCATCTCGAAAAACGTCGTATGTCGGTTATCGCCAACCTCCTCAATATCTTGACTTCGAAAACATTTTTGCGAATCGGTAAGACGCATTCCCAAAGGATGCGCTTCTCCGAGAAGATACGGCACCATCGGCTGCATACCGCTCCCCGTAAAAAGCGTCGACGGATCATTCTCCGGAACAAGCGGCGACGAAGGCACGACAGCATGCCCCTTCTTCTCAAAAAACCGAAGATATTTTTCCCGAATTTCCCGTGTAGTCAGCATACAAGCAGAAGGGCCTGAAAGATCTAGGTATCAAAGAAAGATCAAACGTAATTAATCTTCTTCTGTAGATTCGCTATCTCAGTAGGACTTAAATAAATTTTAAATTGTTTGAGAACACCCGCAATATTCTGCCCCAAGTCTTCCCGAGCTATGTCTCCTTTCTCAAAAGAAGAACCGAGAGTAAACATCTTCCCATCAAAAAAACTTCGGGCAGCATCGACACTGCTCCGTTGATCAGGTGTCAAAAAACTCTCCGTAATCTCCTGAATTTTTTTCTTGTCAATGTATCCCATAGAAAAGCGCTTAAAAAATTTCCAGACAACGCAGTTTTCAATTCAACATTCTAAAGAACCACCAAACGCTTTTTCGCAAGACGAATATTTTCTTCAAGCGTTCGGAGTTCTCGTTCGTCTTTCTTCTCTTCCGCTTCGGCACGTTCAATTTCCACTTGCACGCGACGAAGCTCCGTTCGAAGTTTTCGAAGGGCAAGGTCTCGATCCGTCTTCTGACGATTGAGTTTGAGCCGATCACTATAGAGCAGCGAGAGATCGGATTCGACGCGGCGAATCGCCGCTTTGCGTTCATCGGGAGAAAGCGTCTTTCCGTGCAGATCCGGTCGAGCAACGTTCCTCGGTCCAAAGAGTGCCATAGCAGTGTCCGAAAGACAATGATTCAGATTGCGAAAACCCGCTTCCCCACAGAATATCGGGAATCCTCAAGAAACGCAAGTTCATGGCGACACCCCTTCAGCAGCCGTTTCCACCTTCACAGAAACCTGCGAGGCGCGACTCGGAATACGGCTCGTCATAAACTTCGGCCAGAACACTACTTCAATTTTTTGAATATTCGGATAATCGGCAAATACCGCTTGCACATCGCCGACACTCTTCCCAAGAATTCGCTGCTTTATCTGCTCAATATCCATATTTTGTCCCTTCTCAACCGAAACTCGAACCTTCACACCAAGCGTTTTGGCGGTAAAGTCGGGATGAGGCACCGTGTACTCCACACGAATATCTTGAGGATTCGCCCCATCACCCAAGAGCGCTGCAGCAACCATGCGAACATCCGCATCCGAGAAAACCAATGCGCGCACAGAAACATGCACACGAAAATCAAAACTCGAGGTCACTGCTCCGACACTCGGAAACGCCCCGGAAGAGAGCGTTTCCGAAAGAAACGCGTCATCCAAAAGCTTCTCCCCAGGCTGCAGATCTTTCTCAATCTCACTACGAATCAATTCCGGAAGCGCTTTCAGTGTCGCGTCTTTCGCACGAGCCACATCATCCGCCGAAACAGAAGCGATAGCTCCTTCTCCATCACCACCGCCATCGAAAGCCTTTTCAGATGTCGCAGTAACCTTCTCATACTTCGGACCACCTTTCAGCCCGGGGATAGTGAACGTTGTCGGTTCGATATTATACCCTTCTCCCGATGCGTCAGCGACCACTTCCACATCAACGGTTCCGGGAACGGATTTTCCATCCACCTCTTTCGTGCCGGGAATGGTCACGCTTTTAGCCAGACGAAAAATTTTTCCATCCGGAGATTCAAAGCGCGTTGTTGCCACGAGGGACTGCGGACTCTCCCCGAAGGCATTGGAAAGAGTAATCATCCCACGAGCGCGCTTGTCGGATACCGATGCCTGTCCGGTACTCGGAAATGATTGCGCAATATCCTTTTCAACTTCAATAATACGAAGCGGTATGTATTTTTTATCAACATCAACATCCGTTTGATCCACTCGCGCCAGTATTTCCGCATCAAGAGAAGTGGAAAGTTCTTTGGCAATAATTGTCACATCCGCCCGAGGCACAAAGATAACAAGTGAAACACCAAGAACCGCGAGCAGCGAAAGAGCGACCCCGCCAAACAGAATCCACCGAAAAACAGGTGAGCTGACAGACTTTTCAGAAGCACGCTTCGCTGTTACAGATTGCTGAGTCGATTGGGGAGCTGATGTGCCTTTCTGATAGAAACGGGATAATGCGCTCTGATCGGGAGTTGATGACTCCAAGCTCTGCGGCGATGCAATGGGAGACGGAGGTGTGGACGCCTGAACATCCGGAGATTCAGCGGAGACAGGTGGACGCATCGGCGAAAGCGGCGTCGAAGGTGCCGGAAAGGTGAATGACACTCTCGAAGCAGCATCCGAGGCCGGCTTCGAAGAAAGAGGTGTCGCCGGTGCCCGATTGACAACGCCCGGATCCTGAGGAGATACAACGCCCCGAGAGATGTTCGGCGATGCCCCAGACGAATCAGTTGAAGCAAAACTCGTCGCAGAATTCAAGGCGGTCAATCGCTTCGGAGTCCGATCGCGAACCGGAACCGTTCGAGGCATCGGCGACACCGGCACAGAATCCGACGCCGGCAAGCGCAATGCAGAAGCCGGTCGCGCCTCGACCGGGGTTTCCGATGCCGGTTGAGGTGCGACACCAGCATTCCCTCCCTGGGCTACAAAGAAACTCGACGATCCAATGGACTCAGAATGCAGTCGCGCTCCCGAACCCGGAGAAAGAGGCACATCTCCTTGCCCGGAAGGCATTTGTCCTGTTTGAGTTTTCGGAAGTCGCGCCGGAAGCGAGGGTTTCACAGGTTGATGCGCACCGGGAATTCCCTCGAGAGAATTTCTCGACTCGATACCGGCTTTCTCGGCAAGTGACCGTGCCTCAGCATCTTGCACCACCAAAGAAAGATGCTTCCCAAGCTTCTTCGCCTCTCGATCAAGAAGACGAAGATTCACCAAGCTGCGCATAAAGAGAGCGCGCTTTGGTACAACAAGAAACACATCCACATCCGACGCCTTTCGAAGCCGCCCGATCACGGATATAATTTCTTCGTCCGGATCAATGTATGCAAGATGTGGCATAAACGTAGAGTGAGAATTTTGTTTTTGAGAAAGCTCCGTCAACACACGGGAAGCCTATTTCTGAACCGTGTCCATCGCCCGACGAAGCATCCCCGCAAGCGATTTTTCTTCATCTGCCAAATGCAAAGCGAGATTTGCAAGACCCATTGGCGTAATATCCTGAGGATTTGAGAGCACGCCCGTTGAATCGCTCATGCGAACAATATCGTGCGGCTGGAGAAAGCTTACCTGGGGAGATTTCGAAAACGGCAAATTGCCGCTCCATTCCTCGGAGAGAAGCGCTTCTCGAATGCCCGGGAGCCCCGACCCGCCACCACAGAGAAATATCTTCGTCGGCAAAAGATCCGTATCGGAAAACTCCGCAAGAGAAAGCTCAATGCCGCCCTGCCACACCCGACAATCCTCGCGGAAAAAATCATGAAGCGCATTCGTCGCTTCCGTATCAAGTTTGCCGAGAGAATAATTGATCTTCAATTTCTCCGCTTCCTCAAAGCTCATGCCCGATTCCTGCGCAAGCCGCTTCGTAAACGCACGACCGCCAAGCGCAAACATCTTCGTTCCTTCGAGTCCGCCATTTCGCACGACGGCGATATCGGTTGTGCCGCCACCGATATCAATAAATATCGCGCTGAAATCAAGCATGTCTTCAACTTCGACCGAACGAGCAACCGCATAGGGCTCCGCAGCGATGTTTATAAGATCGAGATGCAACGCAGATGCGATACTTTCGATAGCACCAAGATGAATCATCGGCGCATAAGCATTGAAAATACTCATGGACACGTCTCGTCCTTGAAAATTGAGTGGATTCGTCACTCGATATCCGTCAATTCGCACATCGACAACCGCCGCATTAATTAGCTTGACATCAATCTCCGACTGGTTTGTCTCCCAGGCAAGTTGCTTGTGAATACGCTCATATGCTTTCTCCTGCACTTTCTCGACAATCATTCGAAGTTCCGAAAGACTGATTTTCACTTCCGGATTCACACGCTCATAATGCACTGTTGTCGTAGTACCTTTTACAAGCTCCCCGGCAATTCCTACGATGCTTTTCCGAACATTTTTCGCCGAAGCCTGTTCTTCGGCGAGAAGTATCGCTTCACGACACGAATCAATAACGCCTGCAATATCCGAAACGGCGCCGCTTTGCATATTCCCCGACTTCTGGCGAACCCAACCAACTCCTTCAACAATGCCCGAACCGCCTTCGATGCGAAACACCAAGGCTTTGACGATTTCCGTTCCAATATCGAGCGCAAGAAAATGTTCGCGAGAATTTCTCCCCAGAACATTCGAGAAAAACCCCATAAGAAAAAATAGCAAGAAAGAACGCTGCGCAACAACACCCGTTCCGACACCTCATACGAGAACATCCTGCACAATCAATACGAGCATTATACCACAGAATTCACAATGACATTCGAAATTCCTCTTTCGATTTCCTCTCGGCGGAGCAATCCTTCAATAGCACCGTAGTGCATCACCACACTCGCGCCGTTCACCATGCCCCATTGCAGCGCTTCCGAAAGAGGTTTCTGGGAAATCTCCGCCGCGAGAAAGGCACTCCCAAAAGCATCGCCGGCGCCCGTCGTATCAATTCCATGCTCCGGCTTCCTTGCCACTGCATGCAATATTTCCTTCCCGTCATACCCCCAAGCGCCGCGCGCGCCATCAGTCATCGCCATTTTCTTCGCACCAAAATCAAAAAGTGTCCGAACAAGAAACGATTCTTCATTCAGATTCTCGGCGCTCGTCTGTGGCGCAATATGCAAGACCAGTTCAATCGCCTCATCTTTATTGAGCACAAGCACGTCCGACACACGAACCACCTCCAAAACTTTCTCCGGATTGTCCTTCATGTTTCGCTGACCGGGATTCACGGCAAGTTTCGCCTTCGCATCTTGCGCGCCCGCGACGGCCTGTCGCATATTTTCTTCCCAGTTTCCATTCAAGGCACTTATCATCACCCAAGAGGCGCCGGAGAATTTCGACGACTGCGCCAAGAATCGCTCGGCTGAATCGCGATTGTAAAAAATAGTCCGCTCACCGTCACCCGTAAAAACCAGTATCGCCGAAAGATCGCTTTTTACTCCGGTATACTCTTCAAGTAAACTCGTATCGACACCCTCCCGATCGAATTCCCGACGAATCCACGCCGCCAAGTCATCATCACCTGTCGCACCATAGCATGACACGGAAATGCCAAGGCGCGCGAGTCCGACCGACGTATTCGCCGCAACACCGCCGAGCGCTTCGTACCGATCCTCAAT
>CAYQPQ010000003.1:0-63847 GCA_964420045.1 uncultured Bdellovibrionales bacterium | reverse complement strand
CGCTTATGTAGTAATTTACCCCCACAGGCAGGATGCCTGGCGGGGGAGTTTTTTTTGGCTTACCTTCTTTGATGATGCGAGGAGTATCACTTTTTGTGTTTTTCTACAGCATGGAAAACCACCGTATGAGAATTATGCTAAAGGTAGACGGGAAATGCGTAGACTCTCGACAGATATTTTGTTTTGTGCTATACAGAGAGGGCTTGCAAAGAGTGTGTTTCTATTTCTAGTTGCTTGTACATACTCCCGAAAAAATTCGGGGAAGGAGTAAGCAGTGAAAAGTTCGTGGAAAGTGGTAAGTGTTCTGTCTGCAGTACTTTTGTTGACTGCTTGTACGGATCGGGATCGGGCTATTCTCGGGGGAGCTGCCATTGGCGCTCTCGCAGGCGCTGTTGTCAGCGATCGGTCCAATGAATATCACCATGGGCGTCGGTATGATCCGGGTCCGCCTCCGGGGTATTATCGGTACCGCGGACGTTCTCGGCACCGCTACGATCCCGGTCCGCCTCCTCGGTACTGTCGCGATCAGTATGGGAGGGTGTATCCGTGTGATTGAGCGGGCTTTGTAGTGCAGCCTCCTTATTATGCCGCCTGTTTTCCGAATAATAAGGAGAATCGGCGGCTCGTTTTTTTTGTTGAGCTGAATTCTTGATGTCGCGTTACTTTTTTGCTTGTTTGGGGCGTGCTATTATAACCAGGATGATGCGTTTTGATATCCTTACTCTTTTTCCATATATATTCGACTCCTATCTCGGCGAGTCTATTTTGAAACGCGCGCAGGAGGCGGGACATATCTCGATTGCGGCGCACAATATTCGTGACTTTGCGACCGACAAGCATCACAAGACGGACGATACGCCCTATGGCGGCGGGGCGGGCATGGTGATGAAAGTGGAACCGATTTGGAAGGCGGTCGAATCTTTGAAAGTGGCGCATGCCGATTTGTCACGTCGCATCGTGTTGCTCTCGGCGAAAGGGAAGCCGTTCCGACAGGAAGACGCCCGACGATTGTCGGCATATGAGCAGATCGTTCTTATTTGCGGGCGTTATGAGGGAGTCGACGAGCGTGTGGCGGAATATATGGCGGATGAAGAACTGTCGATCGGTGACTTCGTGTTGACGGGTGGCGAGCTTCCAGCGCTTGTGATAGTTGATGCGGTGGCGCGTCTCGTGCCGGGCGTTCTTGGTAATGAGACGAGCGCAGATACCGAGTCTCATCGCGAACCGGGATATCTCGAACACCCGCAATATACCAAGCCGGAGGTGTTCAACGAGTGGTGCGTTCCGGAAGTGTTGCTTTCCGGGAATCATGCCGATATCGATCGATGGCGGCGTGAGCATGCTTCGCCGGCGTAATGCCAAGAACTCCTTTTGTTTCTGTGCGCCGTCTTTTAATTCAAGACAAATACACACTTCTGTGCGATCGGTTTCTCATTCTTCCTCATCTTCGTTTCAGAATCGCAGCCTCTTGTTTTCGGTTTTGGCGCTGGTGGTGATCGGACTCGTCACCATTGCGAGCGCCGGCGTTTTCTATGGCGAGACGCGGTTCGGCGACGACTATTTCTTTTTGAAGCGGCAACTCCTTGGGGTCGGAGTTGGACTGATTGCGCTCTTTGTCTTTCAATACGTTGACTATCGCGTGTGGCGGCGGCTCGCTTTTCCGCTCTTTGCTGTGACGGTTCTTGCGCTTATCGCGGTTTTGATTCCCGGCGTCGGGGATCGTGTATACGGAGCGAGTCGCTGGCTTTCTATCGGAGCGTTCTCTTTTCAGCCGTCGGAGATGGCGAAGTTTGCTTTCGTGCTCTATCTCGCGGCATGGTTTTCGCGGAAGGATCGGAAGATGGTGGGAGACTTTATCGAGGATCTGGTGCCGTTCCTTGTGGTGTTGGGCCTTGTTGGTTTCCTCATTATGAAGCAGCCTGACACGGGAACCTTCGGGCTCATCTTTCTTATTGCCGTTTCGGTGTACTTTATTGCGGGTGCGAAAGTTTCCCATCTCTTCGGGCTGTTCCTCTCTGGCATGGCGATGCTCGCGATTCTTATCAAGGTGGCGCCCTACCGGCTGCAGCGATTTCTGGTCTTTATGAATCCGGATTTCGATCCCAAGGGAGCGGGTTATCAGGTGAATCAGGCGCTTATTGCGATCGGAAGCGGCGGACTCTTCGGACTCGGACTCGGACTCAGTCGGCAAAAGTTCAATTATCTTCCGGAGCCGGTGACGGATTCCATCTTTGCCATCTTCTCCGAAGAATGGGGATTTTTCGTCTCGGTGTTGCTGATTGCGCTTTTTGTATTTATTGCGTGGCAGGGATTGCGCATTGCGCGCCAGGCTCCGGATGACTTCGGACGCTACGCGGCAGCGGGTATCGTGTCGTGGGTCATTTTTCAGGCGTTTATCAATATCGCGGCAGCAACCGCTCTGATTCCGCTCACAGGCATTCCGTTGCCGTTCGTGAGCTATGGAGGAACTTCTATTGTCTTTCTTATGGCGGCTATGGGCATCTTGATACGGATTGGGAAAGATTCTACACTAAAGGAACACTAGACCAGCATTGTATCCTATGAACAAAACATATCGTATTGTGCTCGCAGGCGGCGGGACCGGAGGACACATTTTCCCGCTTATTCCGGTTGCCAAAGAGATTCGTGCGCAGCTTGGCGAGAATACTGAGCTTTTATATTTTGGTCCGGCGGGCGAATTGGAGCAGAAGATCATTAGCGAGGCGGGTATCGCATCAATTCGCATTTTGAGCGGCAAGTGGCGGCGCTATTTTGATCTGCGAAATGTGAGCGATGTGTTCAGGAATATCGCCGGATTCTTCCAGTCGCTCTACTATTTATACCGGCACATGCCGGACGCGGTCTTTTCCAAAGGTGCCTATGCGGCAGTGCCGGTTGTTTTTGCGGCATGGGTCTATCGGATTCCGATTCTCACGCAGGATTCCGATGCGACGCCGGGTGTTGCCAATCGCATCATGGGGAAATTTGCGGATCGCATCGCTGTTGCATATCCGTCGGCAACCAAGTTCTTCGAGCCTTCTCGAGTGGCTATTACGGGGAATCCGATACGCGAAGGGCTTCTTATGGGTAATGTTGACCGTGCGCGTGGGCGGTTCGGATGTCCGCCGGGGAAGCTGGTGCTTCTGGTGCTTGGCGGGAGCTTGGGATCGCAAGCGATTAATCGGGCGATAGTGCGCATTCTCCCGAGGCTTCTCGAGCGATTCTTTGTGATTCATCAGACGGGGCAAGCGAACTATGACGAAACGCGTTCGCGTTTTGAGGAGCATGCACTTGGTGATGCGTCCGGGAAAATTCATATGGCGCCCTTCTTTGATACGGGCGAACTTTCCGACGCATTTGCACTGGCGGATTTGATTGTTTCGCGGGCGGGGGCGAATACCATTTCCGAAATTGCAGCGGTGGGGAAGCCGGCGATACTCATCCCGCTTCCTTCGGCGGCTAATGATGAACAACGCATGAATGCCTATGAAATTGCGCGTGCCGGCGGCGCTCTCGTTTTGGAGGAGAGTAACCTTGGTGAAAATCTTCTCGCGGGCAAAATAGAAGAGCTCTTGGATGATGCGGCGTTGCGTCAAAAGATGGCCGCTTCGATCCGTGGATTCTATCATGCTGATGCGTCGGCGCGTATTGCTGAATCTGTGGCGACACTGATTCACGATCGAGAAGCTCGCGTCACGGCTTTTGATCGATTGATTTCTTTCTTCCGGCGATAGTGAAAATATATCGATATACGCGCCGATACACTGCCTATGAAATCTTTTGCCGATGTGATACGGGTGCATATGATCGGAATCAAGGGCGCCGGTATGGCGGCGCTCGCGGAGATTCTTTCCGGTCGCTCACTACTCGTCGGTGGCTCTGATACACACGAGCATTTTTTTACCGACGAGGTGCTTCGCCGGCGCGGTATTCGTTTTACGGAGGGGTTCTCTCCAAAGAATATCCCGGATGACGCTGATTGTATTATCTATTCGACGGCCTATACGCCCGAGAATAATGAGGAGCTCGCTGCCGCCTATGCTCGCGCCGCCACGTCTGATATTTGTGTGATGAGTTATCCAGAAGCGGTCGGTGAGTTGACTCGAGAGCGACTCTCCATTCTCGTCTCCGGCACGCATGGCAAAACGACGACGAGCGCCCTGCTTGCGGAAACACTGAAGGCACTTCATGCCGATCCGCTCGCGCTGGTAGGGAGCTCCATTTCAAGTTGGGGCGGTAATGCGCTCTTGGGATCGGGAAAATACTTCGTGTTGGAAGCGGATGAATATCAGAACAAACTGCGACATTATGAACCATGGAGCGTCATTCTGACGAGTCTCGACTGGGATCACCCGGACTTTTTCCCGGATATGCAATCATACGCCGAAACATTTCGTGCGCTTCTTCGGCGTATTCCGCCGCACGGATTCCTGATTTTTTGCGGAGACAGCGCATCGGTCGCCGATGTGGTGTCAGTTTCGCGGGCGCAGAAGCGTTCGTATGGATTTCTGCCCGAGAACGATATTCGTATCGTTGATTACGAACCGTTGCTTGAGGGATCCTTTCACCAACAGTTCCATCTTTTTGAAGGAGAACACGATCTTGGATTGTTTCGTCTCCGTCTTGCAGGAAAGCACAATGCGCAGAATGCAGCGGCCGTTGCGGCATTGCTTCTCGCGCTCAAGTTTGATGTGGACGATATTCGTCGGGGTATGGAACATTTCTTCGGGACGGCGCGGCGCTTTGAACGAGTGGGGGAATATCGGGGCGCACCGGTGTATGATGACTATGCACATCATCCCGAAGAAATTCGCGCAACGCTCGCCGCTTTTCGTGAACTTTTTCCGACACGGAATATTATCGCCGTTTTCCATCCGCATACGTTTTCGCGAACCAAGGCATTGCTTGAAGATTTCGCGCAGAGTTTTGATGCGGCGGATCGCGTGATCGTGCTCGATATTTACGGGAGTGCTCGTGAGACCGCGGGCGGTGTGTCTTCGGCTGACCTGGTTGCGCTTATGAATCGTTATCGTCGCGAGCAGGCTCTGCACATTCCGACTCCAGAAGCGGTCATCGAGACGCTCAAGGAATCTCTGGGACCGGATGACCTTGTGGTGACGTTGGGCGCGGGCGATGTGTGGCGTGTGGGAACGGGCGTGCTTTCATGAGAAATTCATTTTTTGCGTGAGCATTGCTCCGGGACGGTTACTTTTGAATTTTGACTAGAGATCTAGAGAACAAACCCTTATGATAACTCCGCAGGAATATATTGATTTGCATCCGCTTACGACGTTTCGAGTGGGCGGGAAGGCGCGATATTTCGTCGAGGCAAAAACCGAGGCTGATACAATTGAGGCGCTTCAGTGGGCGAAAGAAAAGAAAGTGAACGTTTTTGTCTTGGGAGGTGGAAGCAATGTGCTGTTTTCGGACAGCGGTTGGGATGGTCTGGTGATCAAGATCGAGATGAACGATCTTGCAGATCTTGGTGAGGGGCGGCTTCGGGTCGGCGCCGGAGTGGCGCTTCATTCGGCAGTGGAATGCGCGCGAGATCACGGCTATGGCGGTATCGAACGGCTCGCCGGGATACCGGGCACGATCGGTGGTGCGGTGCGCGGCAATGCCGGAGCATTCGGAGCGGAAACAGCGTCGGCGGTAACCTTGGTTCGCGCGCTCGACCGCAATACATTGGAAATTCGAACGTATCCGAAGAATGCGTGCGAATTTTCTTATCGAATGAGTCACTTCAAAAAACATCCGGAGCTGATTGTCTTGTCGGCGGAACTTATGCTTGTTCCCGGACAGTCGCCGGACGATTTGGAGCATATTATGCGCGAAACCATTGCGACGCGCGAGATGAAGCATCCGCAACGCTTGCTGTGTGCCGGCTCGTTCTTTATGAATCCGACGGTCTCTGACGCATCGCTTCGTAAAGAGTTCGAACTCGATACCGGTATGCCAGTGAAGGATGATAAACTGCCTGCCGGGTGGGTGATTGATCATGTGGGACTGCGCGGCAAGGAAATCGGCGGCGCCAAAGTAAGTGATATTCATCCGAACTATATTATCAATACCGGCACGGCGACAGCGGAAAGCATTCTTATTCTCACGAGTCTTATCAAGCAGCGGGTTCGCACCGAGGCGAATGTCCGTCTCCAGGAAGAAGTGCAGATGGTTGGGTTTTGAAGCGCCCGGATATTCTGAGCGGTCTTTCGGTGTGGTATACTGTATTCCCGAGGAGGAAACATAATCCCGTAACGTTTGCCTATGAAAACACGATTTTTGTTTCAAGGGGTGGAGTTGGACGGAAAAACCATGCAGTACGTGGCAAAGCGATTGCTTCGTGTTGAGAAATTGGTGCCCGCTTCGTCGAAGCTTGAGGTGGAGGTTGATCGAAACAAGCAGGGAAAATTCCGCGTTGAAGTTATGGTGGATGTGCCGAAACAAAAACTTTTCCGTGCGGAAGAGACGAGTGAAAGTGTCGAGGCGTCAGCTGACGTTGTTATTGACGATATAGCGCGACAGATTACCGAGACAAAAGACCGCGAGGGGTCGCTTACTCGGCGCGGTGCGCGCAGCATCAAAAAGAAGCTCACGCTGGATGAAAGCGCCCGTTTCTGAATTTCCTCTCTATGAATCACCTGTGGAATATACGATGTTCGCTTCCGGGCGGAGCGAACGGTGGTTTGTTGGCTCGAGACCCGATAGCGTCATTGCTTGAGCTTCGCGGTGTGGTAACCGAGGATGATCGGAAGAGGTTCTTGATGCCGAATTATGACACGGATCTTCATGATCCGTTTCTGTTTGCCGACATGTCGAAAATTATCGATCGGATACGAGTTGCTCGCGAGAGAAAAGAGACCGTCGGGATATTTGGCGATTATGATGCCGATGGCATTACGTCGTCGGTGATTCTCCGGAAAGTTTTGCAGCGTCTCGATCTCTCAGTTATTCCATATATTCCCGACAAGTTGACCGAAGGGCATGGGCTTCACCCGAATGCGCTCGATGCCTTTGAGCGGGCGGGAGCGAAACTCGTGTTTACGGTCGACTGCGGCATGATGAACCATGCGGAAATACGCGACGCCGTGTCTCGCGGAATGGAAGTGATCGTCATTGACCATCACCATGTGCCGGAAGAGCTTCCGGAGGCGTTTGCCATTGTGAATCCGAAACTGCCGGGATCACAGTATCCTTTTACCGAGCTGTGCGGCGCCGGAACGACGTTTACGGTGGCACGAGCGATCTACGAGGTCTTTCTCCCCGACAAGGCGGATGAAATCAAGTGGCTGCTTGATATTGCGGCAATCGGCACGGTGGCGGACTGTATGCCGCTCCTTGGAGAGAATCGCGTGCTTGTGAAATACGGACTCATTGTGCTTTCCAAGACGCGACATGTGGGACTGCAAGAGATGTTCGCCGTGGGGAAGATTCCAATTGACGAAGATCATGTGCCAACCGCGCAGACGATTGCCTTTCAAATCGCTCCGCGTATCAACGCGGCGAGTCGTATGGCGCATGCGAAAACATCGCATGAGCTTTTGATGACCGAGAAACGACCGGAAGGGAGACTCCTTGCACTTGAGCTCGAAGAGCAGAATCGCGCTCGGCAGAAAGTGAGCGAGCAGGCGGCGCAGGATGTTCGTGCGCTTGCAGAAACAACGTATCGCGATCGCAAGCTTATCTTTGCGGCGGGAGAGCAGTTTCCACTCGGTGTCGCCGGGCTCGTCGCGGGAAAGATCGCTCATGAGCTTGGGAAGCCAACGGCGGTTTTCCATCGGGGTGAGACAGAAAGTACCGGATCATTTCGAAGTATCCCGGCACTCAGCATTATCGAAGCGATCGGAGAATGTTCGGAGCTTCTGGTTCGGTTCGGCGGGCACAGTCAAGCGGCGGGCGCGACGATTCTCAATGAACACCTCGACGCTTTTTCCGAGAAGCTCGAGTCGATTGTTAATCGAAAACTGGCCGAGACGGATATGACGGTTCGGCGGGATATCGATCTCGAGATATCGGCGTTTCATATCACGCCGGAATTCTTCAATCGCCTGAAAAAGCTCGGTCCCTTCGGCATGGGCAATCCGGAACCAACCTTGTTGCTTCGCGATGTTCTTGTTGAAGCCGTGCGCTTTGTGGGGAATGGCGAGAAGCATCTCAAGCTCTCTTTTCAGACCGAGAACGGCGTCTTTGGCGCGATCGGATTTGGCATGGGAGCTGAGTGGGGACATCTTCGGACAGGCGAGCGAGTGGATGTGGTTTTTCATCTCGAGGAGAATCGATGGAATGGCTCAACAAAGCTGGAATTCAGAGTACTTGACATGGCGCGGAAAGAGGACTAGAACGAGGGTAGTACGTGAAGGGGTTTCGTTCCTTCACAACCCGGGAAATCATCACAACGACCCCGACATGTCCGATTGATTGAACATGCCCCCGCCGTAGAGGTGGTTTTTGTTACCGAAAATCAACCCACAAGAAGGGCTAGAACAAGCTCGAGGAGGGAAAGATGCATAGGTACCTTCAAGAATACTCACGAATAATGGAGCCGTGGGAAATGCAACTTTGCGCATGGTATCGCAAGCAGCAAGAGCTAAAGCAACAGGAGAAGGAGTTCTGTCGTCGTATGGGAGAACGAGCATTTGATCCTATGAATCGGTATTTTGCCGCCGTCAATCTTTCGCTTGATCCTGCTCACCATTATTGCGGACAAGCTATTTTGGTGGGGTGGTTCTGTCTTCATGGGGGGCTTCATGCTCTTCTGAAGGAATTTCCGCTCTTGAGAGAACACTACAAGAAGCAGGGGCATATCCCTCTACATCCTGAAGCGTACATATTGCTTCAACTCTTTATAGCATGGAGACATCAGGGCGATTATGAATATGTGACAAGCAGGATGAGCTGGTTTCGTCGCCGGTTTTTCTCGCTTGACAATAAGGATGCTCGCTTGTTTCTGGCATCTTCTCACTAACCGAACTGGGGAATAAGAGGAAATCTCTCATGATTGGGAAAGTTATTGATCATCAGTTTAGCCACGCACTCGTTTTTAATCTACGAGAGTGCGTGGCGTTTTTCTTTTGGGGAGAAAAAGTGATATACTCCAGGAAAAGAATGTTCGAATAATTTCTTGCATTGTCTGGGATGGAAACGATTGTGATGTATACAGATGGGGGGTCGAGGGGGAATCCGGGACCTTCGGCGTTGGGGGTGTTTCTGGAGACGCTCGATGTGCGATTTGGAGAGTTCTTGGGAACGGGGACAAATAATGAGGCGGAGTATGCGGCAATCCTTTCCGGAATGAAGCGGGCGGTTGAAATTGTCGGGACGACACGCGCGCGTGAGATGCATCTCGAATGTCGGATGGACAGTGAGCTTGCGATGCGACAGCTTACGGGGCGGTATCGCGTGAAGCATCCGCATATGAAACACTGGTTTTCACTTATTCAGGAAGAGATTCCGAAGTTTGCGAAAGTGAGTTTTCATCATGTTCCGCGTGAAGAGAATAAAGAGGCAGATCGTATGGTGAATGAAGCTTTGGACAAGGCGGCCGGGGAACAGAAACAATAGGGAATATGCTTCTATGAAATTCAAACGGTGGCTGTTTATTGTCGTGATGGTGATTCTTGGTGGCGGGTTTTGGTATTGGAAGAAATCGTCGGCGACGCCAAACTATGAGACGGTGTCTGTGGCGAGAGGGGATGTGACGGAAACGGTGTCGGCAAGCGTTTCGCTCGTTGCTTCCGATGAGATCGACTTGAATTTTGAAATAGCCGGACGTATCCGGTCAGTCTCTGTTAAAGAAGGGCAAAAAGTTGCGGCGGGTGAGACTCTCGCATCCCTCGAATCGGCAACATTGCAGGGGGAAGTGGATCGGGCAGCTGCGGCGCTGGATCGGGCGAAAGCCGATGCCAGTATGAGCGACCATACGCTTCGTGAGGCGCAAGAGAGCGAGAAAAATCTGAAAGCGTACTATGACACCGTGAAGGAGGCGGAGGATCAAAAGGTAAGCGCGGCAGATGCAGCCTATGAAAGCGCAAAAGAGTACGAAGATGATGCCGAATCATATTACAACCAAGTAGTGTCGGATAGCGGGGCGTCGAGTTCGACGGCAAAGAGCGCGAAGCTTACCTTCACGGCGGCAACCAATGCGCGGAAAGCGGCGGATGAAGCGCGAGATACGGCACAGAAAAACCGAGACACAGCAACTCGTTCCGCAAAAAACTCGTGGGATGCGGCGCGAGAGAAAACCGATACGCTGGAATCTTCGGCACAAACAACTATCGAAACGAGCGCTATTCGATCGGCGGAAGCGGCTTATGCTATCGCGACTGCAAATGCCAAGAAGGCAGACATTGTTGCTCCGGTAAACGGACTCGTGACCAAGGTAAATTTCTCGAAAGGAGAGGTTGTTGGAACGGCGGTGTCGGGCGCTTTCGGGAAACTGCTCTCTTACGATCTGGTGCTCGAAGCGAAAGTTCCGGAATCGGATATTACGAAAGTAAAACTCGGTCAATCGGCGGGAATTTCTTTTGATGCATTCGCATCGGATAATATATTGCCGGCGGAAGTGATTGAGATCAAACCGGATGCGACCATTATTCAGGATGTCGTATATTATATCGTGAAGCTACGCCTTCCGTCGGTTGACGCGCGCCTCAAACCGGGCATGAGCGGCGATTCGGACATTCATATCGACGAACGAAAGAATGTGCTTGAAATTCCTTCGCGACTGCTGCGCGAGGAGAATGGGAAGTTTTTCGCAAAGGTGCTCGCATTGGACGGATCAATCGAAGAACGCGAAGTGTCGACGGGCCTTCGAGGTGATGACGGTCAGATAGAGATTCGTTCGGGACTTTCCGAAGGAGAGAAGATTGTCTCGAATGCTTCGTGAATTTTCTGAACTCTGTGAGTATGCCAGCACTTATTGCCTGTCGCGATCTTGCCAAAACGTATCTTTCGGAAGAAAAAGTGCAAACTCTCGCGTTGCGAAGCGCGACGTTTTCCATAGACCGAGGGGAGTTTGTCGCCCTGATGGGTCCGTCCGGATCGGGGAAGTCCACACTTATGCATCTTCTGGGGCTTCTTGATCGACCAACAACAGGGCAATACTTCCTTTCCGGCGAAGACACGAGTACTCTCCCGACGGATCGTCTTGCTGAAATACGCAACAAGAGCTTGGGATTTGTTTTTCAGTCATTCAATCTTCTGCCGCGAACAACAGTTTTTGAGAATGTTGAACTCCCGTTGCTCTATGATATGTATGGCATTCACCGGCGAACATTTCGTGGCGTCTTTTCGTCCGGCGGGTTCAAGGGCGTACTTGCTTCGCTTGGCTCCGCGTGGGTTGGTATGGGGAAGACGGCGCATCGTGAGCGAGTTCTGGAAGCGCTCCGTTCGGTCGGAATGGAACATCGAGCCGACTACTTTACCAATCAGCTCTCCGGTGGGGAAATGCAACGCGTTGCTATTGCGCGCGCGCTTGTCAATGATCCGGATATTATCTTTGCCGATGAGCCGACAGGGAATCTCGATTCAAAATCGGGACTCGCTGTCATGGCGATTCTGCAAAAACTCAACGATGCAGGAAAAACGATCATCCTTGTCACCCATGAATCAACTACGGCGCGTCATGGAAAGCGCATGCTCTCTCTCGTAGACGGCGCCCTCGTCGGCGACACGCCCATCACCAATCGCGTCTTCGCCAGCAGCGAACACGAATTGGTGAAATAACTAATTTTTCAATCGGTAGCCGGTTTGGAACATACGGCGGAGGATGAGGATGGAGATGACGAGGACAGCGCCGGTGATGATGAGGCTCATCCACGGATTGGTGTCTGAGACACCAAAGAATCCCCAACGAAGACCGTCGATCATATAGAATACCGGGTTTGCTCGTGTCACGTTTTGCCACATCGGCGGAAGCATGCTTGCCGAATAGAAGATGCCGCCCAAGAAGGTAAGCGGGGTGAGGAGGAGTGTCGGCACCATGCTGAGCTGTTCGAAGTCCTTTGCCCAAATGCCAAGGACGAGTCCGAGCAGGGCAAACGTGAGTGCGGTGAGGAGTCCGAAAATGAGAGTGAAAATGACGTGAGAGACCGTGATGCCGGTAATGATCCACGAGATGACGAATATGGTGATGCCGATAGCGAGAGCGCGGGCAGCGGCGGAGAGTGCGAATCCCATCACGATCTCAAGATAGGAGAGGGGGGAAGTGAGAAGATCGCTCATGGTACCGATAAACCGCGGGAAGTAAATGCCGCTCGATGCCGCCATGAGAGAGTTCATGAGAAGTGCCATCATGATGAGTCCGGGTACGATGAAGTGATCGTAGGGCACGCCGTGAATCGGTTTGATATTGCCGCCAATCGCGCTTCCGAAGACAAGGAAATAGAGCAGGGTGGTAATAACAGGCGAAAGAAAAGCTTGAACGATGACGTCTTTTGAGCGGCCGACTTCTTTCATGAATATGGTCTTGAATCCGATCCAGTTCATAATGATGTAATGTGTGAGTAATGAAAACTATTTTTTCCCGATAAGCGTGACGAATATCTCCTCGAGCGATGTTTCGGTTGTTGTGATATCAGATACGGAGATATTTTGATCTCTGAGTGTCTGTAGAAAAGGTGAAACTGCTTGTTCTTCGGAAGAATACTGCAAGGAAAGAATTTGTTTGTCTTCGGAAAGCGTAATTCGGTAGCGCGAGAGCGCTGGTGGAATCGAGTGCAGAGGTTCGCCCAGTTGAACAATAAGCGTTTTCTCGCCCATTTTTTTCATGAGCGTTTCTTTGTCTTCAACGAGAATCAGTTTGCCTTCGTTAATAATTCCGATTCGGTCGGCGAGAAGCTCAGCCTCTTCGATATAGTGTGTGGTGAGAATGATGGTTGTGCCGGATTCACGAAGTTTTTTCACCTGTTCCCACATGTCTTTGCGGAGATCGACATCAACGCCGGCGGTCGGCTCGTCAAGAAAGAGAATTTTCGGTTCATTGGTGAGTGCTTTGGCAATAAGCACGCGGCGTTTCATGCCGCCCGAAAGCGAACGGACTTCTGTGTGTCGCTTGTCCCAGAGTGAGAGGTCGCGCATGATGCGTTCGAGGAGAGCGGGGTTTGCCGACTTGCCGTAGAATCCGCGCTGATTTTTGAGAATCTGTTCGACGGAGAGGAAGATATCGAGTGATATTTCCTGCGGGACAAACCCGATAAGACCGCGTGTGTACCGATAATCTTTCTCGATATCTTTGCCGTCAACAAGGACTTTGCCGGATGTCTTGGTAACGAGTCCGGTGATGATGCCAATGAGTGTTGTTTTTCCAGCGCCATTGGGTCCCAAGAGCGCAAAAATTTCTCCGGAGCGGATATCAAGCGAAATATCTCGAAGCGCATGGAGACCGGAACTATACGTTTTCGAGAGATTCTTAACGGAAATAAGCGACATAGTACGTATACTTTGAAAATAAAAATCAGCATCGAGAGAGATTGTCAGTGTAGCATAAGTGGTGTACTCTTGGAAAGAAGATATCGTTCCTGCGGTGTTTTGTCCCTGTTTTGATAAATACTTCTATGAAACAGTCCGAACTTTTTACAAAGACGCGCAAAGAAAACCCAGCGGATGAAGTGAGTCGTAATGCACAGCTCTTGATTCGTGCCGGGTTTGTTCACAAAGAGATGGCTGGTGTCTATTCTTTTTTGCCGCTTGGACTCCGAACACTCCGAAAGATCGAGAATATTATTCGAGAGGAGATGAACGCAATCGGCGGGCACGAGGTGCTTATGACCGCACTTCAGAATCCGGAGTTGTGGCAGAAAACAAATCGCTGGAGCGACGACGTGGTCGATAATTGGTTCAAGACGACGCTCAAAAATGGATCGGATCTTGGGCTGGGGTTCACCCATGAAGAGACAATAACCGCCATCATGAAGCAACATATCTCTTCCTACCGCGATCTTCCGGTATATCCTTATCAAATTCAAGCGAAATTTCGAAATGAAGAACGAGCGAAAAGCGGTATCATGCGCGGACGAGAATTTTTAATGAAAGATCTTTATTCTTTCAGCGCTACCCAAGAAGATCTCGATGTGTTTTATGGACGGTGTGCCGAGGCGTATGCGCGCATATTTTCTCGGGTTGGAATTGGCAATCAAACCTTCAAAACGTTTGCGAGTGGCGGTGTTTTCTCGAAATACAGCCATGAATTTCAAACGATCAGTAATGCGGGTGAAGATACGATCTATCTCTCGCGAACGAAAGGCATCGCTGTCAATGAGGAAGTGTATACGGATGAGGTTTTGCACGATCTCAGTCTCAAGAAAGATGAGCTTGAAAAGGTAACGTCGATCGAAGTGGGAAATATCTTCAAACTCGGAACACGCTTTTCCGAAGCACTCGGGTTAGTCTATACGGATGAGTACGGGGAGATAAAGCCGGTTATTATGGGGAGTTATGGTATTGGGCCGACTCGACTTATGGGAACGATTGTTGAGATACTGTCAGATGAGAAGGGTATTGTCTGGCCGGAGAGTGTCGCTCCATTTCGTGTCCACCTTCTTTCGCTTAGCTCCGACGAAGAAGCCGTTCTATGGTATGGAAAATTGCACGATGCTGGCATTGAGACACTTTATGATGATCGTGACGTGAGCGCCGGAGAAAAATTTGGCGACAGCGACTTGCTCGGCATGCCATATCGATTGGTCATTTCCAAGCGTTCGCTTGAGAAGGGTGGCGCAGAGGTGAAACGACGGGGAGAGGATGAGTCGAGCATTCTTTCTTTCGAAGAGGTTGAAGCTCTTCTGGGTAAAACAAAACAATGAAACACGATCAATCGAAACGATTCCTCATTTCCGTTGGCGGATCGCTTGTGGTGCCTGAGGACGGTATTGATACGGACTTTGTGAGGCGGTTCCATGACTGTATTGTGGCGCGCGTACAGGACGGCTATTCGTTTATCCTTGTAGTCGGAGGTGGAAGGACGGCTCGTAATTATATTGATGCCGCTTCGAAGGTTCACGCGATAGAAAATGACGACCAAGACTGGCTCGGTATTCACGCAACACGCATGAATGCGCATTTTCTTCGCACGATTTTTCGCGAGTGGGCGCATCCGCGCATCAATACCAACCCGCACGATCTCGAAGATTTCTATCAAGCAAAAGAGCCGATTATTGTTGCTGGAGGGTGGCGACCGGGCTTTTCGACAGATTATATTGCGACGGTCTTGGCAAAGTATCTCGATTTCAAAACAATTATCAATCTCTCAAATACGGACGGAGTGTATGAAGTTGACCCTCGGAAAGATACTCGTGCGAAGCGTTTCGATTCACTTTCGTGGTCGGCATTTCGCGCGCTTGTGGGAAATACGTGGAGCCCCGGCATGAGCGCTCCCTTTGATCCGGTAGCGTCGAAGCTCGCTGAAGAGGAGGGATTTTCTGTTGTTGTTTTGAACGGGTCAGACATCGGAAATCTCGAGCAGTATTTTCTCGGAGGAAATTTCGTGGGCACAACGATCCAGTAAACCTCTATGCGGATTGCCATTCAAGCAGCCGATCTCGATGTGGAGCGGATCGATGGAACGCGGGTCTATCTTCTTCGTCTCCTTGAGCGTTTCGGATTGATATTTCCCGATGAATCATGGCACCTCTTCCATCGGCGTCATTTCAATTCGCATTTGACGCCGCCGTCTTTGCCTAATTACCACGTACATTCCGTTCCGTTTCCGCTCTCGTGGACACAAACGCGCTTTGCGTGGGAGCTATTCCGATTGTATCCCGACCGTCTATTCATGCCGGTTCAGGCGCTTCCCGTACTTCTTCCGAAGAATGTTGAATCCGTGGTGACGATTCATGACCTCGCTTTCAAAGTGTTTCCGGAATATTTTCCACCTCAGGATCTGCGAAAATTGAATTGGCTCACGGACTTTTCGGTTCGATATGCGACGCGACTTATCGCTGTTTCGGAATCAACAAAGCGGGATATTCTTCACTGGTATCCGGATGTTTCCGAGAGTAAGATCCGAGTGATTCATCATGGATTCGACAATCCTCTTCATGTGGAAAAACCCGAAAGTGACGATGAAGTTGGTACTGATGTTCTTGAGAAATTCCATCTTTCTCCCGGAGAGTACGTCCTCTATGTTGGAGCGCTGCAGCCAAGAAAGAATCTCGTCCGGCTTATGGAGGCGTTCAAGGTGTTTGGAAGAAAACACATATCAGTAAAGTTAGTGTTTGCAGGGGAAGCGGCGTGGATGAGTGGACAGATACTCCGCGCGCAAGAACACCACATATTTCGCGATCGTATTATAATGACCGGTCGCGTGTCTTTCGAGGAGCGAACGGCGCTTTACAAACATGCGAGACTCTTTGTTTATCCGTCTCTGTACGAGGGGTTCGGGCTTCCGATATTGGAAGCATTTGCTTCGGGCGTACCGGTGATCTGTGCAAATAATTCAAGTCTTCCTGAAGTTGCCGGGGAGGCAGCCTTGCTTTTCGATGCCGATCAGAGTGAAGCGCTCTCTGATACCCTCTCTCAACTGTGGGACAATGCCTCAATGAGATCAGCGCTCATTGAAAAGGGGCGGGATCAGCTCAAAAAATTCTCCTGGGATACATGCGCTCGAGAAACAGCCGAGTGGATTATTCAATAGGGTTCTTCGGAGATTTCTCGTCGTTTTTTCCGGATTCAAATGCCACGCCAAAAAAGAGTGCAAGCAGTGGAGCTGTGATAAGGAGGAGAAGCGCAATAATAGCGGGGTGGAATCCGAAAAGAGCGTTTCCAATAAGGAATGCCGACCATGCGATAAATCCCCAGAAAAACACACGGGTTTTCCCGGAAGATGGAGGGGATAGTGCTGACAATGACTCCGGTTTGAGTGTCTTCGAAAGATATCGTTCCGCGATCAGTATTGTAGCTATCCCGAGGATAAAAAAGATCATGCTTTCCCGGAGCGAGACAGTTCCTGGCAAAAGGCTCTCCATTGAAAGCAACATGGCGAGCGAAAATAGGGCAAGTACGATTGCTTCGCGAGAGAGGAGTGTCGCAATAATTCGAGGTTCTTCTTTTTTTGCAACATTCTTAATCATGGAAAAAGACAGGGAAGCTTTCATACTATTTTACGAAATTTTATGAAGACGAGTAACTTTGCAAGTGTTTGTTCCGTTGGGGATTTTTATGAAGAAGGGAGATAGCGTGAGAGTATTCGAGATTTGAGTTTGGAAAAAGTTGCGAGCAGCGTCTGCTCTTTGAGGGAGCTTTCAAATATGATATCCATTCTATCGAGAGTGGTCTTTTTGACAAATGAAAAAGAAACTTCATAGGTATCGCCACTGAGATTTGCAAGATTTTCAAGGGGTATCAGGCACTCTATGGTATCGGCGGAAAACATGGATGCGTCGTGAGGAGTGCATGAAGCGTCTCTCTCAAATGTTTCAGAGGAAACCGATATCGGATGTTTCTTACCGAGCCACAGGTGAAGGAGTGATTCGCCCCGTATTTCTCGCAGTGTTTCATCTTGAACAAGAAAGTAGCGGTTCTCTTTCGTGTCCAGAAGTACGGTTCCGTTAGGATGTGGAACGCTGGTATCGATAAATTTTCCTTTTTGCACAAGGCTTATTTCTTCATCGCTTACCGGGCGAACATCATCCCAAGAGTATCCAAGTGAAAGAAAAATATCCGCACCAAGAACGGGTCGAGGGGAATCGTGGTCCATAATATAAACGCCGTCCCCCCAGGCAAGAAGCGACCCGCTCGGATAGCCTATCCATTCGTCGGAAACCGTATGATTTTTGATGAAGGCATCGTCTCGAACCAGCGCCCAACTCTTAGGAAACTGCTCAAGGAAAGCGCCTTCGCTCACAAAGGGAAAGAGTTTTCCATCTTTCCAGAGATAGTAGGTAGCGCTTGCTTGAACGAACGCGCTGTTTGGTGGCGTCTCTCGATCTTGCGTTTCGGGAATAGCTAGTCCCTCGGGATTGGCTGCGAATTCTTCGTCGGAAACCGGCATGAATGAAGCGACATCATATCCCAAAGAACGCATATACTCTTCGGAAGGGAATCGGTGTTTCATTTCATCTTGACCAACAAGAAAGAAACTGTCTTTATAGCGAAGAAGGGTTCCTGCAGGAAATACGGCGGGCGGTCCTTTCGGATAAAAAAATGCTTGTTGGGAGCGTCTCGCGGTGACACGTTGAATCGCTTTGGCATCCAGCGCGTCTTGTCCTGAAATGATCACCCGAGCGTGTGAAAAATCTCCCAGTACCGATGCGTCCAGAACCAGTGTATCCCCCTCACGGATATATCCATTCTCTCGTGAATCTCCCGTTTCGGTTCGAGGTCGTTCGATTTCATTTCCTCCTGCCCGTGAATCGGAAAAGGTGTACGAAAGGTCTCTCGAAGGGAAAAGTATGGAGAAGACAAATGTCGACATGCTGATCAAGAAAACTCCCCACAAAAGAATGCGAAGTGAAGTATAGAGATATTTCCAAGGTTTTCTGAGGCGATATGCTTCGGTCATATTTTTTGGTGTTCTCTTCTAGGAGATTTACTCTAAGCACTTGGTACAATGAGAAATATCGAACCTGACACGGCCGTGTCGCTTCGAAGAGGTATGCGGGACGGATCGGTTTCTCGACTGAATAGAGAGGTTCGAAGTGTGTATGGCTTGATTCTTTGGAGCTCAAAACGAGACCCGAATGCCGTTCGATAGGTATTTTCATCCCCATCTTTCGCTATGAGGTATACATGTTCAAATTTGGCAATATCAATGCGCGAGAGGTCGCTTGGATTAAAGAAATATATCGCATTTTTTCCGAATAGCGTACTCATTGGATCGGCAATCATCGAAAATGAATCTCCGGAAGATAGACGGTCGACGAGCACGAGATCTTTGTTAGAAAAATTACTCGAAAGCGTTTCTATATCCGCAAGCAGATTTTTGTTTTCTGCAAAGAAAAGACGTGGGACGGTTGTTGGAAGTGCCGGAAGAATAAGCAACGTGCAGAAACATGCCGAAAAAACCGCCGGACGAACGAGTGTTTTTCCTGGAAATCGGTTCTCGAAGAATTCGTGCAGTATGGCAAGGGAAAATATCGCCAAGATGATGACGGCTGGCCAAAAAGCAAATACAAATCGCCGAAGCATCCAGGGATGATCCGAGGATATTTGCGGGCTTAAGAGGTACACGAATGTCGGTAGTGCTAACCAGAGCGGTGTCAGATGAATATATGCGCGTCTTCTTATAAGAAATGTCATTCCAAGAAGTGCGAGCGAAGTCACTGAAATCATACCGTATGTCCAAAATACCTCGAATGTTCGAATAATTGATAGGGGTGAGCTTGAAGAAGGAGGAGATATATTTGAACGTACGGAAAAAGATTCCAGTGCCGCCTTCCCCATGGTGATATAAAAGGGGAGATTTGCCTGAATATCTACACCTATGATCGCTCCAACGATACCAATCGCCGGAAACACGGTGGTAAAAAAATGTGAGAGGAGGTAGTCTCTTGATTCTTTCCGGAAGAATACAATTAGAACAGCAACGGCAAGGAGTGCGAATCCCTCGATGCGCGTCAGAGAGAGAAACGTTGCCAAGAGTACGCTCATCCACCATGACCATCGTCGCGGTTCTTTGAGGAATGAAACTACGTAAAAAGAAAGTGCAAGAAAGAGAGGGAGGGCGAGATTCTCGCTAAGCGTTCGCTCTTGTATCCACACGAAAGGAAATGAAAGTACAGCAACTGCGAACCCTCCGAAGGCAAATTGGAAAGGCAAAAATAGTCTGAGAAAAGCAAAGAGAATGAGAAGCGAAAGAAAGAGTGTGAATGCATTTGCCAAGGAAAGTCCGACTACGCCGAAAAGTGAAACATTTGCTCCGAGCCATGCAATATTTCCAAGCGGAAATTGCGTGACAAGAGATCCGTCCGGAGCAAAGAAGAACCCGGGTATATTAAGCGATTTCCCCGCTCCATAGATGTGAAAAAAATCCTGCGCAACTTCCGGTATATGCGAGTGCAGCGAGTGTTCATGCGCAAGTCGAATAGCCGCTCCGGCATATGATCCTTGGTCTCGTCCTGAGAAGACAGAAGGGGAGGAGGGGAAAGAAATGAGAAACACGAACACAAAGAGTATCGCCCCCACCAGTGCCAACTCTTTTGATGGACGCAGTGTTCGGAGTGATATAAGTATCCCAACAAGCGCAGCAAGCGAAAGGAAGAGTACAGCATTGTCTGTAAATATTCCTTCTATCGCAAGAAAAAACGCTCCGAAAAGAAACGCAAGCCATACTCCCAATATGCGGCTTATGATCGATCTATCCGACTCTGGCAAGAGGGGAGAGGCATCTTGTTTTCGCTCGTTCATAGGTGTCTTTTATTATACTCCCGGATCCACCTCAAGCAAAAAGAAGCAAAAGGAGAAAATACTGACGACTTCCCTCTTTTTTGTACCATTTTTGTGCCGAATGATTTTTTCATGATTTCTTTTTCATGGTTTCTTAGCTGGATTCAACTTTCCAATGCAATATTCTGACCCGTTGTTAATGTGTAAAACTTCTCTGAAGGTGTATAAAATCCAAGAACCTTTCGTGGACGTGAGTTTAACTTTTGCTCAACCGCCCTCATTTGCCTCACGGATACCTGAGACAAATCACTTCCTTTGGGAAAGTATTGCCGAATAAGACCGTTGGTATTTTCGTTTGTGCCTCTTTGCCATGGGCTGTAGGGATCAGCAAAGAACACCCGTATTTTCGTCTCTCTGGTAAAAAGTTTGCGTTGTGACATTTCAGTTCCTCTGTCAATGGTCATCCTAGTGATCCTGGTGACAGTGATGGGGCTTCTTGGGAATTCCTTGGTCCTTCCGGACCATATAATACGTACATTGGTGCTGCTGGTATGGCGGCAAACTTGCTTCCCATAGAAGAAGATGATGGTGAGACAGCTGAAGGAGATGCGCCGCTTCTCACTACTGATTATGATTACGAAGAAAAGTGATTTGTATAGTTATATGTCGCATAACTTACATTATGCGACATAGTATATTTCCAAAAACCGGTATGAATATATGCCGGTTTTTTTATATTTATCTGTCCTATCCGCGCAGACACCTTCTACAAATCTTTCATTTCTTCTCGTTACTCTCTCCTCCCCTCCTCTACCCTTGTTTCTTAAAGCGGACGGCGAAAATAGGCTCGTATTTGTTGCCATATTCATCGACGGCTTCAACAGTTTTTCCGTCCATAAGCGTCGTCATAGCCATATCGGAGAGCATTTCTTGATTCGCTTTGATTTCATCGGCAAGTTCTTCGTAGCGCTCATAGCGTTTACCAAGAGATTCTTTAGCCTTTTGCTCGAGCATGGTTTTCTTCTCCCTCGATTTCTCGAGCTCCTCGACAGCTTTCTCATAATCGAGATTCTGCGCGAGCACGTCTCGATACTCTTTTTTTATTTCCTTTTGTTCTTTTTTCATCTCGCTCAAGTGATTGAAAATACTTTGAATATCTGACATAAAGAGAATTCTTATTTTGTATAAACGAATTATTCTCGAGAGCGCTGAGTTTACATGACTTCCCTGTTCACATTTTTTGAGTATACACTACTTCGCAGATTCTTTCGAGATATTCGTATTTGTCGACGTATCCGCACCGGATTTTTTTTCGGACGATTTCTTCCAATAGGATGCACCCTGAGTAAGGAGGCTTCGGAGTGTTCCTTTGGCAGAATAGGTATTTTTTATACCATCTTTTCGAATAAAAAACTCTTGGGGAACGTCGCTATCCGTACCCACATAGAAAACGGATGATCCTCCACTTGCATCTCGAACCTCGAGCCGAATGCCGTCTTCTTTGGTGACTCCGAATTTGGCAAAATTGGCTTCATTCTTTGAGACCATTTCTTGTGGCACGAGCAATGAAAAAGCCTGGAAGAGCGAAGTTACCTTGTCGGCATCGGCGTCGTCGGGTCCTATTTTCCACACATCTCCCTGTTTTTCCAACACAATCGCGTCCCTGTCTTTCTGTTTTATGTTTACGGCAATGACGGAGTTTTCTGCAAATGATGAGAGATTGATGCTCGTAGCTGTACTTGCCAGCGTATTGCTCCCCTGCTTTGATCCGAAGGCGTCACGCAACCAAGGAATACTGGCAACAAGGAGGAGGCAGCCAAGAATAATGGATGATACCTTGAGAAATGAGTTATTCATATTCGTATTTTTCGTATTTCGGAATCTGACGGATTAGAATTCTTCGCCATAAGAAAGACGTCGTTTTCTGTTTCTGCGAAAGAGTCGGAACATGCCGTATCCGATAGTAAGTGCAAGTGCAAACGCCATATTCCCAAACTTAAGAATATTTGGTTCCGAAGCGTTGGTAAAAGTAAATTTCTCCGCCGAAGCATTTTTGGCGGCAATTGAGCCCAAGGAAGATTCTTGTCCTAAGAATGCCAGAGCGCTTACGCCAAAAGAGAGATTCGCCGGATTGTTGCCAACAAACTGATCCGTGAGAAATCCTGAATTGCCGACGATGATAATCCGAGAACCGGTCTTCCCTTCTTGCGCTGACGTAGATGACAGCTCAACGGCAACCGTTCGTGTCGCAAGATCTGTCTTCGGAAAGTCTTGATCCGGCGCTATGCTGAGATTCGCATCTTCCTGTCCGGCAAACGGCGTCGTGGAAAAGAGTGTCGTTGATTCGTATCCTTGCTTCTTCAATTCGTCATCATTGGTTTCGATACCGCTGGTCCAAGGAAGAGAGATTTCATTGATCGATGCGACAATCGGAGAATCACTCGCTATTTTCTGTGCGCGAATCCAAAGAGGGTACGGCAATATGTACTGCATTTGATGTCCTCCGCCGAAACTCACGGATTCATTGGCGCGGAGATCGTAGATCATATTTCCCTGAACTGTGACGCCCAGCTCATCCTTGAGGAAACCTGTGAAATTACTGGTATTTTTGGAAACACTCATGGTGCTTGGCGATGCCGTGACGCCATCAACCAGAAAGAGCGCGCTTCCACCGCGATTGAGGAAATCAGTCAGCGTTTTCTTTTCGTTGTCGGAAAAATTCTCCGTCGGACCGGCAATGATCAGCACTTTCAAATCATCCGAAAGCGTAAAATGTTTCGTAGGATTTTCTTCTGTCGGCTTCTTAGCAGAATTTGCCTTGCTTGTAGCCGTGTCGGTTGATGCGTCGCTTTCCGCAACTATTTCTCGCACGTCGAATTGTTTGCTCCATTCATCCGAAATGCGCGCGTAGTCTCTGAAAAGACTTTTCTCTCCATGTCCGGACAGCATGCCGACAGCTGGTTTCTTATCGGTAGTAAGCTTGGTCAAAAGACTGGAGAGTTGGTATTCCAGAGTGTCTGTGTTTCGAACAAAGGGGATGGTTTCGTGTTTTCCTCCAAAGGAGACAACGATGCCAAGATACCCTTCCTTAACCTGATAGGCCTCTTGTGAAACGACATTGAAGCGCACCGATTGAATACCGAGAGATTGTGCTTCACTGGCGACCGCTGCATCCGAAAGAGGGTCCTTGACGGTAAGTTGTATTTTTCCGGCAGCGATTCGCTGGTAGTCCGAGAGCATGTCTTTCGTGTCGCGCAACACGGGTTGAAATTCTGCCGGGAGCTGCCCCGAAGCGTACAGGGAGATATTGATAATGTCATCAGGGAGCGATGTCAGTATGGCGACCGTCGATGGAGAGAGCGTGTACGCTTTATTGCGGGTCAGATCGATACGTCCGGGAATTCTCGAACCGACAATGTTTGAGAAGAACGCTATGCCGAAGAGTATCACGAGTGCGAGTCGGTATTGCCGATATGCTTTCCGACGTTTTCCAAGCTTCGATTGAAGAATATTCAAAAAAGCGACACTCAAGAATACCGCCGTAAAAGAAGCGAAATACCAGATATCTCGGGTGTCAATTACGCCGCGCGCAAGAGAGGTGAAGTGATTGAAAGCGGAGAATTGCTCAAAGAATGATGCCATCGAAAGAGGCAGTCTCGATGTCACAATCTCCATCCCGGAAATAATCAGAAAGAAGCTGGCTATGGCAGACACGACAAAAGCGGCAATCTGACTTCGTACGAGGCTCGATATGGCAATGCCGAGGCTCGACAAAACGGCTGCCAGAAGTATTCCGCCGAGATATTGTGCAACCGCTTGACCCCAATCAACGGTTCCGAAGAAATGAAAACTCCACGCAATCGGAAAAACAAAAGCGGTTGCTATCGAGAAGAATATGAGTATGCCGAAGAATTTTCCAAGAATGAGTTCTATCGGTCGTATTGGTCGCGTCAGAAGAAATTCGATTGTCCCCTCGTTTTTTTCTTCCGCAAGAGATCCCATGGTGAGGGCGGGAATGACCAGGAGGAGAAGCCAAGGCAAGAAGTCGAAAAGACTTCGCACGGAGACTTCCCCAATGAGAAAGACCTGTCGAAAGAAGAGAAATTCCCACAGAAGAAGAAATGCCGCGATAACGATATAGGCTGTCGGGTTGTTAAAAGAAGCTTGTAATTCCTTTCGGACAAGCGTAAGCATATTTTTCATAGCGTCTATTCCTTGGTAAGGGCTTGAAAGATGTCTTCGAGTTTCCGTTCTTCTTCATGCATATCCCACACAATCCAGTGATGTTTCCACGCAAGCTTGGAGATATCGGGACGAATCTCCCTTCCCTTTTCAAGTGAGAGTGTGGCGGAAATCCGGTCTTGTCTCTGCTTTTTTATCGAGAAAGCCTCTTTTCCGACCAGCTTTGTTAACTCGGGAGTTACTTCGGATCCTTCAATGTCCAGAGAGAGGATTCGCTTCCCTTCCGCGTTGGCAGCAAGTTCTTCAGCGGTTCCATCGGCGGCTATCCCGCCTTTGTTGAGTATGAGAAGTCGACTGCAGACGGCGGAAGCCTCTTGCATAACGTGCGTGCTCATAACAACCGTGTGTTTTTTTGCCAAGTCTTTGATGAGCGTGCGAATATCTCCCCGCTGATTTGGATCAAGACCTTCGGTTGGCTCGTCAAGGATGATGATGTCCGGTTGATGAATCAGTGCGGCGGCGATGCCGACTCGTTGGCGGAATCCTTTGGAGAGTTCCCGTATCGGACGGTAAAACATTTCTTCGATACCGACAGCGTGCACGACGCGGCCGGTTGCCTCTTTGCAGTCGGACGGTGGCACCTGATGGAGACGGGCGGCCAAATCAAGAAACTCCGATACCAGCATAGTGGTATAGAGCGGGTTGTTTTCGGGAAGATAGCCTATTTTTTTCTGAGCGGATACCGGGTCTCTCTCAATATCGATGCCGTCTATGGAGATGGAACCGCGATCGGGAGAAAGAAACCCCGTCATCATACGCAGCGTTGTTGTTTTTCCGGCGCCATTCGGTCCGAGGAACCCGATAACTTCGCCTGAGTCTACGGAAAACGAGAGGTCATTTACCGCTTTGACATTTCCAAAATACTTCGTGACATTCTTGAGTGTAATCATACCGAGGAAGAAAGGAAAAGTTCACGCATGTTTTCCCATTGTAGAAAAAAATGTTTTTTCGTGTCAACGTTGACAAGATGTTCCAAGCATGCAGACCTATCGGAGTGTGATAGCGACAATTTCCGGGCGGTTGCCAAGTCGCATGGACGGTCCCCAGGTGCCGATACCGCTTGTTGTGTACAGCGTGTAGTCGCCCTGCGTATACAGTCCGTAATCGTGTCCCTTATGCACGATTTTGGTTATGAGATTAAAGGGGAAGAGCTGCCCCTTGTGGGTATGCCCCGAGAGTTGAAGATTGATACCAGCGTCTTGGAAGCCCTGAATATGCGTCGGTGCATGGTAGAGGAGCACATTGGGCATTCCCTTCCAGGCGCTGCTGAGAGATTCTGCGATGCGCACGATATCCTTCTTTTCTCCCTGTTTCGGATACCCAATACCGATCACTTTGAGCCCTTGCACATCGACCACCTCGTCCTTGAGAATTCGCACCGGAGTTCTTTTGAGAAGGTCGAATGATTTTTCCAGTCCGAAATACGTTTCGTGATTTCCATTTACAAAAAAGATGCCCTGCTGAGAACGAATATCGCCAATCGTATCTACGGCATGTTCAAGATCGCCGTCCATACCATCGAAGAGATCGCCGGTGATAAAGACTGCTTCCGGATGAAGATCATTGACGAGCGCAACAACTCGACGCATAAAATTCAACTGATAGACATATCCCAAATGAATATCCGACAGCTGAACGACACACTTCCCTTTCCAGATATCGGGAAGATTCGGAATGGATACCTCGATATGTTTAATAATCGGGTGAGAGGCGTTCCAGACGCCATAGATCGACGCAATAATCGCTAGCGCGAACAATATTCCGGCGAACATGGGAAACGAGAAATAGACTGAACTTCCAAAAATCCAAAATATTCCCCAAACGATAAGTGAAGCAAGTGCGATATTCGCTCCAATGCCCAAGAGAATCCCCGTGAGTACATAGAAGGATTTGGTGATGACGTTTTCGTGCATTTTCCCGAGTATGGACGCGAGAATAAAGCCGAGTGGAATAGCGGCTGTTCCCGCATACAAGAGGAGCCGTTCGAAATCATCGGTAATCGAGAAAAACGTTTCAATGGAAAAGAAAACGAATACCTGTATACCAAAAAGCACCGCAAGAAGCACACAAAGCAATATTATGCCGCGAAGCAATCGAGTCATAGGAGAATATTATGATATGTTGTATGCATTTGAAAGAATGCCAAATGCCCATGGCACCGCAAAAAGCAGTGCGATAAGCGGAAGGACAACTGTTAGAAGCGTGATAACCAACGTCCACAGAAAATATCGTCGAAGTTTCTCCACGCTGGTAAACATGCGGTCTATTTTCTGCTCCATCGCTTCCAGTTTCTTGAGAGTATCCGAATCCATAGGAATATGAAAAAGTGTTTACGATGTACTCCTGACTATAAAATACCTGCTGTTATTTCGAATGATTTTGGAAATATCGCGTTTGTACGTCTTTCGTATACTCGCTGATTTGCATCCAGAAGAACGCCCACAGCCACACCAGGAATGCCGTCGAAAGCGAAATGCTTGCCGGCATCAAAAATCCCGAAACAGCAAGCGCCGTAGCAAGTATCTGCGTCGTAACCGTGGCAAGTATGACCGCGCGACTGGGGAAGAAACGGTACCATCGTTCTTTGGTATGGGCCACGAATACGAGCGCGTGTCCGGATACGGTGAGTTTGAGGAAAAATATCGTTTGAATCACCGGAAGCGAAAGGTGAAATACGTTGGTCATGAGAAAAAACAGTAAGATGCTGTTTATCACCCCGACGGATCCGAAGAGAAGACTCAGAATAAGGCGCTCCCGAACGTTCACTTCCGACGGCTTGGCAAGAATTTTCACCCGATCAAACGCCAGAGAAATAATGGGAATGTCATTCAAGAATGCGAGTAGGATGAGTTGGAGTGGCACGAGCGGATAAAATCCGTACCAAACGCCTAGGATAAGGATGGTGATGATAAGGCGAAAACTCTCGGAAATTCGATAGACGGAATAATTATAGAGCCGCACGAAGATTTTCCGGGATTCCAAGATAGCGTCTTGTATTACCGACAATCCTTGTCCCAAGAGAACAATATCGGCCATGCTCTTGAGTGCACTGACCGCTCCGGAAACAGCAATGCCGACATTGGCCACCTTGAGTGCCGGGAGATCATTGATGCCATCACCGGTTGATGCGACGATATACTGTGATTGGAATGCTTTTACAATTTCATATTTATCTTTCGGGAGAATCTCGGCAAAGGCGGCAATTGCATTGAATTTTCGATGCATGGCTTCGACATCACTGAAGAGTTTCCGCGCCTCTTCTGCCGGAAAAACCTCACCGGGCAACTCAAGTTCTTGAGCGATTCTCTCCGCGATAACGCAATTGTCTCCCGTCAACATTTTAACGGCTATGCCGTTTTCTCGCATAAAATGCATGGTTTCCTTTGACCGTTCATCAAGCGGATCCGCCAAGAAAAGTACACCGGCAATTTCCATGTGAGATTCTTCCTCGCTGTTTTTCTTTGTGGCAACAGCGAGGACTCGAAAGCCATTTTGCGCCGCTTCACGAATATCATTGTCGAATCGCTCCGCCATTTCCGGAAGTGCAAATTCATCAAGTGCGCGTATGACTTGCGGAGCGCCAAGGCTGATAAGCAGCTTCTCATCTCCTTTTTGTATATGTGCGGTTGAGTGTTTTCGTTCCGAATCATACGGGATGAAAGTTAACACAGCGCTTCCTTCGGATGATCGACCGGTCTTTTGGAACCGTTTCGTCACAGCGAGATCAATAGCATCCGGAGTATCAGTTGAGGTTGCCAGGTGCGCAAGCTCTATGACATCGTCCGTACTCAAACCATTTCGGTAGGAAATGACATTGGCAACGCTAATCTCATTCTTCGTGAGCGTTCCCGTTTTATCCGTCAAAAGGAGATTCACATTGGCAAGGTCCTGAAGCGCGGAAAGTCTTCGCACGATGACGAGTTTTTTGGCGAGCCCCGAAGCACCGATACTGAGAATAATCGCCATAACCGCCGGAAGCGCAATGGGGATACCGGCAATGATAAGACTCAAGTCGAGCAAGACGAGATTATTGAGCGATTCGCCGCGAAAGAGAAAAACGATGGTCAGTATTGCAACGGCAAGCATGCTTACCACCATGAGAAATCTTGTGATACTCAGAATATCTTTCTCGAGTATGCTTTTCTCAGTCGGCTGCTCGATGGAGAAGATCGTTTTTCCAAAAGCGGTATGTCGACCGGTCGCAGTTATTTCCGCCTCGAAACTTCCCGTCGCGACAAAAGATCCGGAAAGAATTGCGCTTCCCGGATGCTTTTCTTTGGGGAGCGATTCTCCGGTCAGAACCGCTTCATTTACGGAAAGATTCTTCGCCTCAATCACCGTGCCGTCTGCCGGAATAATACTTCCCAAACCCAATCGGATATGATCGCCGGGGACGAGATATTTTGCATTCACGAACACCCATTTCCCTTCTCGGAGTGTCCACACGTCAAAGGACAATCGATTCTGCAATTCCTGAATGGCACGATCCGCTTTGAATTCCTGCCATTTTTGTATGGAGTAATTTACCGCGTAAAGCGCGAGTATGAAGTAAAAGTCGAAATACCGTCCATTGAGTCTCGAAAGCGTCGCCGCACCGAGCAACATGATCGATATTGGCGAGTAGAGTGGCGCGAGGAACTTTCGCACAAATCCCGTTCGCTGTTCGGAAACATCGTTGATACCGTAGCGCTCCAATGCCGCTTCAGCTTCACGTGTCGAAAGCCCCGGATAGGAGTGTTGCAACATAGCGTATACATTCCTAAAAAAAACAAATCTGAAATGAAGGTTTTTTATGCGGTTAGTCCTTGCTCGTATTCACTCGGATTATCCTCCAGCGAAAGCGTTGGGATAAGCGTGAGCAAGAGTACGAGCGCCGGCAAGAGAAAAACGCTTGAAAGCGGAAAAAAGAGAAGCCACACACCAAGAATGAGAGCCGCGATGATATTGCCAACCGGACGTGCCGTACGGAAGAAGGCAATAAAGTCGCTATCATCCCCCTCAATACGTTTGTAGAAGTATGCGTCACCAAGCACTTCGACGCCGGCGATGCCAACCCGTGTTATAAAGAGCATTGACGCCCAGAGTACCACACTGGCACTCTCTATCCATACGAGAGAAACCGTCGAAATTGCCGAGAGGAGCAATGCTCCGATGAGAAGCTCCTTTTCGCCAAGTTTCCGATCAGCAAGCATTCCGAGCGGATACTGCAAAATAACAAACGGTACGAGCATCACAGTGAGCACGATGCCGATGTCGTTCCATGCCATGCCGAGTTCACGAAGGCGAAGCGACGTATAAACAATCATCGTCGCGTAGAAGAAATTCAGAGCAAATGAAACCGCGTATATTCGAAGGATGTCGGCACGATGAACTACCTTACGAAGGATTTCAAATGGAAAAACGCGCCGTTCGGGGTGATTTGCTGAGTTCGAAAGAACAATAACCGCACTAAGAAATACCACTGAATAGAAGACGAGACTCGTGAGGAATATTCCAGAAAATCCAAAGCGCCCGAGAATAACAGCGGAGAGAAACGGGGCAAACAGGATGCCAAGATTCATTGCGGAAAGATTCATGCCGCGTATCCTGCCGGATCGGCGGTCTTCAGATGAGCGTTCGAGCACTATATCGAGCGTCACCCAAGCAAGCGCCGTGACAATGAGATAGGTCATAATGCCGAGCGACCCCCAGAGCGAGGTTGGCAAAACAATGGGGGGTATCTGCACGAGGATGACACCAAGAAGAAGAAAAAGAAAGAGCCGTGATCCCCCGACATATCGGATCAGTGTTTGCAAAAAGAAAAGCAGTGCGAGCATGGCACCGAAGGCGAGAAAATAGAAAATGCTAACATTATTGCTGCCGAGAGCCTCAGAGAAATATGCTGAAAGAATATACACGAGAAACGAATCGGCAAAACCAAACAAAAACGCGATGCCACTCAGTCGCCGCGTCTGCAATGGATCATAGTGTTCGGCATGCTGCAGTATATTTTGATTTTCTATTTCCACCATGCCCCTATTATCACAGAAAATGCCGAGACTGTCGAAGTGTCTCGCATTGCTCTATTTGGAACACTATTCTATACAGCCCGGTTTGTATCCTTTGGATTCGGCATCGGCGGCAGATGTGAAACAAACGCGATTCTCCGGTTTTATACGCTTTGCCCAGCTGCATTTCGGAAGATGGTATTTGTCGGAATTCCGACTTCCTACAAGCGCGCATGTCGAGTCTTGAGCACTCGCTGATGGTAGGGTGGCTTTTGAAGGTTCAGCTGGCGCTTTGAAGTCTTTGCTTCCATTCTCTTTGGCAACGGACACATCCGCTGGTGTCTGAGCGTTTCCGGCAGAATCACTCGATGATGACATCTGAAGTGACTGAGTCACATCAGCTACACATGATTCTGTGGGCTTTTCGACAAGCAGGGGCGCCATTTGCCGATCGCGACCAATAAGGAACCCGCCCTCAAAAGCAAGTGCTATTGATGCGAGCATGCCCAAAAACAAGAGAACGTGCCTCCCATGCTTTTGGGACCAACCCACACCAAGCGCCTTGATGTGACGAAAAGATTTTTGAACAAACGGTATCATAATGCGCTATCCTATCTCTGTATGTCGGAAAATGCAAATATACGCCATTTTAGGCCATGGAACTCTTTTCTGGAATAGAGGGAGTGGCCATTTTTTGCGACCATTGACAGAAGCGAAGAAAAGCGATACCATCCCCTTGTTATCTATCCCTATCGTTAAGGTTTATGGCACATCGTAAAGCGGGCGGTTCTACACAACTCGGACGCGATTCCATTTCGAAGCGGCTTGGTGTCAAGCGGTTTGGCGGTCAAGTTGTGCATCCCGGAGAGATTATTATCCGCCAGCGCGGTACCAAATTTCACCCTGGCAAGAACGTCAAGCAGGGCGCTGATGATACGCTCTTTTCCCTGTCCGACGGAAGAGTTTCGTTTCAACACAAGAAAATGCTTGCCTTTACCGGCAAACTCGCCAAGCGCATCTTCGTCCATGTGGAACCGACAGCATAAAGAACGCTCTCTTCTAAACGACAAAACAAAAAAGACCGCGGACTTCCTGTGGTCTTTTTGATTTCTTCCACTGCCTCGATTCCCCTCAACAATTTCCTAATGTTGAGGCGTATTCTTTGGCGGATGTATTTTGAACCATTCGCTCGACACTCGCTCTGAAAATTCCGAGAACGCCATCATTAAGGCGATTCGACCAGTCATTTCTCCATTAGAATTTCTCGACGTATCAGTATCTTTATAGCGCTCATAGAGTGCCGCTATTTTCGAAAATTCTATCTGATTTTCCGTAAATTGCTGGGAAATTTTTTCATCCCGATACCAGGCGGTAAAACCGCTCGTGACCACGTGTATTCGCAGTTGATTTTTGGCCGAACTGTCGAGATTATCCCAATCTTCCTTATCCGGCGACAAACTCCGAGCGATGTTTTCAATAGCACATGCCTGTAGTTCCCGATCAAACCACTGACGCTGCTTTTCTATGATCGAATGCTCGACATCTACCGTCCTTGAGGCTGCTTCACTGCTGATTGTATTTTCAACAAGCTCCATAGGGTATATGAATGTTTTGCGGGTAACCAAGGTAGCGAGGAGTATTAATTCGCATCTTGGCGCTGAAGATATTCAAGGATACTCTTTGCGGCAATAGCACCTTCGGATGCGGCTGTGACAATTTGGCAGAAGCGATTCGAATTTGTCGTGATGTCGCCCGCCGCCCAAACACCAGGCACTCCAACGCTCTGGTCCGGCTCGGTCTCCACATATCCGCGAGCATCGAGCGGCGCACCAATATCGGCAAGGAGCTTCGTGTTTGGCGCGAGTCCAATCTCCACAAAGAGCCCGTCAACCGAGAGCGTCTCATTTCCATCAAAGGGCGTATCGAGAAGCAGCGTTTCCATTTTTCCGCTTCCGCGAATCTCTTTCACATTCGTTTCGAAAATAACACGCACGTTCTTTTTGGATAAAAGAAGTTTCTGCCAGAACTGCTCCGCAATCATTATTTTCTCTCGCACAATCACGAACACGTCTGAACAAAGATCGGCGAGATAGACCCCTGCTTCCGTCGCGCTGTCTCCTCCGCCGACGACTGCCACGCGCTTCCCCTTGAAAAAGAAGCCGTCACACGTTGGACAAAATGATACTCCCTTCCCGGCAAACTCCTGTTCTCCTGGCACGCCAAGATGCCGATGCTTTGTCCCGGTCGCAATCAGCACAGTTTTCGTCTGAAATGATTTTCCGGAAGCGAATATCTCGAAAAAGCCGTCGCGCTTTTCGATTCGATCTACGGTAAGCGGAAGTATTTCGACGCCGTAACTTTTCGCGTGTTTTTCCGCATTATCGGCAAAGGTCTGCCCGCCAATCGCCTCTGTCCCGAGCCAATTTCCCACATCAAATGTCTGCGTCAGAAGTCCTCCGGCAACCTCGCCGAGAATCACATGCTTAATGCCGTAGCGAGAAGCATAGACTGAAGCGGAGAGTCCTGCCGGACCCGCGCCGATAATGATGAGATCGTACATAAAAATGTCTTGCTTAGTATTCAGATGAAAGAAATTATTTCCACACTTTTTTCACTCCACCGCGTATTGCACTCGCGACCGCCGGAACAACTCGCTTGTCGAAAGGCGATGGAATAATCATATCTGGCCTTGGCGATACAATAAGCCTTGCCAGCTTCTTGGCGGCAACAACCAGCATTTCATTCGTAATATCTTGGACGCCATGATCGAGTGCGCCACGGAATATTCCCGGGAAACCAAGAACATTGTTGAGTTGGTTGGGGAAATCCGAACGACCCGTCGCCACAACAAATGCCCCGGCTTTCTTCGCTTTATCCGGCATAATTTCCGGCACAGGATTTGCCAGTGCAAACACGATGCTATTCTTCGCCATTGAAGAGATATGCGTTTGCGTCACTGTGTCTCCTTTGGAAACACCGATAAAGACATCGGCATCGGCAAGCGCCTCGTCAAGACCTCCGGAAATATCCCGCGGGTTCGTTTTTGCAAGAAGCGCTTGCTTGGGAATGCTCAGATCGTCGCGCCTCTTGGAGAGGATCCCTCGACTATCAAGCATAATAATATCATGCGCTCCACCCAAAAGAAGGAGTTCCGCAATAGCGTTTCCCGCAGCGCCGGCGCCGGCAATGACAATACGCGCCGTAGCGATATTCTTCTTTGCTATCTTGAGCGCATTGATAAGTCCCGCAAGAACAACCATTGCCGTTCCGTGTTGATCATCGTGAAATACCGGGATATCAAGTAGCATTCTCAGACGGGACTCAATCTCAAAACAGCGCGGCGCGGCAATGTCCTCGAGGTTGATGCCGCCGAAAGTGAGCGCAATACGCACGACCGTATCAATGATCTCATCAACATTTTGCGTCGAGAGCACAATAGGAAATGCATCAACATTGGCAAATGACTTGAAGAGCATCGCCTTCCCCTCCATCACCGGAAGTGCTCCGATGGGACCCAGATTCCCCAGTCCCAAAACTGCCGATCCATCAGACACGACCGCCACCGTATTGCGTCGAATCGTATACACTCGTGACTTCTCGGGAAACTTCGCCACATAGGACGACACGGCTCCGACACCGGGAGAATAGTATACGCTCAGATCCTCCGGTTTCGCGATCTTTACTTTTGAAACCACCTCAATTTTTCCCTGAAGCGCCTTGTGTGCGTGGAGGGCTCGCTTTGCAATATCGATTTTCATAGTCTTTATCTTCAGAAACGGGGAATTTTCCTGTCTGTGCAGTGTACCACCGGAGAGAGACAAGATCAATTCGGAACAACTTGCGCGCCGAATTTTCTCACACAGCGTTGAAACTCATCGCCCTTCTCTTCAAAATTTTTCCAGAGAGAATAACTTGGCGAAGCGGTTGAAAGGAGACATACCGAACCGGTCGGCGTTTGCTCATAAGCAAAACACACTGCCTCCTCCATACTTCTTGTTTCAAGCACAGTGAGACCATCGGTCGAGGTAAGCATTCGCTTCCCGCTCTCTGGAAACAAGACGATATTCTTCACGCCATACTTGCGAATCGACCGCTCCAATCCGTGAAAATCATAGCCCCGATCTTCGCCACCCAAGAAAATTGTCGAGACGTTCGGTATCGCTTCAAGTGCCGCCTCGGTCGACTCCGGCGTTGTCGAAATCGCATCATCGTAAAATGTGATACCGAGAAACTCTCCGATACGTTCGAGACGATGCGGAAGTGGCACAAATGTTCGCACACCTTCTCGAATCGCTTCCTCGGAAATATTGAGAAGTTTCGCAACGGCAACCGCTGCCCGAACATTGTCCGCATTGTGCAATCCGTGCAACGTGGATTCATACACTTCTTCCTCTCCTGTATCGAAAGGAACAGCGTTTGCCTTCCCTTCTTGTGCCCACTCAGACAGTCTTGCATCTCGACTCTTGTAGACAACAAAGTCGCGCTCATTCTGAAATCGAAGTATATTGCGTTTCGCGTCGTGATACGCTGCAACGCCGCCATGATAATCCATGTGATCGGAAAAGAGATTGAGCATGACGGCGATATGCGGCGAATACTCGATATCTTCGAGCTGATAGCTCGACAGCTCCGCAACAATAACCGTATCTGGATCAGTCGGAGCGGAGAATGCCGAGAGAAGCGGCTGGCCGATATTTCCCAAAAGCAGTGACTTCCGTTTCGCCGCACGCAAAATGGAATGAATGAGAGAGGCGGTCGTGCTCTTCCCCTTTGTACCCGTTACACCAATGGTGAGATTTTTTATACGAGAGAAAAATATATTGGTCGCCGTAGTATAGGGAATTGTTACGAGTCGTTTTGGAATGCCTGGCGTTTTTATGGCTATATCGTATTCGTTCTGACGGTCAAGATATCCGGCATCCGCGCTCCTGTCCGCGATCCCGAGTACCAAATGAGGCAGAGATTGCTTCAAGTACCGCTCCGTTTCTTTTCCTTCGACGCCATATCCGAGAATCAGCACTTTCTTTGCTCCTACAAAAAGAAAGTGTGCAGGGATAGTCGGCGCCGAATAGAAGCGCGTCACTTCACGAACCAGTTCTTCCGAATGTTCGATTCGCGCAAGAAACTCTTTCGAAACACGACTTTCACCGAAGTTTTTCTCGGAGAGGAAAAGCGCTGCACGCGCCTCTTCAAATGTTCCCACGCAGTCAAACGGTTTCATCGAGCCGAATCCCAATATATCTCCAAAGAGCGATTGAAGCGCCTCGTCGTCCAGAAGGTTCTTTCCAAAAATATGGAGAAGTGTTTCTTTTTTGAGAAATGCAGAGAGGAGCAGAAAGACGAAGGCACACTTCGCACACTCGCCACACCAGAGTGTTTCCGAACGCTTCTGATGCACTTTGAAGCTCCTGTTGCAACTCGAGAAAGACGAAAAATATTTCTCATACCGGGAAAACGTCTCAGCAACTCGAATCTCATAGAACGGGCGAAGGAGTGAAAAATAGGTGATGTCCGGCGACAAGAATTCCCGGGCATACTTCTGAAACATCGTCTCGAATTCCAGCGACTTGCTCCATTGATGATTCACTGTTTCGCCCAAGTACTCAACATTGCCGATATTGCTGCTTCGTTCATTTCCCACGACAACATATCGATAGCCATACAATGCGGCCGCCAAATACCCCACCCACGCCACCATCGCCGAAAACGGCACGTGTCCATTGAACGACCCGTCGTATGCCTGGAAAACCTGCGGATCAAGCAAGTGACGCACCTTTACAGTCGAGAGTTCCATCGCACCAACAACGTGCTCAACCAACGGAACCGGATCGCCGGTTTCAAAGATAAATGCGCTCGTTTCATAATTCATCTCGTTGAGAAGTTCGCCGGCAACAATGGAATCTTTGCCCCCACCAATACCAAGAAGCGCCCGGTCTTCCACGTCAATCGAAAAGCTCACCGATGAAATATCTTTATCAAATGGAAACGCAATTCTTCCGCGCGAATCAATATTGTTCCGAAAGAAAAATTCTCCAAGCCCTTTTCGATACACATCGTTCCAGAACGCCGCCTGCTTCTCCGAAAGCGCATGTGTCACTTCAATCGTCTTCGGACACGAGAGCTTGTAATAGCTCACACCGAGCGCGAGATGCATCCCACGCAACATCGCATCAATCAACGCTTCCGAAGCGCGTATCGTTTCCGGCAATCCCGGAAAGACAAGCGTGTCGGTAAAAAGCATCGGCTCTCGATTCGCAAACTCCATTCGATACATAAAAGACGCTTTCTTTTCGTGCAAAGAAAAATGATACGAATCAAACACGAATTTCGTCGCCTTCGGTTGATCAGCCATAGCGCAAATAAGAGCATCGCCAACATCTCAACCATACCCCCAAAAGCACCCTCGAATCAAGCTGGCGCTTCAAAATGACAAAAGGGTCAAATGAAAGACCCTTCTACTCATTGCGATTCATATAGGTTTCCCTGCTACCAAAATCGTTCCAGAAAGCTGCCTTCACGGCGCAGAACGGTTCCGGCTCGGTTTCCCATATACTCTCCGGCATCGACTGCTATCTTTCCGTTGACAACAACAAACGGAATGCCCGACGGATACTGATAGGGATTCTCCGATGTCGCATGATCCTCGACTTCATTCGGATTGATCACGACGATATCGGCATGATTCCCAATTGCAATTGTGCCGCGCTTCTGCAGACCAGCCTTTGCCGCTGGTTTTCCGGTCATCTTGTGAATCGCTTCTTCCCAACCGAGCAGTTTTCGCTCGCGAACATAGCGGAAGAGCACACGCGGGAATGTTCCAAAGCAGCGCGGATGAATAGACTCGCCCGTTCCCGAGTAATTCGCCGGGTATCCCGTGCCATTGGTACTCACAATGGAAAACGGATGTCGGAGTCCCTTCTCGATATTTTCTTCCGAAAGCGCGTCGAGCGACACGATCGCGCGATCATCCGATGCGAGAAGCACATCGAAAATGACATCTTCCGGCGTCTTGCCCTGTGCATGCGCCATCTCGAGCACATTTGTGCGCGTAATCATTTTGTTGAGCGACGAGAGCGAAAGTACCGCCGAAGAGTAGTCGATATGTTCCTCTTTGAGATCGCGAATCGCTTCGGCTCGAATAGCGGGATTGCGCAACCGCTCAAACATCATTTTCTTTCCGCCGTCGGTTATCCACGTAGGAAGGATCGTGTAGAGCACCGTCGCGGTCGATCGATAGGGGTATATATCAAACGAAACGTCAACGCCTTCTGAGTCGGACGCATCCAGAAGATAGAGTGCGCGCTCCATAAACTCCCAATATCGTTTCCCAACCGCCTTGAGATGCGATATATGGAGACGCACTCCGGAGCTTTTCGCCATAGCAATCGCCTCGGCAACCGCCTCCGAGAGCTCTTTCCCTTCACTTCGAAGGTGTGCCGTACAAAATCCGCCATACTTCCCGACTACCGCTGCGAGTGTCGAAAGCTCGTGTTCCGTTGCGTGCCGTCCGTGCACATAGGCGAGTCCCAATGACATGCCAAGTGATCCTTCGCGCATTGATTGCTTGAGCATCTTTTCCATACCGGCAAGCTCCGCGGCTCGAAGCGGTCTCGACTCATCGTGCACAAATCCGCGTCGAAGCGTTCCGTGTCCCAAAAGCGTCGCGAAATTCACCGAGAGTTCGCGTCGCTCCACTTCCTCAAGAAATTCTTTCGTCGACAGCCAGTTGAGGTTGAGATTCCGAATATCCGTCCATTTCTGAATAGACTGCAGCATGGATTGATCGGCGAGCGGCGCGAGAGACGATCCGCAATTCCCGCCAACAATTGTCGTAATCCCCTGCCGGACGAGACTCTCGAGATCGGGATTCAGAAATATCTGCCAATACGTATCGGAATGATTATTGATATCCACAAAACCGGGCGCGACATACAAACCTTTGGCATCAATAACTCTCTCGGCGTGTTCGCCATTCAAATTACCAACCGTCGCAATTATTCCCTCTTTGATACCGATATCGCTCGCAAACTCGCGCGCGCCCGTCCCATCGAGCACCGCCCCGTTTTTTATAATGATATCGTACATACGAAATCTTTTTGTTTTTTTCAGACAATCACTTGCTACACCAAGGTAAACTTTTTGTCGCTATACCATCATTGCCATATCAACGAGCCGCTCGGAATAGCCCCACTCATTGTCATACCAGGCAACCACCTTGACGAGGTTGCCGCCAACCACCTTGGTAAGCGAAAGGTCCACGGTTGACGATGCCGGATTGCCGATGAAGTCAGAGGAAACCAATGGCTCATTCGTCACCTCGAGAATGCCTTTGAAGCGATCGGATTTGGATGCCACTTCGAGCGCCGCATTCACCTCTTCTTCGGTCACGTCGCGACCGAGCACAAAAGTAAAATCCGTAAGCGACACGACTGACGTTGGCACGCGTATCGCCAAACCGTCGAATTTCCCGCGTATTTCCGGCACTACTTCCCCGATAGCAATCGCCGCGCCCGTCGTAGTTGGCACAATATTCTGCGCCGCCGCGCGCGCTCGGCGCAAATCTTTGTGCGGCCCGTCCTGCAAATTTTGATCGGCGGTATATGAGTGCACGGTCGTCATCATCGCCTTTTCGATACCGAATGTCTGCTGCATCACCTGTGCCACCGGCGCAAGACAATTCGTCGTGCACGACGCATTCGATATGATGCGTTCGCCTTGATAGACCTCGTCATTCACACCCATAAGATACATCGGGATATCACTTCCCTTTCCCGGCGCCGAGAGAATCACTTTCTGCGCGCCTGCGGTTATGTGTTTCCCGGCGGCATCGCCCTTCACAAATCGTCCCGTACACTCGAGCACCACGTCCACATGCATATCTCCCCACGGAAGTTTCTCCGGATCAGGCTCAGACAGCACGGGGATTTCCTTGCCGTCAACTAAAATCACACTTTCTTTTGACGAAATTTCTCGGTTAAATGCCCGGTACGCCGTATCGTGTTTCAGTAAGTGAGCGAGCGTTTCCGCATCGGTAAGATCATTGATGGCAACCACTTCCACGCCATCTCGTTCTGTCAAAATACGGAATGCTGTTCGCCCGATTCGTCCAAACCCGTTAATAGCAACTCGTTTCATAAGAATTTCATTATCCTGTTTATTCTCCTTTGACATTCTCCACGTCTGCATCCAGTCGGACATCGTCGCTTTTCGGTTTTTTCCCCACCCCCTCTGCTTTCCCAGCTGAACCAAACGACTCAATCTTCTTCCATACCGCCGCCTCAGCACTCCTTCGCGCCGCGCCGAGTGCTTTCCGAATGTCTGTCTCGTCGCCGCCGGCAAGCGTCTGAGAGAGTTGACTCAGGAAGCTCAATCGAATCGCAGTATCGACGTTAAAACACGATACGCCGAGCCCAATAACCTTCGAGACTCGATCACCATCCCAATCCGATGCGCCATGCAGCACAATCGGCACTCGAACGCACCGTCGCAACTTCTCGAGACGGGCATAATCCGGTTCGGGACGCTCTGGGAAAAATCCGTGCGCATTCCCTATTGCAATAGCCAGCGTATCAATGCCCGTTTCCTCGACAAATCGACACGCTTCTTCCGGATCCGTCATGTATTCTTCCCATATAATTGTTTGCGTTGACGCTTCGCCGATATAGGGCACGCTGCCGAGCTCACCTTGCACGCATACGTCGCGGCTTTGGCAGAGATCCACAACCCGCTTCGTCATCGCAGCGTTGTCGACATATTTCTTGCGAGATCCATCATACATGACCGATGTGAAGCCAATATCAACTGCCCGTTCCACTAATTCATAGCTCTTGCCGTGATCGAGATGAATGCCTACGGGAATATTCGGATAGTAACACTCCGCCAAATCGCGCACGAGATGATAAATCGCCCGTCCTCCGGCATAATCCAGAGTCTTTTCCGTCATTTGCACGATAACCGGCGACCGAAGTTCGGATGCCGCATGGAGAATGGCGTGTGTCGTCTCGAGATTCACGGTATTAAACGCACCGACCGCGTATTTTCCCTCCTGCGCCTTTGTGAGAATATCTTTTACACTTGCTATCATACGGATTCCTTTACTGAATTACGCAACAGCATCTCTGAAAGCCTGACAATTTCCCTTGGCACAAGACCCTCCCGACCAATGAGCACGCCGGCGAGTCCCGAGGTACGAAGAACATCACTCACTCGATCTGCCGATACCGATCCGCCGTAGAGAATCGGGAGTGCATCCGCAGTATCGCGAGTGAACATTTCCACCAGTGTCCGTCTGATAGCAATAATCACCTCTAAGATTTCATTTGACGAAGGTGTTTGTTCCGCACCGATTGCCCACCTCGGTTCATACGCCATGATAACACGTTTTATTTCCTCGGAAGAAATATCGCCGCATGCCGACTCAATTTGTCGACGTATCACCGAAAATGTTTTTCCCGTCGAACGTTCTACTGAGGTTTCCCCTACACAGAATATCGGTTGCATACCATTCCGCAGAGATGTGATGAGTTTCTTTCCAAGAAGTATATCCGACTCACCGTGAAATTCTCGCCGTTCGCTGTGTCCAACAAGTGTATAGGTCACACCAAAGTCAGTCAGAGACTTTGGCGATACGTCTCCGGTAAAGGCTCCAACATCATCCGATGCGACATCCTGCGCACCAAGAGCTACCCGCTTTGGAAGTTTCTTGTTGAATTCACCCAAAAACGGAAACGATGGACACACTATAACCCTGACATCATCCCCTTTCCACCCTTTCATCGTCTCCGAGAGCGTTGCGAGATATTCCAAATTCTCCTCTTTCGAGACGAGCTTCATCTTCAAATTGGCAACTACGTATCGCATACGACGCATTAAGCAATCCTTATACTCTCAATTAAACGGAACTCGGTGATTCTCAAGAAACTAGAGTTGCCCTCGCAAATATTCCGCAGCCCTTTCCGGCTCAAGGGAAGAGACTTCAATGCCAGTTGAGAGTTCGAATCCCGCCCAAACGGACGTCTTCGGAAGAATCTCGATGTGCCAGCCGTAGTGCGGATAGTCTCGCCCGTCGCATGGTGCGGTATGAAGGTAAAAGTTGTACGACGGATCGCCAAGTCCGCGATAGATTGAGAAGAGCGCCGCACGAAGCGCTTCTCCCGCAAGAAGCTTCTCCTCATCGTTTATTCGTTCAAAGTACGGCGAGGATTTTTTCGGCATCACCCACACTTCGAATGCCGCGCGAGACGCATAGGGGCAAAAGGCAATAAAGAGATCGTTTTCATACACCATGCGAGTCTTTATTTCGCGCTCGTATTCAGCCATTACGGAATACACTTTCTTGCGCGTGCTCCGAAAATACGCCTCCGCGCCTTTCAACTCCAACTGAATATAGGGCGAAACGACCGGTATTGCCATGAGCTGCGAATGTGGGTGCGGGAGAGAGGCGCCGGAAGCTTTGCCGTGATTGTGAAATATCTGAATATAGTTCACGCTCTTTTTCTTCATGAGCGAGAGATATCGATCTTGATACGCATCGAGCACTTCCGCCACCTGCCATGACTCCATCGTGGCCAGTTGGTTATAATGATCGCGTGTCACGATCACTTCATGATAGCCCGATCCCGTCATCGAGAAATACGGCCCTTCGCCGATTTGGCGAGGCACTTTGCCGCGCGAAAATGCCGGGTATTTATTCGGGAAGACTCGGAGCGTCCAATGGCTGTCTCCCGAGGTATAGATCAAGACGTCTTTTTCTTGTCCGGTTGCTTCGGGATTTTCAAAGGGGCAATGCTCGATTCCAACATCACTCGACTCATGATCGTGATGCGCAAACTCATCCGGACGTTTGGAGCGCCCCGTTGCAATAACCACCCAGTCCCCGGTCACGATATCCTGCCGCAACTCGGACACGGGTGATATCTGAGCAGACGATTCTTTTTCAGATCCTTTTTGAGAACTTTCGTTCACAGTTTTGTTTTATAGGATTCACTTGTACCGAACATCTCACAAAAGCAGCGCCCAACACACTACTCACTTCAAAGAAAGAACCGATACCATGCCAAAAAGCATCTTCTCGCAAGCAATACGTATCCATCTAGCGACTAGCCTCCGCTTTCTTCTCTTCCGGAACATACTCGCCGAGTCGGTAGGCGCCGATCACAAGCCGCCACTTTGTCTTGAAAAGATCAATGAGCACCTGCAAAAAGCCATTCGGTCCGAAGAGCCCGCCCACTGTCGAGCCCTCTTCATTGAGCCATCGAACCGGCAATTGTTTCACCTTGAATCCGAGCTTGTGTGCCAAGATAATAAGCTCGTAATCAAAACCGAATCGATCCACCACCATGCGGCTCGCTATCGCCTCCGCCGCCCGTGCTGAAAGCATCTTAAATCCACACTGCGTATCCGGATACGACCATAGTCCCAAGACAATGCGAATCGCCCAATTGCCCATATCGCCCATGATTTCCCGATACCGAGGCTGATGCACCTGCACAAATGCGCCCTCGATATCGCGCGATCCGATCACGACATCATTCCCTTCCTCGGTTATCGCCGGAAGAAATGTCTCGAGATGCGTAATCGCCGTCGAACCGTCCGCATCCATAAAAAGCCGGTATTCTCCTTTTGCCGCGAGAAGCCCTTGTCGCACCACATATCCTTTTCCATGATTTTCCGGATTGTCGATCACGCGGATATTGTCGACGTGGAGCGCGTAGTTCCTGGCGATTTCCGCCGTATTGTCCGGTGATCCGTCCACCACAACGAGAATTTCATAGGGAAGATCTTTTTGTTTGAAGTACTTGCCGATTTCCAAAAGCGTTGTCCCGATACGGTCACCTTCTTTGTATGCCGGAATGATGACCGAGACAAAAGGCTGTGATTCCATAGAAAATAAAGGGAAGAGAAATTATACCCCCGAACACTCTCAGTGTATCACAATGTTCCCTTTCCCGCGAGAAAGCTCTCGAGAATAATCCGGGCGGCCTCGCGATCGTCTTGAGCGTCGAGATGTCCTCGAACGCCGCGCGCAATGAGTTCGGCACGCGCCATTTTGGTCGTGAACATTTCGTTTTCGTAGTAAATCGCTACCTGAAATCGTTCGGCAAGCCGTTTGCCAAGTTTCTCTCCGCCATACTCCACTCGTTCACGGTTCACATGCGACGGAATGCCGATCACGATATCTCGCACCGTTCGCGCCCTGATAATTTCCCCCAAAGCATCGAGAAGTTTGGCATCATTCGAGAACGTTGCAAGGGAGAATGCCATCTTCGTCTCCGAATCAGCAATCGCCACACCCACCTTTTTCTCGCCCCAATCAATTCCGAGATATGAGAACGTTTCCATATACAGAGAAAATAACACTGTGAATAGTCCCCTTAGTTCTTCCCCGATGCCGAGATGCTTGCTTTGAGGAATTCGACGAAGAGCGGATGGGGATTGAGCGGCGCGGATTGGAATTCCGGGTGAAACTGCGTACCCAGAAAGAACGGGTGTTTTTCGCGAGGGATTTCGGCGATTTCCATCAGCGTGCCGTCCGGCGAGGTGCCGGAGAACACAAGACCCGCCCTTTCCAATTGTTCAACATATTCGGGATTTACCTCGTATCGGTGACGATGCCGCTCGGATATATCTTTCCGACCATAGGCGTTCCGTGCAATGGTTTCTTTTTTCAACGTTGCCGGATAAGCACCCAGGCGCATGGTGGCGCCGTATTCTTTTTTCTTCAATCGTTCCTTTTGCTCCGGCATAATATCAATAACGGGATTCGGTGTACGTTCGTCGATTTCCACCGTGTTGGCACCTTCAAGACCGGCAACATTTCTCGCATACTCGACAACGGCAAGCTGCATACCATAGCACAGTCCGAAGTAGGGAATCTTCTTCTCACGACAGTACCCAATGGCGGAAATCTTCCCTTCAATACCGCGCGAGCCGAAACCTCCGGGAATGAGAATGCCATCATAATTCGAAAGTTCCCGAAGAGACGAGGGATCGCTTTCATAGGTACTGCTCTCGAGCCACTCGATGATCGGTTTGCGACGAAGTGAATAGGCAGCATGCTTGATCGCTTCTATGACACTAATATACACATCGGATAAGACAAAGTCCCCTGTTTTAAAGTACTTCCCAACAATGCCAATTTTGACAGTTTCCTCAAGACCGTGAATACGAGAAACAAGGCCGTTCCACTGTTTCATGTCTTTCATTTTCGCTCGCAGTCCGAGCTTCTTGAGAATGAGTGTGCTGAGGTTGTCTTTCTCAAAATTGACCGGAACATCGTAGATACTCTCGACATCCGGCGCGCTCACGACATCTTCTTTCTTTACATTGCAAAAAACAGCAATCTTCTCCTTGCGCTTCTCATCCAGCGAATGGTCACTTCGAGCAATAATAATATCTGGCTGAATACCGGCGCCATTGAGTGTCCGCGCGGCATACTGCGTCGGTTTTGTTTTCATCTCGCCTATCTTGTTAGGAACAGGCAAATAACTCACGAGCACAAACAGCACGTCTTCCGGATGGTGGATTTTCATCATGCGCGCCGCTTCGAGAAAGAGGATATTCTGATATTCCCCGATAGTTCCGCCGATTTCTATGATGGCAATATCCGCTTCGTCATTTGCTGCGGCGCGCTTGATGCGGGAAATCACTTCCAATGGAATATGTGGCACCACTTCGACACAAGCGCCATTGTATTTCAAATTCCGCTCACGATTGATCACTGATTGATAGACACTCCCTGTCGTCATGTAATTCTCTCGCGAGAGACTCTTCCCCAGGAAGCGTTCGTAATTGCCCATGTCCTGATCGGTTTCATATCCGTCTTGGAGCACGAACACCTCTCCATGCTCGGTCGGACTCATCGTACCGGCATCAACATTTATATACGGATCGATTTTGAGCGCCGTTACATTAAAGCCGCGCGATTCAAGAATTCTTCCGATGGACGAAGAAGCTATGCCCTTTCCCACGCCACTCATCACACCTCCCACCACGAAAATAAATCGTGTTCGTTTTTTCTCTAGCTTTGCCATAGAGACTCCAATCATTACCGGATTATGCGAAACGCCAATTCAGCGCTTCAAAAAAATATTCGCTTCTTTCTTTTCATAAAGACAGAGAGCCGCTTTTTGAAGCGACTCCCCTACCTGTCCTGAAAGGTACTTATCCTTTTTCTACTCACCTTTTAAGAGTACCACAAACGGCACCGATATACCATGACCAAAATCGGCAGTCAATTCATGTTCGCCAAGCGTCTTGAGCGGTTTCGGCAAAACAATGTGTCTCTCTGAAACGACGACACCGTCTTTCTCGAGCGCCTTGACGATATCTTTCGCCGTAACCGATCCGAACATGACGCCATCTTTCTCCTTCACGGCAATACGAACCTCTCGCTCGCGCAGCGCCTGTGACTCCTCTTTTACTTTGGCAAGCAAATCATTCTCCCGTTTTGCCTCTTTTGCTCGGCGCATCTCAGCGGCGCGAAGCGCCTGCTCCGTCCCCGGTTCGGCAAGTTCTTTCGGAAACAGGAAATTCCGCGCATATCCCGCCGAAACAATTCGAACATCGCCCGCTTTCGCGATGCCATCCACTGTCTGTATAAACACCACCTTCGTCTGCATAAGAATGCTCTAAAACATATAACTGTGGACAATGCTGGGCTCGAACCAGCGACCTCTGCAATGTGAATGCAGCGCTCTAACCAGCTGAGCTAATTGTCCGTTGTGATACAACAGTCCCCTATAAACAAAACCACACCGTTTTCACCGTTTCGGTCATCCTACCAAAGAATCTCGCAAATGGCAAGATTCCCTTTATTAAGAGAGCGTGTTGCTTTGCATCTTACGAAAGCCGCGGTATACTTGAAACTGAAAGTTCGTATTCCTCACATGCCCCGAGTGGCAATTCCCGCCTATGAAGATGCTTTCCCTTATTATCCCGGCACACAACGAAGCGGAAAATATTCCCGCCTTATGTGAGCGTGTGCGACCGGTACTTGCATCCCTCGGCAACTCGTATTCCTACGAACTTCTTTTTGTAAACGATGGGAGCACCGACACAACTCTCGATGTTTTAAAACGCGTCTCCGAGAGTGACTCCCGCATACGGTATATTGATTTTTCGAGAAACTTCGGCAAGGAAATCGCAACAACAGCGGGATTAAATCATGCTTCCGGTGATGCGTGTATCTTAATAGATGCCGATCTCCAACATCCGGTTGAGTTGATTCCGGAATTTGTAAAGCAGTGGGAAGTCGGGTTCGAAGTCGTGGTCGGCGTTCGAAATAAAAGCCGAAGCGATTCATGGGTGAAAAAAGTTGGCTCCACACTTTTTTATGCTGTATTGAACGCTATTGTTGAAACGAAAATCGTTCCAAATTCAACCGATTTTCGATTGCTCGACCGTGCGGTAGTCGACGAATTCAACCGCCTTACCGAAGTGAATCGGATGACTCGCGGACTCATCGACTGGCTCGGGTTCAAACGAACCTACATCTCCTTCGACGCCAATGAGCGACTGCATGGAACGGCAAGCTACAACTTCTGGAAGCTGGCACGGCTCGCCTTCAACAGTTTCGTCTCACTGAGTCTCTTTCCTCTGCGGCTTGCCGGCTATCTTGGCATTTGTATCACAACAGTATCGGCTATTGCCGGATTCTACATCTTGCTCGGAAAATACTTCTTCCACTCGTACTTTGCTTCAACCTTCTCCGACGCGGAAAATCTCGCTATCTTTATCGTGTTCCTCGTGGGCATTCTCCTCATGTCTATCGGATTGCTCTCGCTCTACATCGAAAACATTCATCGAGAGGTTCTTGGTCGCCCGCTCTATATCATACGGAAAAAACCTCGAGACTAGGAAATTTCTTTTTCTATTATTCCCCTTCTCAGCAAGCCGATATAGGCGCTTGTTTTTTTGTGTTCCTTCAGTAGACACATCCATCTTTGCACAGTATCCGAGACTGCGGAAGATTGGTTTGATCAAGGATGACATGGTGACTCCCGACAATATCCATGCCTGGATCCTTGCCTTTTCGCGAAGATGTTAGTGTGAAATTCTTGATCAATACGTCCTGAACATTCTCCAGAGACGCCGTGCCGCTTGCTGATATCGTGAAATCACGAAGTGTTATGTCATACGGAGGTTGTTCTGCCGATCCGTTAAATCGCAGAGGCTTCCTCGTCCAACCACACCGTACATTTTCAATGTGAATATCATGAAAGTCTGTGAGCGCCACTCCGACCGAGACCGCTTCTCCGGTCATTTGATCCAATTCAAGAGCGGCGATCCTCGCATTCTCGATATCCATATTACGGATTCGAATAGTATGAACCGAAGCTCCTCGACCCGGACTTGATTTCATACGAATGCCAAAGTCGGCATTTTTCACCCGTATCGTATCGACAAAGATATCGTGTATGCCGCCGGATACTTCACTTCCAATGGCAATAGCCGCGTGAGCATCCTCAACAACACAGTTCCGGATGAGAACATTTTTCGACGGTCTTCCAATACGCATACCGTCATTGTCCCGACCAGACTTGATAGCAATAGCGTCATCACCGGTAGCAAACCGAGAGTCTTTGATGGAAACATTTTGCGAAGAATCAACAACTATTCCGTCCGTGTTTCGACCGTCATGTGTTTGAACCACAATATTCCGAATGGAGACCGTATCGCTATAGAGCGGATGAATCGTCCACATGGGACCATTCAGAAATGTCACACCATCAATAAGCACGGTGTGACACTCGAAGAGCTCAACAAAGGCCGGGCGAAGTCCCCTCCCTTCGCCAAAAACACGATTCTCAACCGGATCTCCGTCTTGCCCCATTCGGTACAGCTCAACCAGAGAAACTGCCACCTCTGGATCATCAACAGATGTCCACCATGATTTCTCCGCTTGCCCATTGATTGTTCCTTCGCCGGTTATGGCAATATTCTCTGCGTTTCTTGCCGAAAGCGGCGAGGAGTAACCGAAGTATTCAACTCCTTCAAATCGCGAACGAACCACGGGAAGATAGTCCGATTTCTGAATACTAAAGAGAATTTCTGCGTCTTTCTCGAGAAAGAGCCATATGTTATCTTTCAGTGCTACCGGTCCGGTGAGCCATTTCCCTTTTGGTACCAGTACCTTTCCACCGCCATGATTCGCACATTCATTGATGGCTGTAGCAAACGCGCGCGTATTCATGGTGTCCCCATCTCCAATAGCACCGAAATCAGCTATACTGCATACCCTGTCAGGAAACGAAGGTTCTGTAAGTGAGGTCATTTCTGGAAATGGTGATTCCTCATGATCTGTTGAGATTCTCTCGAGGGCGATCATATTCTTCACTTCCTGCTTCCCGAAATAAATTTCACGAAAAAAAATCACCCCTACGAAAAGCAGCGGAATACCCATATAAACAAAATAGATCCTTTTCATACGACGTTTTCTCTTGTTTATTTCTACCTTCCTAGTCCAATATTGACTACAAAGCATCCCGCGACTGCGATTCGTTCCGAATTATCTTTATAAAGTTTGCCGCTCGTCCTCCAATGGATATTTGATGTCCCCGAAAGTTTTCGGAATCATACTGCCTCATCGCCCAGAGAAAATCAGGATCAGTTACCTGCCGAAGAGAGGAAAACCCTATTGATTTCTGTCTTCTTCCAAGAGAAATAACGAAATAATCGAAGTTCTGTCCCTCCACATTTTTTTGTTTGACACTCGAGATACAGTGTCCAACAAAATGATCGCAGACAGCCGCTTCATCAGTCCACACGGACAAACTCTGCGCATTCGGGAGACTGTTCAAATATTGAGATGCTTCATAACTCCCATCCCCCATACCCTTCATATTGAGCACATATTGCTTCGGCAAGAGCACGGAGGCATACGAGAAATAGAACGGGCGAATAAGCAGAAGACTTGCCAGAGAGCACAAAAGGATACCGCATGAAAACACAAGAAGAGACACGCGAAGCTTCGCGCGAATCCACAAAAAACACTGAAGCGCTCCGACAGCCGCCACAATGAATGCGAGCGGATAGAGGGAAATTTGATACCGAACCGTCGCATCAACAAAATTCACAGCAGAGGCAGCATAGTAGGCTCCCATAAATACAAGCAAGATAAGAACTATCGATCGATGCTCTTCCCTGAAAGAAAAAGACCGAATGCCAAGTAAGGAAATAACTGTCAGAAAGAAAAAGAGAGACACAATGGGAGTTATCCCAAACAGAAGTCCGTAGAGACCCGTAAAGGCGCCGGAAACAAGCTCGATCACACTCCACGTACCTGGTGCTTTCGGTGACGCGAGGAGAGCGGGAAAATTGATCCACCTCATGTGAAGATACACATTTGTGAAAACAAAGAGGATTGACGCAAGAAACCCTCCTGCAAGCACTCTTCGGCATAAGGATTCATGTCGAGAAAGCACCTGTACGATTTTCTGAGAAAGATACGCCTTCAAGAGAACCACATCAATGAATGTTCCAGCAATCAACACTGCAAGAGGCGTTCCCACTGACACCATCGGACGGCTCAAAATAGTCGTCTGAAGCAGCGTATTGAACGACACCCAAACAACCGGATAAAACCCAAAAACCGTAAGACATGCAACAAATACAGTGCAAAGATATCCCATCAATCCGATTCGGAGAGACCTCGCCAACATTGATTTTTCATCCACACTCGAAACATATTTTCGTAATGGAAAAACCTGAACCAGAAACACCAGAAGGAAGAGAAATGGAAAAAGGATCGTGGAAACATATTTCGTAAGTAGTGCAAAACCCAGAAAACCTCCACTCATAACAGCACACTTCCAATCTTCCTCTTTAAGAAAAATGAGAAAGCTCACCAAGGAGAGCGGAAGAAATATCCACAAGAGAGAATCTGGATTCACGATAAGTGATATACCGAGAAGAATCGGGGAGAGAAATATGAATGCAGTCGCAAAAAATGCAATCCGATTACTCTCAAAAAGCCGACGTATGAGCCAAAAGAATACCGGCATCATACAGAGAGTAAAGAGATAGATTGGCAGACGAAACGAAGTATCTACTTGGTATATTTTCGCAAGATCATTCACATTTTTCGATGTAGTGCGAAGCATTTCGGTCGACTTCGGATTGGAGAACAACAATCCCACACCTGAAGTAAGAGCAACTGTGATGCCTGGCTTATCGTTGATATCGGTCTTTTTCCATTCTCCCTTCTCAATCGCGCGCCAAAATTGCGGTATCCGATCATACGTCCAGAGACGTTCATCAATCGCAGAAAACTTGGCGAGTCGTGGGATTCCCAATGAAAGATTCATCACTACTACAACACCAAGAAGCAGCCCAATAGTCACATTCAGACTCCATCGAAATTTCAAAGGCATCTTCATACTAAAATACTTGTAGAGAGTCCGATTCATTCAGCGCGAAGTGTCAATATCACAATCTGACCAAACACACGATACCCTTCCACAACATATCCTTTATACGTTGATTGCACACGGAGTTCGGATTCCGGCACCGATTCATCTATGTAAAAGAAACGCCCATGAGGATCGCGATGTTTGTTTGAAAGGTCAAGCAGCGTCCTTCCATCGTTTTCCGCGATATAGTTGAGCGACTTGAAGAACCTCGACATAGAGTCGCCACTCCCGAGAAGTCCAATATTCTGCTCCGGTAACTGAGCTTCCATGTAACTCATCATATCGCGTACCTCTGCATAAAACACCGTCTTTGAATCACTTGCCGATCCATGAGAAAGCTTCCATGACCAAAGGGAAAGCGAACGAATATTACCGGCAAACAGGACAAGAAATAGCGCGATTGCAACCACTGCAAAGACGGAGCCGATTTTACCGACTTTATTTCCAAGAAACTTCATCCACAACCCAAGAATGATAAATGGGAGAAAAAACGAGGTTATGTAATAACGCGTAGAGACCTGCGTAATAATGGGGATACTCACTACGAAAGAAACAATTGCGTAAAGTCCGGTTACAAATAGGAAATCCCACTTTCGATCATCGGGCTCTCGTCGAAAATACCGAGCGAAAAGAATATACCCTCCAAAAACAAATATGAACCCCGCGATAAAAGTCGTTCGCGTTTCAATATCATGCGGCCGCAAAGCGGATTCCCACGGTTCGCATTTCCCAAGATTACCCCATGATGACAGAAGGTACACACCTGACTGCACTTCGCATGCCGTTGCTTCATTTATATTTCTCAGTAAAGCACTTTCACCATCTCCAGACGATGTTTTGCTAATAGCCTTCAAGAATCGATTGGTGTTTGAGTAATGATGGTTCACATCACGATATATCTGCGCCCAGTTCACAGCAAGAAAACAAACCAGAAACAGGACAAGTCCGCGCCAAGAGAATAATCCGCGTTTGATCCACAAGAGAAATCCCGCTCCAACAACACACGGAAGAATAAAAATAAACAGCGTATGGAGTTGAATAGCAACACCGCAGGCGACACCTAGAAGTGCCGGCCACACCACTCTCCCTTTATTCTTTGGGTCAAGCGTCTCGAGAAGCGCGAACAAAAAAAGAAGTGAGAAGAATGGTGCAGCATTCGGATTCCAGGCAAATCGACCATATTTCACCAGAAAGAACGACGAGCTCATGAGGAGAGTCAAAAGGAGAGCTCTCTCGGCGGAGAAATATTTTCGCATCAAGAAGAAGAATAGAATGAGAGCAAAAATCGAAAAAAGGAGATCCGGGTATGCCAAGTTGTACGGTTCGGATCCAAAGAGAAGCCCGGAAAGATATTGCCAATGATAGGCTATCGGACCAAGCTTAAATCTAGTATTCCCTGATTCGGCACCGAGAAGCGGGAGTGGCTCTTCACCGGACAGCACTTTGTCGATCAGTGTCGCATCACGCGCCTGATCGGGAGAAAACTCCATCCATGACTGAAAGTGAACGGTCCGAAGGAAGACACCCAGAGTGATGATTCCCGCGAGGATGGCGTACTGAATCCGCTTTTCATTTCTGATCTTCGCTTGCACTCTCGTGAATACATCCATAGAGAAATATAAAGTGTTCGGAAAAACCTGTCTCACTCTCAAATGCCTAACCAAAATCTCGTTATATTGAGCTCGAGAGGAAATTCTTTTCGAGAAATTCCATTTCCTCGTCTCTTTCCGGATGAAACAGAATCTCTATTGTCATGCTTTCCGGATATTTTTCAAGCGGTTCAAGCGATCCTATCCAGTCAAAACTGATCATTATGTCGGATGAAGCAAGTCCCGACCGAGAAAATTCCTGTCGGTCCGCCACGCGGAGCATATTGAGAATACGCGATACCGACGTATTCCCCGGAAACGATTTCTTTCCGAATCGAACAAATGGAATATCGTATTTCTTTGCCAGAGAAAGAAGTGCTCGAAAATACGGCGGAAAAAAATGCGTATGTTCATGAGAATTCAGTCCGTCGGGGTATCTGCCAAATATCGATTGAAAGTCTCGTATTTGCGCATCCCATCGCTCAGCTACGCGGGACACGCGATTCTCACCAAACAGAAAATTTTTCACAAAAATAAAAATTCTCCCCGCTGCGCCCGCTTTGAGCGTTCGATTCGGATCGATATCGTCGCGAATTTCCGCGTGAAGATCAATCTTGACGCCCGATTTCGCCAATCGTTCGAGCGATGATGCTGTTGCTGTTCCCCGAGTCATAACGGCAACACGATCAAGTACTCCCGCTTCGGCGAGTTTCAGAATCCTCTCGTCCGCCTTTTGACTAATGCCAAAATCGTCAGCGGTGAATATCATATTTTTCTCTCGCATCTTTGTCATAGGTTACCCCGTCCGATATAGTATGGATTTCTCCTCAAAAGATTCCCAACAGTTCAACTCGTTACACAATCTCTCATGTTTTCACTGCACATCATGCGGCAACCGAAAGATCGTGAAGCGCCCGATTATTTTCCAGTCTACCACACCGGGGTTTTCTTCGAGAGTCTTCTTATTCCGCTTCGTGTTTTCAACGAGAAACTCCGGAAGATTGGTGCCTCCTTTCCCCTTTCCCGCCTGAATGACATCAACACCTTGCTTCTCCGTAAAATAGCGGATAGATTTCAATGCTTTAAAGAGATATTTCGAATCTCCGCGAAGCGATACTGTCGAGTTTCCATCCGCATGAAGCACGATGAAATCAGCCGCTTCTTCGACTTCTCGAAGCAAAACATTGTCCATTCCCGCCGTTGAATGTTCATCCAGAAAAGACGCGTATTCGGAAAATGACTGTCGTATAGCGTATCCATTCAGAAGTAAGAGCGCTATCGATCCACATGCTATGAAAATATGCGCTTGTCGGGGAAATTTCTCTTGAAGAAATTCAAGCCAGAGTCCGAGCAACACAAATGGTAAAAATACCATCATGAGGAAAAACCGCATGGACACTTCATTGGCAAGCGGAACAAGCAAGAGAAACGAAAGTGCAAGAAACACGATATTCAATGTCAGAAAATATCGCCGAGAAAGTTCTTGTTCGCGCCGAAGCACGCGAAAAGCCAGGAATATTCCGCCAAAAAACAAAACTGTTCCCATTGCAAAAGAAATTCCATCAATATTTCTTCCAAGCGATTTCGTACTACAGGTATCGGAAATATCATGCGACGTCACAATATAGACTGTCCCTTCAATGAAACACGTTGTATCTTGAGCAACATTTCGCATGAGACCATTTCCTTTTTCCTGCTTTTTTCCGACACCGGAAAGAAATGCCGATATGTTTTCTCCGCCAGTTCGGAATTCGCTCATAATTTGCCCGACGTTCAACGCTATTGCCACAGCGGAAACGATGAGAAACACAGTGCCGATTTCTCGCCTTCGGAAATACGCGAGGTATCCGAAAACGCCCACCGTCATCATCGGAAGTACAATAAGTGTCAAGGTATGAAGCTGCACACCAACGCCCAAAGCAACGCCCAGCAAGACCGCCCAGAGCTTCTCGGTTTTCCCGGCAAAGAGTGTCAGACGATGCAGTGCTAAGAAAAAAAGTAGCGTCCAAAACGGCAGCGAATTCGGATTCCATGCGAATCGAGAATACTTCACTGCATAAAATGACAGGGCGAATATCGCTGTCAGCGCAAGAGCTGTTTTTCTTTCGAAATACAGACGCAGAAAAAGATAGAGAAGCGGAATGGCAAGAATGGAAGTCAGGAGATCGGGATAGGCCATCACGTCCGGTCGGTCTCCGAAAATCGAAGCGGAGGCGATTTGAAATATATAGAATGCTGATCCAAGACGAAACTCCGTCCCGCCGGCCTTCGGACCAAGGAGCGGAGGCGGTGTTTCTCCCTCAAGAACATTACTCACAATACCGGCGTCCCGCGACTGATCAGCATTAAAACGAAGCCAGTCATGAAAGTGGAATGTTCGAACGAAAATCCCGGCGATGAGAATTGCTGCCAATGCCCATACCGTCCAGGAAATTTTCCGATACATATCAATGAAATGATCCATAGACATTCTTATCAACAAAAGAAGCGGCTTCACACGTCTGCAGTCATTACCGTGCGAGATGTTCTTGATCCCGATATTTTGTGCTCTGCAGATGATATATGCCCATATTCCCAAAGTCACGAGAGTCCAACACGTCATACCCCCTCGCGAAAGACGGATCCCTCTGATCGAGCGGCCGATAGATAAAGAAATACGGTACCTCGGACACCGGAGGATGCTTCCGCTTTGCCAAGTGAATATCAAGACCCTGTTGTGCTGCGATATATTTGAGCGATTTGTAGTAGGTTGAAAAATACGCAGTTCCTCCAGCAAGATTCGCTTCCGTCCACGATCCGGATCGCTCTTTCATGTACGCCACCATATTCTCCGCCTCTCCAAGGACAACAAATCCGGCATCCCCGCGCGTTCCCGACGCGAGCGCTGCCGCCTCAATACCTATCGCCCGTATATTCAACAACGCTAAGACGCCAATGATTCCCGCTACAAGCATTCCCGAGAACCGACAGTGTTTCCGAATCCAGACCAAGAATAATCCCAGCAGCAGAAAGGGAATAAACGTTGCATGGATGAAGTATCGAAGCGGCGCTCCTCGAATAACAGAAAAAAGGATGAGAAATGAAAGACTCGAATATATCAAGATAACAAAAAGAAATTTCCGTCGCCTCGGGTCCGATTCTTTGAACGCAAGAAAAATAAGAAGACCATAGCCGATACTGGAAAAAAGAACACTCACTATAATTCCGCCATATGAGAGCGCAAGAGTGTGAAAGTTTGCAAATTTTTCCGAACTCAAAAGAAGCGTGAGAAAATCGCAATTACCATGGTGCCCGAGTGAAGAGAGAATGTGAGAATTTGCCTGTGCATGACACAAGATATCTATTTCGAGACTCTCCGCAAATCGTGAACTCCCGCTCTCCGATCGGTCTGTCAGCGCCTTGAAGAAAAGTTTCGTATTCTTTCCATGCGTCTGGACTTCACTCACGATTTGCGGAATATTCAATGCGAGCACGAGCACCACTATGCCGAACACGCGCGCTATGACTCCGATATTCTTCTTCAGGAACATCAAGAAAACTCCAAAGAGTATCGCCGGGAACAGAAATAAGAGAATCGTATGCAATTGTATACCGATACCAATAGCGGTTCCGAGCGCAAGTATCCACCACCATGCAGTCTTTTCTTCCGTCTCCATGAATTCCGTCAGAGAGAGCAGGAAAAGCCCCACAAAGAACGGGATTGCATTCGGATTCCACGCGAACCGGGAATACTCGACGACATAGAAAGAAATCGCATATAATCCCGTCAACGCGAGCGAAAGATGACGATCGAAAAGCTTTCGGAAAAGAAAGAACGAGAGCGGAATTGTCAGAATAGACAGCAACAGATCCGGGTAAGCCACAGTCTCCGGACGCACTCCAAACATACGTGCCGACGCTATCTGAAGATAGTAGTACGCAGGACCGAGATCGAATCGCGTATTTCCCGCCTCCATACCAAGGAGCGGCAACGATTCTCTTCCGTCAATCACGTCCCCTACCAACATCACATCTCGTGCCTGATCCGATCCGAAGTGAAGCCATTCCCGAAAGTGATAGGTACGAACAAAAATTCCCACCAACAAAACAAGGAGCAGTGTCCACACAACCCCAGACCCAGACAGTGGCCGTTTCAAATGGAAAGAAAAATATCGATATAAAAAATCCGCCCACCGCTTCATGTGTGTCCCGTGTTATTCCTTAAAAAAATTTGGCAGAACATCCTTCCAATAGCTTCGGTCATCTTCTCCTTCTCGATCTTTTTCGATACTTTCTTTGTAGGTAAACGCCTCAGAAATATTCCGACTCGGAAAGTCGAGTTCCGAAACCAACAGCTCGCCAAATTGCTTCGAGTCAAGAATGGTAAATTCCGCCTCGGGGCGCTTCAGCTTCTTCGCAATATCCTTCTTTCCATTTTTTGCAGGTGTAATCGCAAAAAATTGCGCGTGGGGATCGCCGTTCATTTTGAGCAACTCGATACGGAGTGATTCATCTTTATGCGAACGCAAGAGAAATTTTATCGGACGCTGGTGCTCCGGCTTCACATAGTAGTAAAGCGTATTTCCCGGTTTCATATGCGCGTACATCCAGTCCGCCGCACCGCGCAATTGTCCCAGAGTCACACCATCTTTGGTTTTCAGAATCAGCGTTCGCTTTGCCGAAACCGCTTTTGTCTGTGCCCTTGCCTGTTCTTCGAACCACAATACTGTCCCGTGCATATTGATCGCGAGAATACCAACCGTTATGACAAGCGATGCCCAACGCGCACGCTTTCCAAAACGCTCCTCGAGAAACTCATAGAGAAATCCCAAAAAGAGAAACGGGATAGCAAAAATGACAATATAAAAGCGCGGACGCAGCTGAAATGAGACCGGCTCTGTCAGAACCATAAAGACACCGAGCCAGAGCAGCGTCAATACCAGAAAATCCCGACGCAGCTCACTCTGTTCGCTTCGCGCTCTCCGAAAAGCAAGTGTTCCGCCAACAAGAAGTACGAACGCGGCTATTGCAACGAACGGGAGGTTTTCTTTGGAATTGGCATCACTAGCATAGCATTCCGATGTCAGTAGAAGACACGAGTACTTCAAGTTTTCTGTCATGGTTTTCTGAAGCTTGTCTACAAGTGGCTTTTTCTCCGCCTTTGATCCCAATGCTTCGAAGAAATTCCTCGTGTTCTCTCCGCCGCGCAGACTGTCACTCAAAATAACCGGCGTATATAGTATGGCAAACACTCCGATGACAATAGTGGAGAATATTGCAAACTGCCGGAGTTGCTCTTTGTGAAGAAACGCCTTCCATGATGATTGCTTCCAGACCTTGAGATGGAAAAGCATGAGCAAGCCCGAAATTCCCAGAAGACTGAAGAATCCGAAAAAATGAAGCTGCGATCCGATCGCACTGCCAAGCGCCCAGAGCGCAAGCCACCATCTTTTTGATGTGGCATGTTCGTCGTTGAGAAATCGTATAAGTCCATAGAAACTCAAAAGGATGAAGAATTGCAGCGAGTTCGGATTCCATGCGAATCGAGAGTACTGAATAATCAGAAATGAAAACGCGTACAGAGCCGTCACCATGAGCGCATGGCGTTTCTCAAAGTAGAGTCGAGCAAAGATATAGAGAAGCGGTATTGCGGCAATCGAGAAGAACACGTCCGGATACGCAAAGACAGCCGGCTCGGACGAGTGGAACAAGATACCGGAAAGATACTGAAAGTAGTAATATATCGGACCCAAACGCAAAAATCCCTGATGGAGTTCCACTGCGCCCACTCGAGGACCAAGCAGCGGCAAACTGCCCGGACCGTTTTCAAGGACATCCGTAAGAAGCAGCGCGTCACGAGCCTGATCCATCTTGAAGTACAGCCATTCATCCAAGGAGTATGTTCGCACAAAAACAGCTCCGAGAAGTATGGCAAGCAAAACAAACAGAGCCCAGTATCTTTTCAAAATATCCATAGAAATTCCTCACAAGCGATATGAGACATTCTATCACTCTCATGCCCCGTCCGTAAAGCGGAAAGCCCCTCTACGAGCCATATATTTTTGCAAACCAAAAACAATTCCTGTATGCTAGAAGCATGTTTGGCTTTCTATTCTCTCCCTGCTTCATGAAAGAATTCCTCAAAAAATACCGCGCGCCCCTAGTTATTGTCGCCGTGCTCGCAACACATCTCACACTCGGGCTGCTTCGCCTTGAGTCATATTCGGCTGTCGACGAACCCTACTGGACGTACCAACGCACGCCGAAATTTTGGAAAGCCATCGCCGAAGGGAAATGGCGTTCCACCAATATCAACGACAAGCCGGGTATTACCACCGCTATCCTTTCCGGTGCCGGACTCCTCAAAATAGATCCTCTGCCCTACAAAAGCCTGCGCGACGACATAAAGACAGATGAGGAATTCCGCGCCATCAACGATATCAATTTCTTTTTCCGCCTGCCCATCTTTCTGTTTTGCTTCTTGTCGCTTCCGGTTTTCTTTCTCCTTCTCAAAAAACTCTTCGATGAGACCACCGCGCTGGTCGCCTTTATTCTGATCGGATTTTCTCCGATACTTTTCGGCATATCGCTTATTATCAATCCCGATTCACTCCTCTGGATATTTCTCCCGCTCTCGGTATTGAGTTACTTTGTTTTCCAGAAAAACGCCGAGAAAAAATATCTCTACATGAGCGGACTTTTCCTTGGGTTCTCGATTCTCACCAAATATGTCGCCAATATTTTGTATATATTTTTCTTTGCCCTTCCCTTCCTTGAATACCTCTTCTCCAAAGATAAGCCCGCACTTCGAACCTACCTCAAGCAGTCGGCCATCAACTACATTATTCTCGTCGCTATTTCTTGCGCAACCTTCTTCGCCTTCTTTCCCGCAACCTGGAAGCATCCGGAAATGATTCTCGAGGGGACATTTCTCAGCAAAGCCTTTGAAAGCACGTGGCCGCTTTTTGTCGGAATTATTACACTCATCGCTCTCGATGCCTCACTTCTCAAAAGCAAAACCACGGCTTTTATTTTGGAAGTACTCTCGCGATACCGAACGCGATTTATTCAGGCGACGTTCATTCTCTTCATTGCCGCGCTTTTCTTTGTAGCACTCAATACCTTTACCGGCATGAGCATCTTCAATACCGACGCTTCTCTCGCTTCTCCAAAGGGTTCCGGAGGAGATGGATCGCACCTCTTTATCTTTGCCGACAATATCGTCGCCGATCTCTACAGTCTCATGTTTGGCATTTCGCCGCTCGCGCTTTTTGCACTCATCGCGACACTCACCCTTGGCATAACAAAGCGCCATATCGCCTCACGAGAAACCAGAATCGCATTCTTTCTTTCCTTGTTTATCTTCCTCTACTATATCGCCTCGACCGTAAACCATGTTATTGCTACCGTTCGGTATCAAATAACGCTCTTTCCCTTTGCCTGCATCCTCGCAGCCATCGGTATTTCATTTTTCCTTACGTCAAATCACCTCCGGAAGTATCAAGAAGACGCCATTGCCATCGCGGCAGTACTTGCCACATTCATTTTCTCGCTTATCAGTCTCCTTTCCGTCAAACCGTACTACTTTGCTTATACCTCATTTCTTCTCCCGGAACCCTATTTTGTGAATTTAAAAGATATGGGCGATGGCAGTTGGGAGGCTGCCGACTTTCTCAATCACCTGCCAAATCCTCGCGAAATATCCATATGGTCGGACAAGGGCGCCGTTTGCGCGGTCTTCATCGGAGAGTGCCGCACCGGCTTGAGCCAGAAGGACTTGCGAGATCTTCAGGTAGACTATGTCGTTGTTTCCTCGGGACGCCGCTCAAGAACACTCAAGCTCTCACATCCCGGAAGCGATCCGATCGATTTCAAAAAGGCCTATGAAACAAACGAGACGACACGCACCTTTATCATCGGCAATCGATCGGAAAATTTTATCAAGATACTTCCTGCCGAAAACCTTTTTCTAAGAAGCGACTCTTCGGATACTTCATCAACAGAGAACTAATTTTGCTACCATGCTTCGAGGAGCTCTTCGCATACCATTCATGCTTATCGCTTTCGGGACACTCTCGCTCGTCGTGATTCTTGGAGGATGGATACTGCTTGAAAACTACCGAAGCGGAACGTTTTCTTCGTCACACACACTTGTCCGGGAAGACTCACGCGAAGCAGTACCACCAACCGAACCGGAAATTCCGCGAGAATTTCCCGATATATCCCAATCCATCCCGCCAGCAACATCGAAGATTGCCCTGCAAACACTCTCCGGCTCCTCGCTCGCTATCGAGGAAACCAGCTTTCCTGACAGAGTATGCTCCATTGCCGATTACGGCGGGAAACATGACGGCGTCACCTCCAATACCGATGCCTTCCGGAAAGCGATCGACGATTGCGCTAAAACCGGAGGCGGAACCGTGCTTATTCCTAAGGGTACCTGGTTTTCGGGTCCCATACACCTCAAGAGCCGCATCAACCTTCACCTCGAAAAAGGCTCGACAATTTTGTTCAGCACACATTTCGAAGACTACTTACCCGTTGTTTTCTCGCGATTCGAGGGCATTGAGTACTATAATTACTCCGCCCCCATATATACGGCGAATGCATTCGACGTCGCCATTACCGGCGAAGGCACTCTCGACGGTCAGGGCGCCGCGTGGTGGACCGCCATGCGCAAATGGGACAAAACAATCAAGCGACTCTACCAAATGGGCGATGACAATGTACCGGTATCCGAACGCGTCTTTGGAACCGTCGAGGATTCGCTTCGCCCGGCATTCATTGAATTTATGAACTGCCATCGTGTGCTCGTGGAGGGCGTCACCATACAAAACGGTCCCATGTGGACGATTCACCCGCTCTATAGTGAAAACGTTATCGTCCGAGGTGTCCATATCGAAACAAACCCCGGACCAAGCACCGACGGCGTCGCGCTGGACTCATCACACGATGTTCTTATTGAGAATAACGTCTTCAGTACCGGCGACGATGCCATCGTCCTCAAATCCGGCAGAAACGGCGATGGACTCCGCGTCCGAGAACCAACCGAGGACGTCTTAATCCGCAACAATTCCATCCTCGAGGCGCATGCCGCTGTCGCCATTGGGAGCGAAATGTCCGGAGACGTTCGCAATATCTTCATTGAAAATCTCTCTGCCAACATGGTGCAGTACGGCTTTCGCATCAAGTCCTCCAAAGGTCGCGGCGGTATCGTGGAGAATATTCATGTCAACACAATGAACATCAACTACGCCTCCATCGCCGCCATACAGCTCACAACCGCCTATGAAAACTCCTTCATAAAAGGCGTTGGCGCTATCCCCCTTTTCCGCAACATCGCCGTAGAAGATATGACTGTCGGGAAAACCGATCGCTCAATAGAAATCAGCGGACTCACGGAGCAACCGGTCACTGACATTCATTTCAAAAACATTAAAATCTCATCCAAGTGGGGCACTCAGATAGAAGAGGCAGATCACATCACCTTCGACACTCTCGCCGCCGTCCCCACCAAAGGCACCGTCTTCGATATCGCCGAGAGCACCAATCTCATATTCAAAAACATCAAATGCCCCCTCGTCCGCAAAGACTGCCTCACCATTGCCGACGCCGCTTCGCACAATATAAACATCCAAGCAAGCGGCTTCACCAAAGACTCCGTCACTTTCTCGGGAGAAGCTAATGCAAACGCCCTAATCCAGTGAGATACGATATTCGTATGGAAAAAACATATATCGACAAACTCGCGTTCATTGAAATCCGCAATCGGAAGGTATTGGAAACGAAGAGCTATGGAAAAGACGCTTGGTATATTCCGGGAGGAAAACGCAAGAATAGCGAAAGCGATCAAGAAGCCTTGATGCGAGAAATGAAAGAAGAGTTACAAGTTGATATCATTTCCGAAACTCTCGAGCACTACGGAACTTTTGAAGCGCAAGCTCACGGAAAACCCGAGGGAACGCTCGTGAGAATGACCTGTTATCAAGGAAAATATACCGGGGAGCTTGCGCCCAGTGCCGAAGTGGAACAAATGGATTGGTTTGACTTTTCAAGACGAAATGAGGTATCGCCCGTAGATCAACTCATCTTCGATGACCTGAAAGCAAAGGATCTCATTGATTGATTTATGAACAAAGACAAACTTATTGAACTCTTTGGCTGGTACGGAACAGGCACTATTATCCTTGCCTATGCCATGATAAGTTTCTCCCCGTGAACCCAAAAACTCCTCAATCCCTTAAACAACACAAAGAGAGCCTGGTATTGTAGAGGTGAGTAAAAACCAAAACAACACCTATGCTCTCTTTGCAGTCTCATCATATCGTTGATTTGTTCGTTTGGGTAGATGATACACTCCCGCAAGAACCATATGTCACCGGACGCCCTTCCTGTCTTTCCGAGAGTGAAATGATCACGCTTCTCGTTTGGAATACACTCCTTCTAAAACAGAAAAACCTCAAAGATCTGTATCGATTCACCCAATGTCATCTCGCCAAAGAATTTCCGAAGATGCCAAAATACAACGGTTTTCTTGAGCAGTGTCATCGTGTCGCACCAAGCATGTTTTGGTTTTTACAAATACTTCTTGTTTCAAAAGAGCCTCTCATATTTATGGATTCTACTATGCTTCCTGTCTGCAGACTAAAACGAGCTCACACGCATCGAGTAGCGAAGGCCATTGCTCAGTTTGGAAAGAACCATCAGGGCTGGCATTATGGTTTCAAGCTCCATGCCGCTATCTCAAAAGAATGCGTTTTTACCGAACTCGCTCTAACGCCCGCCAATGTGCATGATGCGCAGATGATGCCGCATTTGGTGAATAAATACACACGTATCGGAGCGGGAGACTCTCACTATGGAGCAAGCGTTATGGGGAGGATTCTCTGGGAGAAATATGGAACATTCTTTGTTGCTCCTCCGCACTTCAAGCAAAAACGAAAGATGGCAACGCCGTTTCAGAATACACTTCTCAATATGCGATCAAAGATAGAATCAGTGTTTGATTATCTCAAGGAACATCTTCATCTCGTTTCTTCTTTTCCGCGGTCAGTATTTGGATACCTGGTGCATTATATCAGGATTCTTCTTGGGTATCAGATACTGGCTTTGTCGAAGGGGAAGTAGTTTTTGGGTTCACGGTTCTCCCTCTTGACGCCAACCAGCCTTTGGTACCAGCTTCTCAATGGAACAGATGCGCTCGGTATCGTCACCGTCTCCTTCCACAAGAAGACATATCAACCAGGCGTGCTGAATATCATCTGGGCTATTATTGCACTTGTCGCCATTGGAAAAATTTTGTTCTAAAATTATTGTATATCCA
>CAYQPQ010000002.1:0-69202 GCA_964420045.1 uncultured Bdellovibrionales bacterium | reverse complement strand
TAAACGGACGAATATTTGAATATCGAATCTAAGGTTTTGTTTTGCGGGGGATATACCTTGTATGGAGAAAACCATCTTTTTTCTCGTTCGACACGGGGAGGCGGAGCATAATATTCTCGATGTGGCGAGTTCGTATCCGGAGCATCGAGCATATCACCTGACCGACGAAGGTCGACGGCAGGTTGCCGCGCGCGCTGAGGAATTATCTCGCGAGTCTGTCGATGTTATTTTCTTTTCGCCGCTTGTGCGGACACGCGAGACAGCAGAAGTAATTGCGAAGAGAACGGGCGCGCCTCTTGTTGAAGATATGCGATTGCGGGAGCCGGGATATGGCTCGTTTGAGGGCGGCTCGTGGGCTGCGCTTGTTGCGAAGTATCCGCCGCCCGAGCGGCGGCTCAGGACCGATGGAACGGACGGCGTTGAAGATTTCGGAAGTGTCCGAGAGCGACTTTTGCCTTTTCGGGATTTTGTTATATCGAAGTATCGCGGGAAGAAGATTGTAGTTGTGTCGCATGGCGATACGCTGCAGTTGCTTCATGGTATTCTCATTGGACTAACACTTGAAGAGTCGGTTTTATCCGAGAAACGTTGTCGATTTCACCGCGGGGAAATGGTGGAGGTGTGATCGATATTCCCGTTGTTGGATATGAAAACGCCTGTCGCAGTGCTACTGTGACAGGCGTTTAGTTTTCAAAAATGGGGATCAGTGTTTGAGTGGAGACTTTTGGTTGCCTCGTTCTTTCTTGGAAGCAGTGAACTCCTCATTAAAAAATAGGCACTCTGGCGGAGGATCAAATGCAACACTCCGAAATCCAAGGCGAGAACCTTGATCCCGGTTTTTGTGTGGCGGTCCCTGTTTCTCTGGTTTTGATTTCAATGTCGTGTTCTCCGTGACCATGCAGGCTTTTTGCTTCTTCCTGCTTTTGAGTGAATGCTACGAGTGGGGTTGTAATGTCGCCCTATAGCTTGTCGCAATTCCCGGATTTGATCGAGAATATTTGATCGAAGAGACGATCTTTTCGGAAGTTTCCGAAGACGTGTTTCCAATTCGGAAAGGGTCTGCCGTGCTGTTGCTGACATCAGGACTCCTTTTTCAGGTTTTGGTTGCAGAAATTTGCAAAAACAAAAAAGCGCTAGATCTCGTGCTCTTCAATACTGGAGTGGATTGGTTTGATTTTGTCTGCACTCTCCAAGACTTCTTCTTTGGATGGAGGGCTGTGAATTGCGCACCAAAATGTCGCTTGCGCGCTCCCTAGAATGAGAGCTCTCCTTCGCATCCATCGTGTACCACCGCATCCGTAAGTATTTCTTACCGGGTTTCTGACCATTTCAAACCCTTCTTGTTGTTAAACAGCATTGTCATTCTACAAAATATTTGAGAGTTGTCCAGAGGGGGCTTGCTTTGGGGAGGGGAATTGTGATACGTTTTCTGTAATGGCAATGATGAGGATTCGTCTTTGGACGGATGTATCGCCTCGGAGCCGGAGAGAGAAATCTTGCTGGAGATATTCGCAAGAGAGTAGATTCTCCCGGGATCGCCCGTTAGAGCAAATATGAAGTCTGCCGCTTGGCGGAGAAGCAAGGTGGTACCACGTTGTGACGAAGTTCCGACGTCCTTGGCGCGAGTTTTGCGTTGAGGATTTTTTTGTATTTTCGCCTATGTTCAAAAAAGTTGATTCGAAGGTGTCGTTTCCGGAAATGGAAGAAGAAATTCTGGAATTTTGGGAGAAGGAGAAAATTTTTGAGAAGTCAGTCTCGAAAGATGCGCCAAAGGGAGACTTTGTATTTTATGAAGGGCCGCCGACAGCAAATGGACGGCCGGGACTGCACCATGTCTTGGCACGATCGTTTAAGGATGTGATTCCGCGATACAAAACGATGAAGGGGTATCGTGTCGTGCGGAAAGCTGGATGGGATACGCATGGTTTGCCGGTCGAGTTGCAGGTAGAGAAGGCGTTGGGGCTGAAGAATAAGCAGGAGATTGAGAATATCGTGCCGGGCGATGCGCGCGCGAGCGTGATTGAATTTAACAAGCGATGCAAGGCGTCAGTGTGGGAATATCGGGAATTGTGGGAGAAACTCACGAAGCGCATGGGCTATTGGGTCGATATGGAGCATCCGTATGTGACGTATGAGAACGGCTATATCGAATCGCTTTGGTGGCAACTTGCGCAAATTGCGAAACTGAAAACTGCAAAAGGTGAGTCGTTTCTCTACAAGGGACACAAGGTGGTTCCGTATTGCTATCGGTGTGGGACGGCGCTTTCATCGCACGAAGTCGCGCAGGGGTACAAAGAGACGACGGACAATTCGGTGTATGTGAAGTTTGAATTGGAGAATCAGGAATTAGGAATTAAGAATCAGGGGAAGACGTATCTGTTGGCATGGACGACGACGCCGTGGACATTGCCGGGGAATGTGGCTTTGGCGATGAATCCGAATATTGAATATGTAAAAGCAAAAGTAGTCTCTATTGAGGGAGATAGGTCATTCTTGTCAAAAATTGAGATTGGCGATGAGTATTATTTTGCAAAGGATGCAAATAAAGTGAAAATTTTTGTTCAAGAAAAAGAAATTGGGAAATTCTTTGGAGGTGGAAATAATAATGGTTTTGTTATTTCTTCCGATGACAAAAAAACAAGAATTGAAATGGTTTTTGAGCTAGTTACGCCAGTGCTGATGCTGGGGCTACGGTATAAGTCACTTTATAGAACTCTTGGCAAGAACAATGGTGAAGAGAGAATCTATAAAGTGATCTCGGATGAAGTCAATGGAAAACATTTCATCACGACGGATTCCGGGACAGGGATTGTGCATATTGCGCCGGCATTTGGGGAAGATGATGCGAATGTGGCGAGGGAGAATGACTTGCCGACGCTTCTCACGGTCGAGCAGGATGGAACGATGAAGAAAGGATTTGATCTTCCAGGCGAAGGAATCTCAGTGAAGAAGATGAATGATAAGAATCGATACGCTGTGGATGAATTGGTGATTGAAGATTTGAAAAATCGCGGATTGCTCTTCAAGGAAGAATCGTATACGCACGAATATCCGTTCTGCTGGCGGTGCGATACGCCGCTCATTTACTATGCGAAGCCGTCGTGGTTTATCCGCATGTCGGAACTGCGCGAGGAGCTCTCAAAGGGAAATGAATCGATCAACTGGGTGCCGGAGCATATCAGAGACGGGCGATTTGGTGAGTGGCTGCGAGGCGTGAAGGACTGGGCGATTTCGCGCGAGCGATATTGGGGGACGCCACTTCCTATTTGGGTATGCGAGTTGGCGTCGTGCAGGAAAACGAGGGTGATTGAATCCGCCGCCGAATTGGAAAAACTTTCCGGAAAGAAGCTTGGTGATTTGCACAAGCCGTATATTGATGATGTGGAATTTTCGTGTGAGTGTGGCGGCATGATGCGACGGACGCCGGAAGTGTTGGATGTGTGGTTTGACTCGGGTGCGATGCCTTTGGCGCAATTCGGCTATCCGACGTCGACAAATAGTGAAGAAAAGAAAAATATCGAAACCGGAAAAACATTTCCGGCGGACTATATCTGTGAAGCGATCGATCAGACCAGAGGGTGGTTCTATACGCTTCATGCGATGGCGAATCTCTTGGCAAAGGCTGGCGTTGTAAAAGAACAACGCGCGTACAAAAACGTGATTTGCCTCGGACATATTCTCGATTCGAAAGGCAAGAAGATGTCGAAGTCGAAGGGGAACGTGATTGATCCGTTCGAAATGTTCGATCAGTATGGCGCGGATGCGCTTCGCTGGCTTCTCTTCTCACTCAATCAGCCAGGCCTTCCGAAGCGTTTTGACGTAAAAGGAATGCGCGACGTGCAGAACCGTGTCTTTCGCATGCTCTGGAATTCGTATTCGTTTTTCATGACGTATGCGGCGATTGATGGGTGGAAGCTTCTGAATCGTCATTCCCGCGAAGGCGGGAATCCAGAGTCTTCCGGTATTCTGGATCCCCGGGTCAAGCCCGAGGATGACAGACAAAAGAGTTTGCTTGATCGATGGATATTGTCGGAATTGCAACTCTTGATTCGCGATGTTGATGGCGCGCTTGAAAATTATGACGTCTATAGTGCGACGCAAAAGGTGGAGACGTTTCTTGATAATCTCTCGAACTGGTATATTCGCCGCTCGCGAAAACGATTTTGGAAGTCGGAGGATGATAGTGACAAAGAACAAGCCTATCAAACGCTCTACGATGTTCTCGTGACACTTGCAAAACTTCTCGCGCCGTTCACTCCCTTTATTGCGGAAGAAATATATCGGAATCTTACCAAGGAAAGTTCTGTTCATTTGGCGGAATTTCCGGAAGCGGATGGTGGTTTGATTGATGCGAAACTGAATACGGACATGAAATTGGTTCGTGAGATTGTTAGTGTGGGACTTTTGAAACGTGCGGAAGCGAAGATAAAGGTGAGGCAGCCCATATCTAATGTTAGAGCGGAAATTGAGATAAACCTGATGCAAGAACTCAAAGCTATTATAGCTGATGAACTGAATGCTAAACGTGTTGATGCTGTTGTTCATGTGAGTGTTGTTTCGGCTAGGGCGCATATAAATAATCCAGTTGTAGTTGTGGATACCAACATCACCCCCGAGCTCAAGCTCGAAGGTGAGGCGAGGGAAATCATTCGGGCAATTCAGGAGGGAAGGAAGAAATCGGGATTCAATGTGGAAGATAGAATCGTGCTTGGGTATGATGGGAAGAAAGAAGTGTTTGCGGGTGATGCGGAAAATAGTGTTCCGGGTTTCCAAGAGATGATCGCGAAAGAAGTGCTGGCGACGGAAGTACAGTCTAGTGAAATTGCTGATGCAGAATATGTAGAGGAGACTAAGATTGAGGGAGACACATTTCATTTTTGGTTGAAGAAAGTATGAATAACGCGGTACAACGTTGGGAAGAAGTTTCCCGAGAGAGCGTCTTCTTGAAGTACGGACGAGGGGTAGAAAAACGAGTGTACCGGCTTCCAAATGGGAAGGAAACGGATTTCTATCTGAATACTTCTGATCACGATCCGGTGGCATGCCTCGCGCTTACGAAGGATAATCGCGTGATCTTGGCACGGCAGTTTCGCCCGGGACCGGCGGAAATACTTCTGGAAATGCCGGGTGGCGGGCCGAAAGACGGCGAGGATTTGGAAGTGGCAATCAATCGCGAGTTACTCGAGGAAACCGGCTATCGAGGCATTTCGAAATTTGTCGGGACGGTATTGCCGAGCGCGTACGCAACCTACAAAAAGAATGTGTTTTGCATCACCGAGTGCGAAAAAGTCGCCGAACCGATGTTGGAGGATAATGGAGAATCGACAGAGGTTGCGTTCCTTTCTCTTAATGAATTTCGAAAGCTGCTTCGTTCCGGTTGCATGACTGATGTTGAGCTCGGATATATGGCATTGGATTACTTGCAACTCTTGTAATGAGTCATGGAACTTTCCTATACAGCTCTTGTTTTGCGGAAGTATGACACGGGTGAGACGGACCGAGTGTATTCGCTGTTGACGAAGGAGGGAGGGAAGGTGCGCGCGGTGGCGCGCGGGGTGCGGAAGCCCGAGGCGAAACTCGCGGGGCAGCTCGAGACGCTCTCGCTTGCGAGTGTTTCGGTCATGCGGAGTCGCGGGCGCGGGAATATTTCGGGCGCGATTGCGGAAGAATTCTTTCCGAATATTCGGAGTGACGAAGCGGCGCTTCGCGCGGCGCTTGAGGCAGTATCGGTTGTTGATCGGCGGATGGAGGAGGGTGAAACGGATGCGGAAGCATTCGCGCTGCTTCTGGGGCTTCTTCGTGCACTTGAAATTATCAGCGCGTTGCCGAGGCAGGAGTGTGATGAAGCGGACCGATTTTCGGAGAAAATATTTTTGCTTTCGCAAGGATTCTTCTGGAAATTGCTCGAACGGCTCGGGTATCGCATCGAGACGCACCGGTGCGCAGTGGGTCAAGAAGTGCTTGTTGCGAACGGACGGTATTGTTTCAGTCCGGATGTAGGCGGAATCGTTTGTGATTATCATCGAGATCGGGCAAGCATTGCGCTTCCGTTTGGCGAGAGCGCGGTGAAATTTCTGCGGATTCTCTTTGCTAATTCACTCGCTTCGCTTCCGAAACTGTCACTCAATCGCGAAACCGCCCTCTCGCTACGCCGCGCGCTTAAAAGCTTTCTTGACTGGACGGGGTGATGTTGTGTTAAAAAATTTCATTTGTTTTGAAAATTGTCTCGATAGCAAAAAGAAGAACTTCTCCTAAATGTTCGGCGAATGTTTGAATAAACTTTTGAAAGATTTCTTTTACTATCTTGATAGGCGTATCTGAAGAAAAGACATTTTTCCTTGTGTTACAATAGAAACGTGAAAAAGAAAGGTCAAAAACAAAATATTTTTTTTCAAAAACGCCGCGGGTTTTCAGTGGTTGAGGTGCTTCTTGGGGCGGCACTTTTTGCAGTGTTCGCGTCGGGGGCGCTCGCGCTTCTTTTGCAAGGGCTCGATGCGGATCGACTTGCAGAAGAGGAAAGCATCGCGTCGAATTACGCAAGCGAGGGTATCGAAGCGCTTCGCTCGATAAAGAATCAATCATTCGCATCGCTTGGGACAGTGGCTTCTTCCGGCATTGATCGTGTTGGAGTTGGAGGTGTGTGGGCATTTTCCGGTGCGTCAACGTCCTATGGGAAGTATGTGCGTACGGTATCGGTTGCACCAGTTGCTCGCGATGGAAATGGAAATATCGTGGCGAGCGGTGGTACGGATGATCCATTGAGTCGAAAAGTAACGTCGACGGTGACATGGCCGGTTTCGGTGTCGCGTACGAATACGATTTCACTCGTTTCCTTTGTGACCGATTGGAATCTGCCGATAAGCAGTGGCGGTGACTGGACGAATCCGACACAGATTGCGAGTCTGAATACGTCCGGAACGAATAACGGCATCAAGATTCGACTGCAAGGAAATTTTGTTTACATGATTCGTCCGAGCGGAAGTCCAAATTTCCTGATTATTGATGTGAGTGACTCGTTGAATCCGAGCATTGTCGGGTCTTTGACTGTTACTGGTACGCCGACCAATATCGCTGTTTCTGGCGGAATTGTGGTGATTTCGAATAAGAATAATAATCAGGAGTTGCAGGTGGTGGATATCGCGACTCCATCGTCACCGAGCGTGGTTGGTACGCTGAATGCTCCCGGCACGGAAGATGCTCTCGGTGTTTTCTTGGTTGGCACAACAGCATATATGGTTCGAGCGAGCGGTTCGGACAATGAGTTCGTGGTTGTAAATGTTTCGACGCCAAGTTCGCCAACACTCGTCGGCTCGATGGATCTTGGCGCCAGTGGAAATGAAGTGGTTGTTTCGGGGAACTTCGCTTATGCGGCGTCGGCGCACGATTCACGGGAGGTGCAGGTGATCAATGTTTCCGTTCCGTCGTCACCATCGCTTGCTGGGTCGCTCGATCTTTTCGGGACGACCGATGCGACGACGGTGGCGATTGTCGGAACAACGCTCTTGGTAGGACGAGGGAGCGATGTCTATACGGTGAATGTTTCGACGCCGGGAAGTCCATCACTTCTTGGTTCTGTCAATGTGTCGGATACTGTGAATGATATCGCTCTCACCTTTGGAAATTCCAACACGCTTGCTTTTTTGGCAACGAGTAGTAATTCATCTGAGTTTCAGGTGGTGGATATTGCTTCGCCAGCATCTCCCTCCGTAGTCGGTTCTGTGAATGTTTCGGGCAATACCAATCTTCTTGGTATCGCGTATAGTGAGGTGCTCGATCGGGCATTTGGTGTTGGCGCTTCCAATACGGAGGAATTTGTCGTGTTTGCTCCGCAATAGTATGTCCGGAATGGAACTATTTTGGATATGAAAAGAATGTTGAAAAAAAATCAAAAACAGCAAGGATTTACTCTTATTGAGATGCTGTTGTATGTGGGTATATCCGGCATCGTTTTGACGGTGCTTGTTTTGTTTGAGTGGAACATGATCGGCATTGGTGCGAAGAATGGGACGCATCATGACGTTGTTTCGAATGCGAGGCTTGCTTCCGAGAAGCTCACGTTTTTTATTCGCGAGGCGACGGATATTGATACAACGAACTCCAATTTTAATGTCAATCTGGCAACTGTTTCCGGATCGAAGTTGACGCTTCGCGGCGTTGCGCCAAATGATCCGATCGTGATTGATGTTTCCGGCGGGACGCTTCGGGTTGCGCTCGGCGCGTCGGCACCCGTTGCTCTGACATCAACCAATGTCGCGGTGAGTTCTCTGGTGTTTGCCAATGCGTCTTCTGCCGATGGAAGCACGAAAAATGTCGGTTTTGAAATCAAACTTGGAACGGTTATTGCGGGCAATCGCTTTGAATACTCGAGTTCTACAGCGCTTCGATCTTCCGCCGAACTTCGGTCTCACTCACTATAATTTTCCTATACAGTATGCGACGGTCTCGCGGTTTCATTATCCTTTCGACAGTGTTTATCCTTCTCGCGGTTGCGCTTGCGCTCGGGGTGACGGTGACGATTCTCTCGATTGGCAATGCGCAAACGTCGTTTGCACTTTCCGAAGGAGCGAGTGCTCGCGGATTGCTTGATGGGTGTGTTGAGGATGTGCTGCTTTTCTCGCGCGCGAGCGCTTCCTATTCCGGCGGAACAATAACACATCCGGACGGGTCTTGCTCCGTATCTCTTTCGAAGGTGGGAAACGAATGGACAGCAACGGTACGAACGAATGGCGCCTACGATCATGCGGCGACAATTGTTTTCAACAGAACTGGTTCCGGCGTCACGCTTGTGAGTTGGCACGCTCTTCCATGAGTGTCTCGCGGAGATTGCGGCGAAGGGTGTATACTTGCAAGTAGCCTATGTTTGATACGAAATCAATTCTTTTTATCACACCGAGTGCCGTGCAGGGCTTCTCTGTTCGGGGAGAGAAGGTGACGGAGGTGGTGAATCTTCCGTGGACAACCGAGAATATTGGGTCTGTTCTGGGGACAGCGCGCGCAGCGGTTGGTCGCACGGCGCGGCTTCTTGTCGGTGAACAATTCTCATATGTCGCCACTTTTTTCCTACCGAAAGACGCGTCCTACGCTTCGCCGGAAGAGGAGCGTCTTGCGGTGCGCGACCTTGCCGGAAAGTTTATTCCGGAAGATCTTGCCGAGAGCGCCTGGGATTACCAAGATATTTCTCTGCCGGAAGCGTCTCTTGGACGTCCGGTACAGGTGGTGGCGCTCGTGGCGTCGTTTGCGCGGGTGGTGGTGCCGGCGCTTCGAGAGGCGGGGTTTCGTATCTCGGTGACCCTGCCGGAATCATGTGCGGTTGCGAGACTGTTTGCGGATCGGGAAGAGCCGCTGCTGCTTGTCTATAAGAGTGGATTTTTCTTTGTAGCGGGAGTGATGAATGGCATGGTGCTTTCGAGCGCGACGTCGCTTCGGGAATTGACCTTTGAAACGGTTGAAACGGTCGGGCATTTTATGAAGGAACGATTCGGGTTTTCACCTTTGCGCATTCTTTTTGTCGGTGCCTGTACGGAAGGCGACTTGGGAGATTTCGAGATATCAAGGGCAGAGCGTGCCGGATTCTCGATGGAATTCTCCGACAAGAATGCAATTCTCGGTCTCGCCCTGAAGAAAGACGTGTCCGGGAATGATTCGGATATTCTCTCTATTGAATTGAGTATTGCGGAAAAGAAGACTCACAACGATTCGGAAGAAGCGGCTGACTCCGAGATGAAGACATCCGAGCGTTTTCGTCCGCATGCGCTCGATGAACGAACGTCTTCCGAGCGAATGACCGATGCGAGTCGTGCCCGTCCGGGGATTCCCAACCGTACGAAAGTTTTGGCGGTGCTTTTTGTCACCCTGCTGCTTGTGGGAGGTGTTTCTATTGTCGCATTGCTTCGGAGTCGACGGGAGATCTCATCAAATGCGCGCGATATCGCTCCGGTTCCGCAAGCAACAGCTCCCTTGATTGAAGATGTTTCACTGCCCGGTGTGGAGGATCAGGAGAACTCTTCTGCGACCACTGCAGGTATTCCGGCGGAAGATGCGGAAGAAATCACCCATAAGAGTTTTCGAGTGGCACTTGAAAACGGAAGCGGTATCACCGGGGCAGCATCGCGCCTCGGGGATGATCTTGCGGAGGAAAAATTCGCTATCTCCGGAGTTCGCACGGCGGCGTCGGCGTCTGTCGTCTCATTTGTTCGTGCGAAAGAAACGGTTCCGGACGAGTTTCTTGACGAGCTCTTGGCGAATGCCGGACTGGAATTTTCTCTCGAACGCCGTCGAGACATACCGGAAGATGCTGATGACGATGTGATTCTGGTACTTGGGAAAGACATTGCTCGTTCGCTGTGAACTTAAATAGTATGGAAATATGAACAGTATTCTTGCCCGACGAGCAGGGCGCATTCGCGGATTTACGTTGCTCGAAATCCTTCTCGTAATCGGAATGATTGCCGTTTTGGCGACGGTCGTTTTGGTAGCGCTCGATCCAGCGAAGCGCTTCCGCGATGTGCGCGACGCAAAACGTGCGACCGATGTGCAGTCGATTCTCTCGGCGATTCAAACGTATATAGTGGACAATCAGGGGACGATGCCGACGGGTCTTTCGACGACGGAGAAACAACTCGGCACGGGACCGGGGTGCGCTCTTGCGACCGGAGGCTGTGCGGTTACGGGCAATACCGACTGCGTTGACTTCTCATCGACGCTTGCCAAATATCTCAAAACCGTTCCGAAGGATCCGAATGGCGGCACGACAACGCTTACGAAATATTCCGCAGTGATTGATGTCAATGGGATTGTGACGGTCAAAGCCTGCGGCACGGAGGGTGGGACGAATATTTCTGTGTCCCGCTGACGATTTTTTGAAGATATGGTATACTGAAGAAAAGTTTCTCGTATTTCTATCCGTTAAAAACAAAAACGATATGGCGAGATAAAGTGATTTTTTGATACGTCTCTCTCGTATACTATAGGCAGTGGATTGTTTCGTATTGTGGAGCATTGCATAACTAATTTATAAAAGAAAAACATATGAGGCAGCAGAAAGGTTTTACGCTCATGGAAATTCTCTTGGTTATCGGACTTCTCGCGGTGTTGGCGGTGGTAGTGTTTGTAGCGCTCGATCCAGCGAAGCGCTTCCAGGATACGCGGAACGCGCGTCGGACGACGGATATCCAGAATATTCTTTCGGCGGTGCATACGTATGTGAATGATTCCAAGGGAACCTTCCCGGCAGCGATTACTTCGACAGAGAAGCAGATCGGCACGGCAACAACCGGATGCGCTATTTCTGGGGCTGGAGGGTGCAATGTTACCGGCGCAACAGATTGCATTGATCTCTCGACAGCGCTCGGCAGCTACTTGAAGAGCATTCCGGTTGATCCAAATGGAACGGCGGCGCTTACCGGGTATTCCATTGTCAAGGATACCAACAACATGGTGACCGTTCGCGCCTGCAATGCCGAAGGCGGCGTGACCGTGATGACCAGCCGGTAGGGTCTCGCTTGAGATATACTGCCACTGCAGGGGTGTCACAGTGTGTGACGCCCCTGCTTTTTGAGTCTTGTCTTGGCGATGTTCTCGCGATATACTTCCGGGACAGTTTTCTGTTGTAAATTTCTTCTTATGGAACGTTCAAAGCTTTTTGAGGCGATAGAGTCCGCGCGCGGGTCGCGGGTGGTGGCGTATGTGACGAGTGATCGGCAGGGGCCGGTCAATGCGCGGGTGGCGATGGATATCATCCCGATCATAAGCCGGCAATTGCGGGCGATAGGGAAGGTGAAGCATATTGATCTCGTCCTCTACAGTGCAGGCGGCGACACGATGGTGCCGTGGCGACTGGTCTCGATGATACGCGAGTATTGTGAAAAGTTCTCCGTTTTGGTGCCGTATAAGGCGCACTCTGCGGCGACGATGATCGCGCTCGGCGCCGACGAAATCGTGATGAGCGACATGAGCGAGCTCTCGCCGATTGATCCGTCGACGTCGAACTTTTTCAATCCCGCCGATCCCAAGAATCCGGACGGACGCATTCAGATTTCGGTCGAGGAGGTGATGAGTTACTTCGATCTTGCGAAGAACAAATTCGGCGTGAAGAGTGACGAGAAGCTCGCCGATATTTTTATGAAATTCATGGAGGCAACGCCCTCCATTCATCCCTTGGCTTTGGGCAATGTGAACCGGACGCACAATCTCATTAAGGTTTTGGCGGGGCGGCTGCTAAAGAGTCATACGCATCCGATGACCAAAGAGGGTGTTGCGAATATCATCGAGCACTTTACCGAGAAACTCTATTCGCACCAGTACTATATCGGGAGAAAGGAAGCGCGCGAGGAGCTCGGTGTTTCGACGATCGTCGATGCCGATCCGAAGCTTGCCGACATATTGTCCCAGCTCTATGAATCCTATACTGCCGATATGCATCTTACGGATTCGTGGAATCCGGAAACGGAAATAGACGGGCGGAGCGAGAATCGCAAAGACTACAAAATAGCATTCGTTGAGTCGACCGAAAAGAGCGCCGCATTCGGTCTCTCGATGGAATTCAAAAAACTTCAACAGCTCGTCCCCCAACAAACCCCCGGCGGCGTCGTGAATGTCCAACAAGAGCAAATTGTCTGGCGCATTGTCGGGCAGGGGTGGAGGTGATTTTGTGAAATATTGTTATGGATGATTGGAATCTTTTCTGGAATGCACTAGGATCTCTTGGAACGATTGGCGCTGCTTTCGGTGCTGGGTGGTTTGGATGGAAACAGCATGAAATAAACAGGCGTCTAAAGGACATTCAGGACTTCGTTGCAGTTTCGATTCTTGGATTTTTTGCTGAAAATGAACCAAAGCTACAGATTAAAAATGTTGGCAGGATTAATCTTTATCTTCATAAGTGGGAGATAGGGGGATCTGGTGAGATCTATAAAAAGCCGCGACTGTTGGGTTGTAGTCCTGACTTATCTTTTATGGTGCCGGTTCCGAATCAACCGAGTACCGAGATGTCGGTAAAAATATATCTCACTGATGAATATGGACAAAGATATGTATCTGAAGGCTCAGTTATAATCCAAAGTCGCATGTCCTCCTCTATACAGAATCAAACGACGGATTCGACGCAAGCTCAACAGCAAGCTGAGCAACAGTTCCTCTTACAGCAACGTATCTTTTCATGGTCCTATAGGACCATGAAAAGGAAGTGGCTGCTTTAATCTTTTTTATGGCGCTTGTTCTCGACACCGAAGGCAACCGCATCGCGCTTCATTCGGTGAAGTAAATGGTGCGGTAGCAGTACCTTGCTGTTTATGGTAAACCCGCCCTGATGTTTCTGTTTGCTCAATGTTGACGGGAACTCGGAACTACGGTACATTTTTTCTGTTCCTGAAGTGTCGTTTGTGTAGTACTCTTACCAACCGAGAGAGGTGTCTGTCATGCCGGTAATCGTGGTGTATGGAGCTGCTTTTAGGGGAATGGAATATTCTCTTTCCCGGGTTTCAGAATTGAAGGCTGCATTACGCAAGGCTGTTCTCAGCGTTGAAGAGCTGGGGATATCCTCCGAGCAATGCGTGAGCGTATTCTGCCCGAAGGATGGAGAGTATCAAAGCGAGGTCCGAGAGCTGATTATTGAGGTTCATGGACTGTTTGTGGGTTCAGGGAGAAGCAATGCCGTTCGCGCGAAACTTGCGGCCGGGCTTGGATATGCGGCGCTTACGATATATCCCGGGATATTCGTGGAATGCTTTATCACCCCCTTCGATTTGAGACAGGGGTTTTGGGTTTCAACGAATGTTGTTACCCGACAAGAGATCTCGTTGTTGCTCGAGAAACTGCCACCACTTGTGAACATGGCTCGTCAGTCAGTGAAAGGGGGGTGCTACTGCGAGTCGAATGCTCTGGATCACAAGGGTCCCTGCCATCACTGTAATATTTTCGGAACATATCGTGGATTTCTTGAGGAAGCGGAGAGAGTAGCTGCCTTAGCGGATGAGTCGGATTTTCGAGTACAGGCTGACGTTCTTGCTGCTCGGTGTCGTCGCGAGAGTCTTCTTAAGGAAGTATGTGCTCAGATAGGATGGTTGAATCAAAACGTTGAATAAGGAGAGATTGAATTTGTAAAGGTAAAGGCTGTCCGAAATCGGAGAGCCTTTCTTCATTTGAAATTTTTTGATTTTGCTTCTGTGGGGGGAATAAAAAACGACGGACTTCCTGTCTCGTCGTTTTGGAGGGTTGATTGTTTCTGATTACATCACCCTTAGGTTTGTTGGTGGTGCCAAGAGTTTCTCTGTTGGGTCTTTCTTCTCTTCGCAGTTATTTTCGATAATTCGCTCGAACGCTCTCAAGTATCCCTCCGCACGGTTTTGGTTAGGGATTGCCTCGTAGCGTTCCCCGCCATTACCTTGGACAATGCCATCAATGATGGATTTCCCGATTTCTCTTGGCAATGAGGGAAGCGCTGCTTCGAAATCTCTGACGGCGTATCCTGCGTGTGTGGGGTCGACTATGTTGTACTTCCTGTACACCTCACTTAAGGTGCTCTTGGCTATTGAGCACCAACTTGGCGTTTCTGCCTGAGCTATGCTGCTGAAGCAGAGGGTGGTAGTAAGGATGGCGATGTTGAAAAGGACTGCACTTGCTTTCATGGATTTCTCCGGTGGTTGATAGCAAATACTTTGTATCGTATTATTAATTTTTTGTCAATGGACCGTGCTTTAGTTGATGATTCAAATTTCTGTTGTCAAGAAGATATTCTTGCTATTCAACGTATTCTGTGATACTCTTCCAACCTATGCTTATCGATGATGTTACTCTTGAGGTGTCGGCGGGGAAGGGTGGGGATGGGGTGGTGCGGTTTACGCGGACCATGATGAACGAGGGGCCGACCGGTGGAAATGGTGGACGTGGCGGGAACGTCGTGCTTTTTGGCGTGCCGGATTTGGGTGCGCTTCGCCCGTTTCGATCGGTCAAAAGCGTGCGCGCGGGGAATGGCGGAAATGGCGAGCAAAACATGCGGACCGGGGCCGACGGCGCCGACAAAATCGTACGCGTGCCGGTGGGGACGGTGGCGCATGATGTGGCACAGGGCAAAGACTATGACATTGTGTTTCCCGGGCAGAAGGTATTGGTGGCGCGCGGCGGAAACGGCGGATTCGGGAACTTTCACTTTCGGTCGAGCCGGAATACGACACCGAATCGGGCGAATCCGGGGCTTCCCGGGGAGTCGATAACGCTTCGTTTGGAGCTCAAGATGATAGCCGATATCGGGCTTATCGGGTATCCGAATGTGGGGAAGTCGAGTCTGCTTAATGCGCTTACCGATGCGTCGAGCAAGGTGGGGAACTATCGCTTCACCACACTCGAGCCAAATCTTGGCGTGTACTTCGATACGATCATTGCGGATATTCCGGGACTCATTGAGGGTGCTTCGAAAGGGAAGGGTTTGGGTCATAAGTTTTTGCAGCACATAGAGCGGACGCGCGTGCTTTTTCATCTGGTTGCGGCGGATAGCAAAACGCCGGTTACGGACTATATGAATATTCGCAGGGAGCTCAAGCGGTACAATCCGAAGTTGCTTGAGAAGCCGGAATGGATTGTTGTGTCGCGTGCCGATGAGCAGACGCCGGAAGCGGTGCAAAAACTCGTGAAAGCGCTTTCTCGGAAGAATCCGAACACGTTTGCTTTCTCGGTGCTCGACGACGCGAGTCTTCTTCTGATGCGCGAAACGCTCTCCGGCATCGCGCGAAGTTTTTCGGGAGAACAGGCTTATGATGAGCCATATTCGGACAATTCGCCTGATCGGTCTTGACAGGGGGGATATTCTCTGCTACTATTGAGAATTGTAGTGTCTGTTCGGTTTTCTTGGTGCTTCTTTCCTTTCGATCCCCCAGCAATATTTTTTGGGATGCGAGGAGGTTGGGAATATCAGTATGATCGGGCAGGAAGAAGCTTTTTTCTCGGAAGAGTCGAAGGAGTTTCCTCGCATGTTCATTCATCTCTGTGCTTGTGTCTTGGAAGCGATTGATTCGTTTTCCACTGAAAGACGAATGGCGTCACACTATTGACGACGCCTTGCAAGAGGGGAACACTATCGCGAGGCTACAACATATCATCTGAAACGGCGCTCTCTGTTCGTATGTTCGAGGGATCCTTTTCGGAGGATTCCGTTTTTGTTTGGCACGCTTCGTTTTTCGGAGCGAGGCGTGCGCAAAACGGGACATAATTTTTTCTTAGCAGAGTACGCCTATGTTTCAGGAGAGAAGTTTTCGGTCGCACAATTCGCGATCAAAGTGGAGCGCGCCCAAAGGAATGACCGGTAAGGGTGGTCGTGGCCGAGGGAAGTCGTCGCTGGAAAAGAATTTTGATATTTCACAGTTTGTAAAAAAAGCCGTCGTATCGACGGAAACGGAAGTATTTCAGCCGGAACACCGGTTTTCTGATTTTCCCATACACGAAAAATTGAAGAAAATCATCGCCGATCGGAATTTTGAAAATCCGACGCCGATTCAGGATGCGGCAATCCCGCTTGTTCTCTCGGGACGCGATGTGATCGGTATCGCGAATACCGGAACAGGGAAAACGGCGGCATTTCTTATCCCACTTATTCACAAAATATTTCACGCGCCAAAGAGCGAATTCGTTCTTATCTTGGTGCCGACACGAGAGCTCGCTCTGCAGATTCAAGCGGAGTTTGCTGCCTTTTCCAAGGGATCGGGACTTCGGTCGGCTGTTGTGATTGGCGGGGCGCATATGCACTCCCAAGTGCGAGACCTTCGATTGCGTCCGAACTTTATCATTGGGACGCCGGGGCGCATCAAAGACTTGATTGAGCGTCGGCTCATGGATATCTCCGGATTCAATAATGTCGTGCTCGATGAAGTCGATCGTATGCTCGACATGGGATTTGTGCGAGACATCAAGCATATTCTGTCGCTTGCCAAGAAAGAGCGGCAGTCACTCTTCTTCTCGGCAACGATGGAAGCGGGCGTGCGCGAGATTGCCAAGTCATTCCTCACCAATCCTGTGACGGTTTTCGTCAAATCGCGTGCGACGTCGGAGAATGTACATCAGGATGTCGTGCAGGTGAACGGGCGCGAGGAAAAGATTGAACGTCTTCATGAGATGCTGTTGCAGGAGACTTTCCGGAAAGTGCTCGTCTTTAGCAAGACGAAACATGGCGCGGAGAAACTTGCCAAAGTGCTCTTCGAACGCGGATTCAAAGCGGGCGCTATTCATGGCGACTTGTCTCAAGGGCAGCGTGAGCGGTCGCTTGCGCGGTTTCGTGAGGATCAATTGCGCGTTTTGGTAGCGACGGATGTTGCGGCGCGTGGGCTCGATATCGACGGGATCACGCATGTGATCAACTATGATCTTCCGATGACCTACGAGGATTATATCCATCGCATCGGCCGTACGGGTCGCGGCACCAAGATCGGCTATGCCTTTACTTTTGTCGAACGCTTCGAAGTGGAGTCGCGAGGTCCTTCACCTCGATCATTTGCCTCTACCGGCCGAAGACGCCGATAAAAGCGTTTTTGCGGACGTGACCTTTGAGATGATCTCTCGTGTGGTTCCGGGTTGCCGCGGGCGAGTGCGGCAACCCTTGCGTTTCCTTGAGGGGCGTGGTATAAGGGAAATATGCAATCCGAGAGATGTATGATTCCGGCGTGTTTTGTTGGGGCGCTTCTTCCGAAGCGTGACCGTTTGGTGTGACCGGGTGATCTCTCTTTGCAGAAAAAGGAATGTGAGCACGAAAGAAGGGAATGAAAAAGAGAACCCGGTCGCACAAAAGGCGGCGGGGTGTTTTTTAACAATTTGTTGAGGTGCGGAGGTGCGTGATGGCGCAGCTTATTGATCGGCGGTTGGATGGGAAGCACAAGAGCACAGTGAATCGGCAGCGATTCATTCGGCGGTTCAAGGTTCAGATCAAGAAGGCGGTGACCGAGGCTATGAATGGTCGGAGTATTACTGATATCGACAATGGCGAGCAGGTGAATATTCCGAACCGCGATTTGTCCGAACCGCAATTCAGGCACGGCGATGGTGGAAAACGCGAAGTGATTCATCCGGGCAACCAAGAGTTTGTTCCGGGAGACAAAGTTTCACGTCCGAAGGGCGGAAATGGGAGTGGTTCCGGCAGTGGGCAGGCAGGCAATGGCGGAGAGGGCACAGATGACTTTGTCTTCGAATTGTCGCGCGCGGAATTTTTGGAATTGTTCTTTGAGGATTTGGAATTACCCAACCTGGTCCGGACACAACTTGCCACGTTGACCGAATTCAAGTCTGTTCGTGCCGGGTTTAGCAGTGCGGGAAATCCGTCGAACATTGATATTGTCCGGTCTCTCCGGGGCGCGATGGCGCGACGCATAGCATTTGGGAGCCAGCATAAGCGCCGTATTGCGGAAATCGAGGAAGTTTTGGAATGTTTCCGTGAAAGTGGCGTATCAGAGTCGCCTGTTGTGCGCGCTCTTCTTGAGGAGCTTTCTCGGGAACGTGCCTGTCTTCGATCAGTACCGTTCATCGATACATTCGATTTGCGCTATACAAACAGGACTCAGCAACCCCAGCCGACGACACAGGCGGTGATGTTTTGTATTATGGATGTGTCGGGGTCGATGGATCGAGCGCGAAAGGATTTGGCAAAGCGATTTTTTATGTTGCTTCACCTCTTTCTGAAGCGCAACTATGAGAAGATAGACATAGTGTTTATTCGACATCATACCGTTGCGGAGGAAGCTACTGAACACGAGTTCTTCTGCAAAAAGGAAACGGGAGGTACGGTCGTATCAAGTGCGCTCGAGTTGATGCGTGAAATCATGAGGAATCGCTATCCGACGAGTAGTTGTAATATCTATGTGGCTCAGGCTTCGGACGGCGACAATTGGGCGCATGACTCGCCTCGTTGCAAAGATATTCTTCTCAAGGAAATCGTGCCATTCGTTCGCTATTATGCGTATATTGAAATTACGCCGGATCGGCATCAGAGTTTATGGGAGTCGTATGAGGAAGTGAAAGAACGGTGTCCGCATTTCGCGATGCGGCAGATTGATGGTCCGGCGGATATTTATCCGGTGTTTCGAGATTTGTTTCGGCGGAGGGTTCACTGAATGAAGATTGAGCTTCGGGAGGGGTACTCTCTCGATATTTTCCAATGCGGTTTATGCTGGTGGCGAATGGCCATTTGTGTAAACCGCTTTTTCTTTCTGTCGAGTGTCATGGTACAATGAAGGCACTTTTAATTCTTTTGAAAAGAAGTCGTTATGACGGAAAAACAAAAAATCGCCGTGGCGGTCGGCGTTGGTCTTTTGATTATCTCGTTTGCGTTTATCTATCGGCAGTTTGCCGATCGGAATGCTACTCCGATGGACGAGCCGTCTGTGAGAATGCCTGCGCCTCCAACGGCTCCGACGCCGTCGAGTGCTTCTCCTGCGGGGGAGGCAATGATGCAGAAAAGCGAATCAACCCCGGCAACACCGGATACTGTTGTTGATGATATTTTGAAAAATGATGCCGGCACGTCGGCGCTCGACGATGAAGCGAATGGCGAGATGCAATCGGCAAAAGAAAATGTGCAAACTGTTGATGATATAACAAACTCTTATGATGTTACGCAACAATAAATTTCTTTTTGGCGCTGCCCTCCCCGTGTTTGTTGGTGTACTTCTTGCAGGAGGAATGTTTCTGGCGCATGCCGATGAAAACTCCGAAAGCGACGCGATCGAAAATAGTAACAGCAACAGTGGTGATGCCAATGAAGGTGATGTCACTGATAAGAGTGCTAGCGACAGGAAAACTCCGTGGGTGCGGGCGCATGATCTTGCAACGGAGCGGAAGCTGCAGGTTGAGAATGATAGCATGCAGAAGCGCGCTTTTATGGAAGGAAATGCTGAGGATCGCAAGGCGCAGAGAGAAGAGAATATGTCGGAGCGACAGCAGAATCTGTGCACGACTATGGTTGAGCGGAATGAGAAGTTGAGTCAGCGCTTGGGAGATGCTCAGAAGACTATCATGAATCGGAAAGCGACTCGACGAAATGTTTTTGATGAGAATCGCGATGAGCGTGATGCGACGCTTGAGACGAACCGCAATGAGCGCGACATGAAGCGCGAGGAAATGTATGCGAAGCTGCTTGAACGAGCAGGAGATGATACGAAGAAGCAAGCGGCCGTAGCTGCGTTTAAGGCGGCGGTGGAAACGGCGGTTGCCAATCGAAAGCAAGCGGTTGATGCGGCGATTGAAGCGTTCCGTACCGGAGTTGATGCGGCGATCGGTAGCAAGAAAACTACGGTTGATTCGAGTTTAGCGACATTCAAGACTGCTGTTGATGCGGCATTTGCGACGGCAAAGAGTGGTTGTGAATCAGGGACTGATCCGGTGACGGTTCGCGAGACACTGCAAGCGAGTCTCAAGGCGGCTCGGGCGAGTATGGGGAGCGAGCGAAAGGATGCAGATACGGTGGGTGAGCAGGTGAGGTCGCTTGCTGAAGCGAAGAAGACATCTTTTGCTACAGCACTTTCGGAGTTCAAATTGGCGATGGAGCAGGCTCGCGCTGATTTGAAAGCGGCATTTGGAACTACCGAATCTGAAAGCGAGTCCAATTCCTAGTTAGCTGACTTCTCCGGAAATGTTCGCGTTTTGATAGTACGTATTGTCCTCGGAATATCGAAGAAAAGCGCCGGTTTGTGCCGGTTCTTTTCTTTTTGTTCAGAAGTATTCAGAAAGCATTGTCAAAATTGACCAGCCGGGGTATGCTGGGATTCGGTTGCGCTGTGGCGGAGTCTTTTATTTTTTTCTGGTCTGTCTATGTTGATTTCTCTCGTGTGTGCGGTTTTTGTGTTTGGGTATGCGGCGATTGTTATGGAGCATCGCTGGCATGTGCACAAGACGCACACCGCACTTTTTCTAGGAGCTTCGCTCTGGGCGATTATCGCTGTCTTTTCCGGTGAGCGAAATTTGGAGGACGTTCTGGGTGAAATTGGACGGGAAGTGTTTGAATTGGTTGCATTCCTCTTGGCGGCTATGACGCTGGTGGAGATTCTTATTCACTATCGGTTTTTTGATTTTGTTCGGATGAAGATTCAGCGTTTCCATCTGACAGACTCCGGGCAGATCTGGCTCTTGGCGTCGGTGGCGTTTTTTCTTTCTGCGATTATCGACAACTTGACTACGACTATTGTCATGGTTCAAATTGCGCGGCGATTCTTTCGAGGGAATAATCTCTTGGTTGTTGCGGCTGCTATCGTGATTGCCGCCAATGCGGGGGGTGCGTTCTCTCCGATAGGTGATATTACGACTATTATGCTGTGGCTTGCCGGGAAGTTTTCTGCTGAGAATATTTTGGTATGGGGATTTTTGCCATCTTTCGCGATTCTGTTGATAAGTGTCGCATTTCTTTCGCGACGCATTGTGCGCGATACGATTGATAGTGAGGAATCCGAGCAGGAGTCGTTTCGGTTGACGCGGTCGGAACGTATCATTGTGTCACTTGCTTTGTTGTCTTTCTCGCTTCCGCTTGTCTCGCATTTCTTCGGACTTCCTCCGTATATGGGACTTCTCTTGGGGCTTGGAACAACGGGTATCGCTATCGCGTTTTTTGCAAGAATCGCGAGGCATCCGAAGACGCACCTTGCCGCCGATATAGAGCGCCTTTTGAAAAGCGTCGACTACGCAAGTATTTTGTTCTTTGTTGGTATTCTCCTCGCGGTTGGCGCGCTTCGGCATTTGGGAGTACTTGCTGATATTTCTGCGGCGATATTTGGGTCGAATCCGGAGACGTGGCGGCTTGTTGCCGGGAATACATCGCTCGGCATTCTCTCCGCGGTTGTTGATAATATTCCATTGACCGCCGCCGCGATCGATATTGTGGCGAGCCATCACCCGGCGATATGGGTATTGCTCGCGCTCACCGCGGGAACGGGCGGGTCGCTTCTTGTGATCGGGTCGGCGGCGGGTGTTGTCGCGATGGGCATGATCAAGGATCTTTCATTTCGAAATTATTTCGACAAAGCATTTGTCCCGGCACTCTTCGGCTACATCGCCGGCATCGCCGTCTGGTGCGCCGAGTATGCAATGTTTGGGTAGTAAGGATATTGAAGGTTTATTTTGTGTGTAGTGGGAATGTTACATTCAATTCTACGGAAGGAAAAAATTGCGGTATTGGTTTCGGGTGGGGTGGACAGCTCCGTTTCTTTGGCATTGCTGAAGCGTGCTGGACATGATGTCCATGCATTTTATCTCAAGATTTGGCTTGAGGATGAGGTGTCGTTTTTGGGGGAATGCCCGTGGGAAGAGGATTTGCGATATGTGCGAGCGGTGTGTGCGAAGCTCGGTGTGCCGCTTACGGTGGTGGCGCTTCAGAAGGAGTATTGGACGCGAGTGGTGTCGTATGTGCTCAACGAGGTTCGCCTCGGGCGGACGCCGAACCCCGACATGCTCTGCAATCCGCGGGTGAAATTTGGCGCATTTCTTGAGACGCTGGCGCAGACGTCTTTTGATCGTGTTGCGACGGGGCACTATGCGCAAACGAAACTCGTTCGGGGAAAAACGAAACTTCTGTGTTCACCTGACCTAGTGAAAGATCAAACGTATTTTCTCTCACAGCTTTCGCAGGCGCAGCTTTCGCGAGCGATCTTTCCGATTGGCGGGTATCAGAAGAATCTCGTGCGAGAATTGGCGCAAGAATTCGGTTTGTCGAATGCGAAGCGAAAAGACAGTCAGGGCATTTGCTTTTTGGGAAAGGTTCGGTTTGATGAATTCTTGCGGCACTATCTTGGCACGAAGCGCGGCGACCTTATCGAATACGAAACCGGGAGAAAGGTCGGCGAGCACGATGGCTTTTGGTATTTCACGATCGGACAGCGAAAAGGCGTGAAACTTTCCGGCGGACCGTGGTTTGTGGTGGGGAAGGATGCTGCGAAGAATGAAGTGTTCGTTTCCAATGCCTGGCGCGGCGCGGAAGGATCGCGGAAGACATTTGATATCGAAAATATGAATTGGATTGCCGGAGTGGCACCACAAGAAAGAACTTTCGAAGTGAAAATCCGCCATGGGGAATCGCGATACCCGTGTCGTATTCGCTTGCTTCGCAATAATGGGTGGCGCGTATATCTCGATGAATCTCAACCCGGCATTGCGCCCGGACAATTCGCAGTGTTCTATGATGGGGAAATGTGCTTGGGGGGAGGGGTAATATCTGTTCTCTGATTCACATGATTAGTCTGGTGACTATGATGCGATGGATAGATAATAGATAATCGGGGAAATCCCAAAATCAAGATTCAGACACCTCTGGTTTCTTTGGTTTGAATTTCGAGAGCGTCCCATCTTTCACAAACCATATTTGATTGCGGGTTTCTGATATCCCTGGGTGTTGTATGGAAATATCAAGTCCGGATGCGCTCAGTTCATTTCCAATTTTCTGAGATGATGAAATATCGCCTTTTGCGGCATAAACAGCCATGTCTGCGGTTTTGATGTGATGTGCGAGGTCTTTGTTGTACGGAGCAACACCTATACTTACGGTGACTTTTCGTTTGGGCATTTCCTCGAACACTTTTTCTTCAATTGCTTCTCGGATACGTTCCGCGATAGAGCATGTAGTATCAATATCTGCTTGGACAATAGCGACTATCTCTTCACCTCCCCATCGGGCAATGAGTGTATTGATGGTGTCCTTTGCGCGCAATTTTTCTTGAAGTGTACGGGCTATCTCTTGGAGTACTTTGTCGCCCACGCTATGTCCATAGGTGTCATTGACGGATTTGAAGTGATCGGCGTCTATAAACAATAGAGAGTAATATGGCGGCTTTTCTTTCCTTCGATCTTTTCGATGATCAGTTCCCGCGTATTCTTCTGAGTTCTCGAGTCTCTGTATAACTGCTTGTCTCTTTGCTACTTCTTCTTCGAATGCACGGCGACTCAAAAGTCCTGTCAGAGAATCATGATCGGCAAGCTCTTTTTGACGCTCGAGCTCGTTATTTTGACGCTCGAGTTCGTCGCTTTTATATTGAAGTTCTGTTCGATCATGTAGCCCAATATTTTTCTCTTCTCCAACAATGTTTCCGATTTCAAACATTCTTTTTACTGTTTTGCTGCTCCTCTTGCTCATTCGTTCTCGATCGTTCTTTTCGTTTCGCGCATAAGCATCAGTATATTCTTCTGGTGAAATACTGAGCGCCTTCGATCTTTCTTCTGTTTCTCGAGCGAATGCTTCGCGTTTTTTCTCAATGTTCTTCTCATGTCGAGAAAGATATGTTTCCGAATCGGATGAAGTTGGCATGTTTTCTAATCCCATAATCAAGAGTGAAAAGGTTACGGCTTTATGATAGAATATCCCTCACGTTTATGAAAGGTTTACCTACAAATATTTCTTCGGAAAAACTTCGCTTTTTTGAATCTACTCTCCTCGATTTCTTCGAAAAAGCTGGGCGGGAGCATTTGCCGTGGCGGCGGGAGGGAATTTCAGCATATGAAGTCTGGGTGTCGGAGATTATGTTGCAGCAGACGCAGGTGTCTCGTGTTATTTCGTATTACGAAAAGTTTTTGGAGTGCTTTCCGACTGTTGAAAGTTTGGCGCGGGCGTCGTGGGAAGAATTCCTGCCGTATTATGCCGGACTCGGGTACTATGCGCGCGGGAGAAACATGCTCCGGACAGCACGAATGGTGGTTGATGAATTCGGCGGGGAATTTCCGAATGATATTACAGCGCTCCAAAAGTTGCCCGGTGTCGGAACGTATACGGCGAGTGCGATTGCGAGTTTTGCGCATGGCGAGGAATACCTCGCGTGGGATACAAATCTTCGTCGAGTTGTTGGGAGATTCTTCTTTGGGACCAAGAGTGTGGGTGATTGGCACTCGGAAAGCGCGAATTCGAAATCGGGAAATTTGGAAGCGAAGCGTCTCAAAAAAAGAACGGTGTTGAGTCGCGGGAATACCGAATGGCAGCATATGAATCGTATTGGGCGGGAATTTTCCTTGTCGGCAAAGGTTTTGAATGCGGCACTGATGGATTTTGGGAGCGCGATGTGCGTGGGAAAGCCGAAGTGTGCGGCGTGTCCGCTTCAAAAGCAGTGTCGGTATTATAGGGAGCATGGATCGCGTGAGAATGCGCGGCAGGCCGAAGGGAAACAGAAATCAAAAATACAGAACAGGAAATCGTATGGCGGCTCTGAACGGTTTGACTGGAAGGATGCTCGGGTTGAAGTGACTTTGCATGAGGATCACCGCAAGTATTTTTCATCTCTGAAAACTTCGTATACGCCGTTTTTTGTGCCAGCATCGCACAATACGCGCGCTGGTATAAAGCAATGGTTTCGGGATCGATACGGTTTGGAAGTGTCGGTGCGCCTGCCTCATAGGAGAGAATGCGTCCGTGGCGTGCCAATGCTCTTCGTTAATGCGCAAGTTCTGTCGGGTCAACATAGATTCGCTGAGTTTTCGAAGGAAACGGTGTTTGCAGGCTAAGGCAAGCAGTGTGTTATACTCACAACATGCGCATTCCTTACTTCAATACTATCTTTTTCTTCTGCGTCCTTCTCATAACGGGCGTGGCGGTGTTTTTTGTAATGCAACCTTTTTTGACAGCACTGCTTGTTGCTGCGGTTTTGGCGACGCTCTTCTTTGGGAAGTATCAATTCTTTCTTCGAGTTTTCGGCGGTCGAAAGGGGTTGAGTGCGGCGAGTGTTTTGTTGCTAGTGGCATTTCTGGTTATTATCCCGATTCTCATGCTCGCGACATTGGTTGCCGGTGAGGCGACGAGTGCGCTTGCATCTCTTTCGTCGGAGAATCACTCGTTTGGAGAGTTGATGGGGTCGGTGCAGACGTGGCTGTCGAATCTGCCCGTTGTCGGCGAATACTTGTCGGAAAAGAATGTTCGCTTCGCTGATATTGCAGGGAATATCGTCGGCGGGAGCGGCGCGCTTATTTCTTTTCTCCAGGCGCTTTACGTGAGTGTTGCGGGGCTTGTCTTGTGGATATTCGCGATGTTCTTCGCTTTGTTTTATTTTCTCATCGACGGTGATCGCGTTGTTCGTCTTATGAAGCATGTGAGCCCTCTTTCGGATCGGGACGATGAGGAACTTATGCGGGATTTCGCCTCCATGAGTCGCGCGGTCATTCGAGGATCCCTTGCCATTGCTTTGTTGCAAGGAGTTATCGGCGGTATCGGAGTTGCTGTTGCCGGGGTGTCCTCGCCCGCCATTTGGGGTGCGGTTATGGGATTTTTCTCGCTTATTCCGGCGGTTGGGTCGGGTATTGTTTGGCTTCCGATGGGGCTATGGCTCTTCTTTTCGGGGGATGTGTGGCACGGGATATTTCTGCTTGCGTTCGGTGTGGGCATTGTCTCGACGGTGGATAATGTGGTTCGCCCGAAACTTGTTGGTCGAGATACGCAGATTCATCCGCTTCTCGTGTTTTTTTCAACGCTTGGCGGTATTGCGTTGTTCGGCATTATCGGACTCCTGCTCGGTCCGCTTCTCGTTTCATTCTTTTTGGCATTGATGCGGATATATGTCCGCGAGTTCAAAATTGATCTCGAGACCTACAATCAAAATGGATCAACATAATGTCATGGTGGCAGCGCATTCCGGAACACATTGACCCGATTGCTCTTTCCTTCGGCGTCTTTTCTCTTTCTTGGTACGGTATTGCTTTTTTGTGTGGAGCGGTTTTCTCGCTCCTTTTTCTTTGGAAGGCACTTTGTCGGTCTGTTCCTGCATTGTTGTCTTCGGGCGAGTTTCTGGATTTCTCTCTGTATCTTCTTGCTGGGACGATTCTCGGGGCTCGTCTCGGATATGTTCTGTTCTACAATGTGGCTTTCTTCGCCGCTCATCCGATTGCGATTGTTTCCCCGTTTAGTATTGAGACGGGCGCTTGGACGGGCATTGCCGGCATGAGTGCGCATGGGGGAATACTTGGCATGACATCTGCCGTTATTCTTTTTTCTTGGCGATATGGGAAGTCAGTATGGGTATTGCTCGACAGTGTCGCGTGGTCTCTTCCTCTTGCGATTTTCTTCGGGCGCATAGGGAACTTTCTTGCAGGAGAGCTCTTCGGTCGCGTGACATCCGTGCCATGGGGTATGGTATTTCCTCATGCGGCTGATGGACTGCTCCACCATCCATCACAACTCTATGAAGCGGTTGGCGAGGGCTTGCTGCTGTGGTGTGTGCTCACGCTGCTTTCAAAGCGCCTCCGGTCTCCCGGGCAACTCTTCGTTTGGGCACTTGGTGCATATGGGGGGATTCGCTTTTTGCTCGAGTATTTTCGCGCGCCGGACTCCCAAATTGGTTTTATTGCCGGCGTGTTTACTTTGGGACAGCTTCTTTCTTTGTGTGTGCTCTGTGTTTCCGGCGCGTTGCTCTTGTGGATAAGGAGTGGCAAAAATGCTATACTCCCTCGTACGGAGTAATTTCTTTACCCAGACGTCTATGGCGCGATATACAAAAGTGATCCTTGTGTGCGCTCTTGTGGCAGGTGTCCTCGGGCTCATTGTGTGGGGTGTTCTGAGTGCTCCGTCGGCAAGCGCTCCATCAACGGATGATTCCGGCGATCCGAATTCGCCGATAGTATACTACTACGGAAAAGAATGTCCGCACTGCAAAGATCTCGAGAAATTTCTTGAAGAGAACGATATAGCCGAAAAGGTTTCATTTGCCAAGAAAGAAGTGTGGCATAATCCGAGGAATTCCAGTGAAATGCAAAAGCGTGCGGATGAATGTGGCATAGAGAAATCCGGTATGGGTGTGCCTTTTGTATGGGCTGAAGGGAAATGCTTTGTTGGTGGTCCGGACGCGGAGAAGTTCTTCAAGGAGAAGGCGGGCATTCAATAGAACTGATATCATGGATGTATCTTCATACTCATTGCAACGCATGCGGAGACGAGTATGCGTTGACGGTGTTCCAAAACAACCAGCATCCCCGGTTGTTCAATCGAGCACGTGTTCTTCGCGAGGCTTCGCTGAGAAGCCGCTTGAGTCAACAGTGTTCTTTCGTGGAAGCCGCATTGCCTATCACCAGCGTTCAAAAATAGCAGCGTCTTCGGGTCGACATCGGCGTCCTGTTGATGATATTCGTCCGCGTGCCTCTCAGTATGTCGGGCTTGAATCTGTTCGACCGGTGTCTTTTGGGGAGAGGTGCGCGCGGAGGTTTCGCATGCTTGAGAACATCCTTGTGAAAACCGGCGCTTGGTTTTCTCTTTCCCCGCAGTATGCTCTGCGAGCATCGCTTGTGGGGGCGATCTTCCTCGGTGCAATGCTGACCGCGCTTCTCTATCGGTATTTTGGAGAGCAAGCGCTTGCGCAGGGAGAATCTCCCAAAGCTGCAAAGGTTGCTCTTGAACGTTCCCAAGCGTCGATGCCGGAAGAGCCAGCTGTTCTTGGTGCGAACGATCATGCTCTGGACGATCAATTTGTTACCGAGGTGACGGAAGATCTCGAAAGTATTCGAGAAGTTGAAGAGAAGAAAGAGCTCGAAACGAAAATTCGAGAAATGGTTGCCGGATACCCGATTGAAGACATGGTGCCCTATATCTTGGAGAAAGATAAGATTGTTGCCGCGTTTCTTATCGGTATTTCCAAAAAAGAAAGCGCCTGGGGAAAGCGAGTGCCGCTCTTGAAGAGTCATGACTGCTTTAATTACTGGGGATATCGCGGGAAGCGTCGCTTTATGGGGACGGGAGGGCATACGTGTTTCAATAGCCCGAAAGATGCGGTTGATACGGTGTCTCGTCGGCTGGAAAAACTTATCTATACCGAGAAAGTTGATACGCCGGCAGAGATGATGGTGGTGTGGAAGTGTGGCTACGACTGCTCCTCGCATGATAAGGCGGACACAAAGAAATGGATTCAAGATGTCGATCTGTATTTTCATGATATTGACGAATAGCTTTAAATATGCTAGAAATGAGTGTTATCACTTGGTAACACTCTTTCTCTATGGATATTCCTTTACGTCGGGCCCGCCCGCACTGCTACGCACAGCGTTGCGGGCGGGGGATGTGGTATGCTTGCAGATTTTTTGGCTTTATTAGCCTCTTTTTCGTGTTCTTTGTTTGGAATGGGGGTATGGCTTCGGCAGAAGGGTCGGATATTCACTTGCAGGACGATCTGCTGGAATTCCGATCGGAGAATGCTCTGAGTGATGCGAGTCAGGAGACTCTTGCCCCCTCTTGCGAGGCGGAAATGTCTCCGAAAGAAGGGGAGACGGAGGAGGAGTTTCGGTTTCGCACATTGCTTGCCTCAACGCTCCAGGGCGAACCGATGGAAGCGATGGCGCCTTTCTTGGCGAAGCGCGATCGGGAGACGGCGGCGTTTTTGGTGAGCATCGCTCGAAAGGAAAGCTCCTGGGGAGAGCATGCTCCGACGAAGGACGGCATTGACTGCTACAACTATTGGGGCTATAAGGGAACGGGAAGCCGCGGCACCGGTATGGGCTATGCGTGTTTCGCGAGTCCGGAAGAAGCGATTGAGACGGTAGGCAATCGACTCTCCGAGCTGGTTCATGAGAAACATTTGGACTCGCCGGAGCGACTCATTGTTTGGAAGTGCGGCTCGTCCTGTGAAGGACATTCTCCAGAAAGTGTGGCGAAATGGATTTCTGATGTCGGAAACGTGTACCATCGGTTTTTTTGATTCTCGGTTTCGTTAAACGAAAGAAGACTGGACAGTGTACATGAAAGCTTTGAGGTTGAAGCTGTTAAATCTCACAGTTAAAATATTAAAGCGTATTTATCAAAGACTTCGACGACCCGTCTCAAGGGTCGTCTTTTTTTATGCTGCTTTCGAATCTTTGATGGTATAATGGAGGCACTTCATTTGTTTTTGTGTGACTATGCTGTGGCTCTTCTCGGCGATTGGGGGGTATGGGGCGACGGCGCTTTCCGGGATTGCGGATAAGTTTTTGGTGTCAGGGCGCATCGAGAAACCGGCGGTCTATGTTTTGATCCTGACGCTGTTTAGTTTGACGTCGTTTGTGCTTGCGCCGTTCGGATTGCATCTCCTTCCGCCTGCGGGCATGGCGATCTTCTTGGTATCGGGAGTGCTCTTTGCGTGGAGTTTGCTTTTTTTGTTTACCGCGTTTCGGACGGGCGAAGTGTCGCGTATTCTGCCATTGGTTGGCATTTTCTCGGCGGTTATCACGCTGTTTCCGTCGATTGTTCGGATTGTTGTTTCCGGAGAAATCCCGGTTTTCGGTCTTCTCTCATTTGCTCTTTTACTTGTCGGAGTCGTATTGCTCTCTCTTTCCGGTTCCGGCGGATGCTGGTATTCGCAGGGTGAGGTCCGGCTCGCATTTCTTTCGGGTTTGTTTCTCGCGGGATTCTATCTTCTCATCAAAGTGGGAGAAGGAAGTGGCGCGAATTTTGTGAGTGGACTTATTTGGTCTCGGCTCGGCGTGTTTCTTGGAGGACTTTCTCTTTGTATCATTCCTGTCTACCGCCGAGACATGGTCGCTTTCTTGTCTCAAGAGATTTTTGTGCGAAGAGATGCTTCTTTGTCTTCGGTCGATGCTCGCTTGAAGAGTGCTGATGCGCAGCGTCGGCGAACAGGTTCCGTTCCGACGTGGCTACTCTTTATCTCCGGGAAAACTCTCGGTGGCATCGGTGCGATTCTTATTATATTTGCCACATATCGCGGACCGGTTTCGCTTGTTCAAGCGCTTGTGGGCGCGCAGTTCGTGTTCGTCTTTCTCCTTGCGCTGATTCTTTCAAAGAGATTCCCGGACATTTTCTCGGAGCGAATATCTCGTGCGGAATGGATTCGGAAAATCGGGGCATTTATTCTCATCTCGCTTGGCATATGGTTTGCGGTCCGCGGGGAGTATTCGCTTTTTTGAATTTTTGAAGCGTCATGAAGCATCTTTTTCTTCGATCTTTTCGTGTTTTTTTGTGGGCATTTCTTTTTGTCTTCGTGCTTTGCGCAATTCTTTTTGCATATTTTAATCTCCCCGGACCGGCACCCCGAGGAGACGTGCAGTTCGGAGTAACTTTTTCGAGTCGGTTTGCGCGAGATTTGGGATTGGATGCTCCGAAAGTTCTTCGTGCACTTTTTGAGGACCTCGGGGTTCGAAAGGTTCGCATTCCGGTGTACTGGGATGTTGTGGAGCGTGAGCGCGGTCGGTTTGATTTTTCCGATATAGACTGGCAGCTCGATATGGTGAAGCAGTACAACGCAGAGGTAATTCTCGCTGTGGGACAGAAAGTTCCGCGGTGGCCGGAGTGTTTCGTGCCGGCATGGGCAAATACGGACGTTCTGAAAAATGAGGCGGCCATACGATTTATCCAAGAAACAATCGGGCGATACAAGAATCGTTCTGAAGTTTCGCTTTGGCAAATTGAGAACGAGCCGTTCTTGGCATTTGGAGTGTGTCCGCCAATTTCCGGTGAGACACTTGATCGTGAGGTTGCTGCCGCTCGTGCGGAAGATACTTCTCGTCTGATACTCACGACGGATAGTGGCGAACTTTCAACATGGATTCCGGCAGCGAGTCGAGGGGATGTGTTTGGGACGACGCTCTATCGGAAACTTTGGAGCAATAGATTTGGCTATATAACCTATCCGATTGGTCCGAATTTCTTCCGATTCAAGGAGCAACTTGTTCGACTCTTCACGCAGCAGAAGCATTTTATGGTCATTGAACTGCAGGCGGAGCCGTGGGCGAACGGATCATTGACCGATGTTTCGCTTGATGAGCAGTGGAAGACGATGAATGCCGAGCAGCTAATGGAAAACGTGCGGTATGCACGTCAGGTGGGTTTTTCGGATGTGTATCTCTGGGGTGCGGAGTGGTGGTATTGGCTCAAGGAGAAAAAAGAGACTCCTGCACTCTGGAATGCGGCTCGAAGTATATTCCGTGCTCGTTGACCGTCAGTGTTGAAGCCGATATACTTCTCTTATGGGAACACCTCCAAAAACTCGAGCGGCTATTTTCGATATAGATGGGACAATATTTCGGAAGAATCTTCATTTCGAGCTTATCAATGAACTTTCGTGGCTGCATATTTTTCCATCACATGTGCGGAAGACGCTGGTTGATCTGTACTCAAAGTGGCTCGCGCATACGGGGACCTATGAGGATTACCGTTTGGCTCTTATTGATCTCTATGCGCGGTTCTTGCGGGGATGCACACCGCAAGACGTGGCACGTGCGGCAGAGAGTGTCGTGCCATTTCGAGAGCGGCAGACCTATATATTTGCCGAGAATCTCATTACAAAACTTCGCGATGACGGATACCTGCTCTTTGCTATTTCCGGATCGCCTCTTGAGATTGTTGAAGCGTATAACCGAGATTATCTTCATTTCGACACGGTTATCGGGAGTGTATATGAAGTGGGCGACGACGGTCGGTATACCGGTATAGCTTCGTATGAACCAAGTCGAGACAAGGGGACGGCGGCGCGAAAGCTTTTCAAGGAGTACAATGTGTCGTTTGCGGACTCGTATGGTATTGGCGATACCGAATCTGATATAAAATTCTTGGAATTAGTTGCTCATCCGATCGCCTTCAATCCGAATGAAAACCTCAAAGCGGCAGCGGAAGAAAAGCAGTGGCGCATTGTCGTAGAGAAAAAAGATGTGGTGTACGAAATAGATCCGCGATGTTATCATGCGCTTCCTTTGCATAAATAGACATTTGGTATTTTGCTTTTCATGAATATGAGTCAGTTTCTCGAAAAATTTCTCAAGAAGACGCTCTGGCTGTGGCTCCCGTTTTTCGCACTTGGCGTTCTCTTGAGAGAGCTTTCCAATCGTTCCAAGAGCCCAAAATGAAAAACGTTTTTTCATTAGACCGATTGGCGCGGTTCAGCATGTCTTTCTACTGTTACGCGGTTCCTGTTTTGGTGTGGATGATGGTGATCTTCTTACTTTCCGACCAGCCAAGTCTCGGTGTTGCTGGACAACATATTTCCTTGCCCTATTTGCTTCTGCGAAAAGGTGCGCATGTTGCCGAGTATTTTATTCTCGGAGTGCTTTCTTTTCGACTCTTCGATCATGGGTTTCCTCGGAACTCTCATATAGCAGCTGCGGGCATGCTCTTGCTTTCATTGCCTTTCGCTATATCTGATGAGGCTCATCAGCTCTTTGTGACCGGGCGACAGGGTAGAGTTTCCGACATTGTTATCGATGCTTTCGGAATTTTTCTTGCTCTGGTTTTTTCGTTGGGAATGCTCCGACATTGGCAACATCAGAAGGGGAGCTTGCGAAAGTAATTCAGGTGAATTGGGACAGCGGCAGGAAAGATACAAGAAAAACACCCGAATTCCGGGTGTTTTTCGATGAAGTCTTTTTGAAGTCGCAAGACAAAGTCTTTGTGAAATTTCTCCTATTTGACGGAAGCGACGAATGTCTTGAAGATATCGGGGTGTTGTACGGCGAGTTCGGAGAGCACTTTTCGGTCGAGTTCGATATTCTTCTTTTTTTCGATATCGATGAACCGAGCATAGGTGAGTCCGTGCTCGCGCAGAGCATTATTGAGGCGGACGATCCAGAGACTGCGGAATGATCGCTTTTTGGCGCGGCGGTCTCGATAGGCATATTTGCCCGCTTTCATGATGGCCTCTTTGGCGGCGCGATAGTTCGTTTTTCGGCGCCATCGGAAACCCTCCGCCATCTTGAGGACATTTTTTCTTCGTTTATTGGCAGTGACGCCGCGCTTGACTCTTGGCATAATGGTTCTCTCTAGAAGTTATTTGCTTGCAGTGTGATCTGTTGAGATTTGTCTAAAGATGCCTGTTTCTCCGGAAAAAATTCTTTTTTCGCTTGTCTTACACTTCGTACGCCTGCCCGCAACGTTTTGCGTAGCAATTCGGGCAAGGAAAGCTGCAAAAAAGAATTTTTTCCGGAGAAACATTCAAATCGATCAGTTTCTTAAGCGTAGGGGAGGGCGGCTTTGATATTCTTAGCGTCTTTTCCGGTCATGGTGATATCCCGACGCTTGGCTCGTTTGGATTCTTTGGTTTCGCGGAGATTGTAGTGATTTTGCTTGGTCGTGCGTCGAATCACCTTTCCACTCTTGGTAACCTGAACTTTCTTAGCAACGGATTTCCGAGTCTTTTGCTTCATAGGGTTTACTTATTTGGGGGCGATAATGATGTGAAAACCATTGGGGAAGCGTTTGATATCTTCTTCGATGCCAAATGGCGCCTTTATGCTGTTGAAAAATTCTCGCAGTGCATCCCGTGCCTTTTCCGGGAGCGCTTTTTCTCGTCCGCGGAGTACGATCTCTATTTTGACCTTGTGTCCTCGCGTGAGGAATTTTTCCGCTTGCGCTCGTTTGAAATTGAGGTCATGCGTGTCGGTTCGAAGACGGAGGCGGATGCCTTTTGTTTCGACTTTCTTTTGTTTGCTCTTTGCTTTCTGCTCTTTCTTTCCCTCGGCGTAGAGGTATTTTCCGTAGTCAAGGATCTTACACACCGGTGGTGTTGCTTTTGGAGACACTTCGACGAGATCGAGCTCTTGCTCTTTGGCGCGAGCGATAGCTTGTTCGATGGGCATGTTTTCAGTGACGGTCCCGTCCGCGTCGACGACAAACACAAATGGCACTCGAATATGCTCATTGACGCGCGCCTTGGGAAGTTCGACGACTTTCGGTTGTGGTCTTCGGTAACGACGTCTGCGCATGATACGTGGCAACTCACAACTCACAACGCACAACCGATACGAATATCACCTCCAGAAATCGTCGGTTGTATACGTTGGGCATTGGTGGTTGAAGTTTGTTTCTAGTGGAGTTGATGGGAATTGCACCCATGTCCAGTGATGAGTTTCAAAAATAGTCTACAAGCATAGCGCGCTTGGTGTGCGCCGGACCGTAGAAGCGTGCGAAAACGGGTCGGCGTGCCTCATGTGCAGAAGCGACCGCTACTCCATAAAGCGAGAGCAGGGGGCTTTCCCGAAGATATGACACCGGAACATTCCCTATCGGGAGTTGGGAGTCCGATGGCTCTTGCCGAAATTAGGCGAGAGCGGAAGCGAAAGCAGGCTGGAACGCTTGCGCGAAGGCTTGCTTTGCCTTTGTGATGAATTTTGCAGATATCATCGTGAAGGGGAGATTAGCGATATCACCTTCATAATCGGCTTGCGTATTTTCAAAGTGCATCCTGTCGAGTCTAGACAACCCCGCCCGTATCCCGAACATCAGGAGTATTTGCGGGCGGGATATTCTAGCTTTTCATGGCTCGGGCTATCTTGCGGTTGGCTTCGCGCTTTTTGGTAGTGGCGCGCTTGTCGTATTCCTTCTTTCCCTTTGCCAAAGCAAACTCGACCTTTACGAGGTGTCTCTTAGTATAGACCCGAAGCGGAATGAGTGTCAAGCCGTTTGTTCGTACTTTTCCGATAAGTCGCTTGGACTCGTTCTTTTTGATAAGGAGGCGGCGCGGACGCGTGGGATTATAGCTTGAGGGGTCGCCCGCAAAGGGGTAGAAGGGGATAAGGGCATTAGTGAGCATGATATCGTCGCCGTGAATGGTTACGAAACTCCCCTGGAGACTCACGTGTCCGGTTTTGATCGATTTGACTTCGTGTCCGAGGAGGGAGATGCCCGCTTCTAGTGTCTCGAGGATTTCGTAGTCGAATCGTGCTCGTTTGTTGTAGGCGAGAGTTGGCATGGCATTGAGGTATTTTCTTTACTCTAGCATGAACCTGTATTCGGGCAAGCGAGCATTTCTTCGTTATGAATTTTCTTCGAATTGATGTACAATTTAAAGAACAAAAGGTTCTCCATCTGCGGGAAGTTTCCGCTGTTTGGGTATTATGCAAAAACACAACCATTTCTATCGACTCCTCATATCGATCGGAGTTTTCTTTGGGCGATTCCTGCTTCGGATAGCTCGAATTTTTTGGAGTCTGAAGCCGAGATACATCGGTCTATCTGTCTTGTCCGCTTGTGTGGCGGCGGGCGCGTTTCTGTTCTTTTCGGGTCGGATCCACAGTATTTTCGCTGACGGGGAGATTGGTGAAGCATGGAATTTTGCAACGCCGAGTGACTATGTTGCTTCGAGTGGAGTGACTCTCGATAGTTCGAATACGGAATCGCGGCTTTCGGTGAAGAACTATGCGGACGATAGCGATACGGTAGCACTCTATCATTTCGACGAATCGAGCGGGTCGACGGCCAATGATAGTTCGTCGAATGCGAATCACGCGACGGTATCGGGAGGAAGCTTTGTTTCGGGGAATCTAAACAATGCGCTCTCGCTCAACGGAACGACAGCTTTTGCGTCGGTTCCGGATTCGACGGCAAATTCTTTGTCCCAGGCGAATACGATTGAAGCGTGGACGAAATTTTCCTCGGCTTTTTCGGCGGGAAGCCATTCTCAACGGCAGGGTATTGTCGATAAGGGCGACTATCAGTTGTACTACGACAATGAGACGGGCAAGCTCACCTATGAGCTGGCGAATGATTCGGCATCCGGATGGACGCAGCAGGCGGGGAACGATATTAACGGAAGTTGGGATTTGAACGGAAATCCGACTATCGAATCGTCGAATGTTCTCGATGGGAATCTCTATGTCGGGACGGGAAACGGAACGGGCGACGCCGAAGTGTGGAAATGGAACGGAACGAGATGGACGCAGATCGGCGGAGACGGACTGAACAATTGCTGGGCAATCAATACGTTTGAGGCGGTGTATGTCATGGCGAATGACGGCACGAATCTCTATGTCGGACTGGGAAGTGGAACGGGCGATGCCGAGGTGTGGAAGTGGAACGGCTCGACATGGAGCAAGATCGGCGGCGATGCGCTCAATTCAAGCTGGCAGATTAATACGTTTGAGGCGGTGAATGCGCTGACGTTTGTTGGCGGGGAGCTCTACGCTGGTCTCGGGACGGGCGCGAATGATGCCGAAGTGTGGAAATGGAACGGCTCGACATGGAGCAAGATCGGCGGTGATAGTTTGAATTCCGGCTGGACGACAAATTACGAAGGCGTATATAGCTTGGTGAATGACGGTACGAACGTGTATGCCGGGCTGGGTTTGACAGCCGGGGATTCCGAAGTCTGGAAATGGAACGGCTCGACATGGAGCAAGATCGGCGGCGACAGTCTGAACTCAAGTTGGGATACGACGTTCGAATATGTCTACTCGATGACCTATTTTGGCGGGAATCTCTATGTTGGTCTCGGCTCGACGGCAGGCGACGCAGAAGTATGGAAATGGAACGGCTCGACATGGAGCAAGATCGGCGGCGACACCGTAAATTCAAGCTGGGACAGTTCGAGCTATGAAATGGTGTACTCCATCGTGAATGACGGGACAACACTCTATGCCGGTCTTGGCTCAACGGCCGGAGACAATGAGGTATGGAGTTTTGACGGATCAACCTGGACTAAAATCGGCGGCGACGGCGTGAATGGGAGTTTTACGAATACACACACTATTGTAAGTACCCTTGCCGTGTCCGGATCGACGCTCTATGCCGGTGTGAGTACTTCGAGTTCGACGGTTTCGGCACAGGAATGGGCGTGGAACGGATCGTCATGGACGCTTATCGGAGGTGATTATGTGAATTTCAGCTGGGGATTTCGTGGGCTCCGAAGTGTTGAGGTTTTAAACGTGACGGGTGACTATTTGTATGCGGGAACGGGCGTCGCCACTATCGGCAATGCTATGGTGTGGCAGTTTGATGGGACGACATGGACCATTATCGGTGGTCAGGGTGTAAATGGGAGTTGGGATGCGAATACCTATGAAACGGTGACGAGTCTTATCGGGCACGGAGGAGAATTGTATGCCGGCTTGGGGTCGAGTTCGAATGATGCGGAAGTGTGGCATTGGAACGGCTCGACATGGGAACAAATCGGCGGAGACAGTCTCAATTCCGGCTGGACAACGGGCTTTGAAGAGGTAAATTCTTTGGCGTCATACGGCGGATTCCTCTACGCCGGTTTGGGCAATAGCGCGAATGACGCGGAAGTATGGCGATGGAATGGTTCAACGTGGACTAAGGTTGGCGGCGACAGTCTGTATTCCGGCTGGACGACGAATTTTGAACGAGTGACAACGCTCGGGGTGCATGCTGGGAAGCTCTATGCCGGCTTGGGGTCGAGCGCCGGCGACGCCGAGGTGTGGGAGTGTGCCAATTGTGACGGTACTCCATCGTGGAGTCGTGTCGGTGGGGACGGTATCAATTCGAGCTGGGCGAACAGTACCTATGAACAAGTGGACAGTATGATTGTGTACGCCGGGTTTTTGTATGTGGGGCTTGGCACATCGACCGATGATGCGGAAGTGTGGAAATATGATGGCTCGTCGTGGACGCTTATCGGAGGCGACGATATTGGTGGAAGTTGGTCAAGCGGAACCTATGAGCGGGTTCGAACGCTCGCTGTTTATAACGGAGCGCTCTATGCGGGACTGGGCACGACAGCCGGAGACGGAGAGGTGTGGCGATATGCTGGATCGTTGTGGGCGCAAGCCGGTGGTGACAACGTGAACGGAAGTTGGGGGTCGACGATTGAAGAAGTCGGCGCGTTCAGTGCCTACAAAGGAAAGTTTTATGCTGGCACCGGAAATACAGCGAATGCCGATGCGGCTGTTTGGTCGTTTGGCAACAATGCTTTCTTGCAGTCTTCAACGAGTTCTTTTAATACAAATTGGCACCATGTCGCCGCAACGTATAATGGCTCCACGATGAGTGTGTATATTGACGGTACGCTGAATAATTCGCGCTCTATTTCGATGTCGATTGCGGATTCGTCGAGCGATATTCTTATCGGGACAACATATGCCGGTCGCGAATACGGAAAACCGGAAGGGTTCTTTCAGGGTTCTCTCGATGAGCTTCGAATCAGTTCTGTTGCGCGAACGTCGTTTCAGTCGACTCCGTATTCGAACGGATACGAAACCGTGACGCTCGCTTCGGCGGTTCACACCTCCGGCGTGAAGAAGTGGGACTCATTTGTTGCGGATGAGGATGCGCCGGGAAATATCGCATACCGCCTCTCGAGCGATGGCGGATCGACATGGCAATATTGGAGTGGTTCCGCATGGGCAACATCGTCTGGATATGCGCAGTCGAATGACGCCTCGACGATATCGACGAATATCCCGACATTTCCCGCAGGGTCGGGCGGATTGTTGTGGCAAGCGGTGCTTCTTGGGAATGGCAATGAGTTAGTTCGACTCAACTCGGTTACGTTGACAGCGACAGCGGATCTTGCGGCGCCAACATGGTCCGGTACGCCGACACTCGCTGCCAAGAATGCAAGCGGTGGATTAACCGATTTGACAACGGGTACGTGGTATTCCTATTCAGCACCCTATTTCGAGTGGTCCGCTGCAGCCGATACCGGCGGGTCGGGCGTTGCGGGGTACTATGTATATTTCGGCACATCGGCGAGTGCTGAGCCGACAACGCAGGGGGATTTCCAAGCAGGAAACAGCTATACAGCCACTGTCGATACGGATGGGAATGCCTTGGTAAGCGGACAGAAATACTATCTTATCGTGAAAGCGAAAGATGTCGCACAGAATACAAGTGTGACATTTCCTGTGGCGTTTTCCTATTGGCTCGACTCGACGGCTCCGACGAATCCGCTTGGTGTAACCGCAGCGCCAGCTGTGTACTCTCCTGACAATGACTTTTCGTTCTTGTGGAGCGCGGGAACGGACGGAAACGGCAATCCGTCGACGAACTCGATGATTGCCGGATATCAGTATCAAATTGCAGCGACGGTTGCGAGCGATGGTTGGTCGTCAACGACGACGGCTCTCCAAGTTGATATCGCCGACGCTGCCTACCAGACGGGAGAGAATTTCTTTTATTTGCGTACGATTGATGTGGCGGGAAATGTCAGCGCGAGCAATGTGCGTACCTCGTTTTACTATGCAGGAGCCGGACCGACGGCGCCGCAAAATGTCCAAGCGATACCGGCAACAAACACCGCGAACTCTTTCGCGTTCACGTGGGATCCGCCGTTTAGTTTTTCGGGAGATGCGAGTGATCTCACGTACTGCTATACGGTAAATGCTGTGCCGTCGGAAGATGCCTGCACGTTTACCGCTTCCGGAGTGGAGTCGGTTGCAGCATCGGCGTTTGCGACGCAAAAGGGCACGAACACGTTTTATGTTGTTGCGAAGAATCCGGAGGATTTGGGCGGCGTTATAAATTATGGAGCCTACGAAACGGTTGAGTTTGTCGCTGATACAAGCGCGCCGGGCATTCCGCTGAATACCGATATCGCGGATGTGTCAGTGAAAAATACCGAGTCATGGAAGCTGGCGGTGTCATGGGAGGCGCCGGCGGATATCGGTTCCGGTGTCGATTCCTATCAGATCTATCACTCGTTGAGTGAGAGCGGGACGTATACGAAAGTTGCCTCGACGAGCGGTATCGCCTTTGTGGACACGGGACTGACGCAGGCGCTGCACTACTATAAGATTCGCGCGTGTGACAGTGTTAATAACTGCGGCGCATTCAGTGAAATTGTTTCGGCGTATCCGACCGGGAAATACACCGAGGCGGCGGGGCTCGCTTCCGGTCCGTCGGTTTCACTCATTACCACCAAGAGTGCGACTATTGGGTGGTCGACCGATCGGGCGTCTGACAGCAAGGTGCAATATGGGAAGGGTTCCGGAGACTATTATTCCGAGGAACCAAGTAATTCCGAACAGGTGACGGATCATGAGATCAAGCTCTCGAATCTTTCTCCGGGGACAACCTATCACTACCGTGCGCGCTGGACGGACGAAGACGGTAATACCGGACTCTCGGGTGAGAAGTCGTTTAAGACTGATCCTGCTCCGACGGTTATCGATCCGAATTTGAAAAGCGCGGGTCTTTCGAGTGCTATTTTGGAATTTACGGCAAGAGGGGCGAGCAAAGTGAAAATATACTACGGACTTACGGAGGCGTTTGGTTTGGTGAAGGAGATATCCACCTCGACGTCCGAGACAACCTATACGACCAGTCTCGAAGATCTGCTTGATGGCACGAAATATTATTACAAGATCAATACCGTTGATAGTGAAGAAGAGGAATATGAAGGAAATACGCTTTCCTTTGAAACGTTGCCGCGACCAAAGATTGAAGAAGTGCGTATTCAGCAGGTAAAGGGAACGGCGCAGACCGTACTTTTGATTTCATGGAAGACCAATACGGAAACGTCTTCCATTGTCACATATGTCCCCGAGGGAAATGCGGGCGATGCGAAGGATGAGGTGGATGCGAAGATGGTAGCGGGAGAACACCGCATATTGCTTCGGGATCTTCTGCCTCAAACATCTTATTCGCTGGTGGTGCGAGGGAGAGACAATTTTGGCAATGAAGCGAAATCCGACGCCTTGCAGTTCACGACGGCAACCGACACGCGCGCTCCGCAAATCATTGATGCGAATGTCGAGGGGCTTATCGTGAAGTCGTCCGACGGGAGTCAGGGCGAGGCGGAGGCGCAATTGGTGATTACATGGACAACGGATGAGTCGGCAACTTCGCAGGTGGAGTATGGCGAGGGGACGGGGTCGGTCTATCCGCAGAAGACGCAAGAGGACGCTTCGTTGGTATCGAATCACACGGTGGTGATCTCGAAATTAACGCCGTCGAAGGTGTATCATCTTCGTGTGCTTTCGAAAGACAAGGCGGGGAATGTCGGAGAATCGATTGATATTGTCTCCATTGCGCCGAAAGCGACCGAGAATGCGCTCGATATTGTGTTTTCGAGTCTTAAATCCATCTTTGGCCAGTAAACGCTGATATGTCGGAAACTATCACTCCCATTTCAAAACAGCCATTTGCCGGAGGGTACGAATCGACTCCTCAGGCGGGCGAACCGGTTATTGCGGTGACCGACGTACATAAATCGTTTCATGTCGGAACGCAGATTATCGATGTCTTGAAAGGCATTAGTTTTACCGTAGAGCGATCTGATTTCTTGATCGTGTTCGGGCCGTCCGGATGTGGGAAGTCGACGCTGCTCCATATTATTCTCGGGCTGGAGGGACCATCAAAAGGAAGTATGACGTTTCTCGGAGAAAACCTGTATGGTCCGGGAGTGGAAGAGGATGTTCGATCGGAGTTTCGCAAAAAGCATATCGGTATGGTGTATCAGCAGTCGAATTGGGTGAAGTCACTGAGCGTTCTGGAGAATATCGCCTTTCCATTGTTCTTGCTTGGCTGGGATCGGCTGACGGCGTTTGAACGCGCGCGCGAGGCGCTTCGCTCGGTGGAGCTTGTCGATTGGGCGGATTATCACCCGATGGATCTCTCGAGCGGACAGCAGCAGCGTATCGCGGTTGCTCGAGCGCTTATCACCGATCCGGAAGTTATCATTGCGGATGAACCGACCGGCAACCTGGATTATGATGCCGGCGAGATGCTCTTAAAACTTCTTCGGTCACTCAATGAGAACGGGAAAACGCTCATTATGGTGACGCACGATCTTGAGTATCTTGCGTATGCAAAAACAGCGCTTTCCATGCGAGACGGGCATCTTCTTGGTATTTATCGCGGTGAGGAAAAAGCGAATCTGGAGAAAGAATTGAAATACAAACGCGGTGTGAGTATTCAACAGGGTGCCGGTCTTGAAGAGGATCCGAATGCCGAACCAGAGGTATTTTCGTATGGAGGGTCGAGTGGGAAGTCTGCTTCTCAACCTTCGGTGCCAGAAACTGCTTAGGGTTTGTTGAAAAAGCTCGGTCAACTCTTTATTGGTTTGAAGTTTTTTCAGCAGGTTCTTAGAATTCATTCTTTTTGTTGTATGCAATTTCCTTTTTTTGGAAAAAAGAAACCCGTTCGTGACGTGCAAGATGCCGCCGCGCACGGTGTTGCCGTTCTCGAATCTGCTGTGCCGATTTATCGCGCGTCGTTTTTTGTGCGTTTGTGGCGCTCGATTGTCGGGATTCCGGAATTTTTTAAGAGTACTTTCCTTCGGCTCGTGCTCTTTGTCGTGCTTCTGCTTTTCTATATTGTGGCGCGCGGGGTGTTTTCGGTATATGGACGTGTTCGGAAAGTGCTGCGCCATCCGTCTCCGCGGTCAAGCGAAGAAATGTTTGCCGCACTCTACAGCAAAATCGAAAAATTATTTCGTATCGAGCGGCGAAAATCCATTGATCGAATCAGCCTTATCGGCATTGCGGTTCGGAATATGAAAGTGAAGAAAACGCGAACGGCGATTACCATAGGCGGCATGGCATTGGGCATCGCTTCGATTGTGTTTCTCGTGTCGCTCGGGTATGGCGTGCAGCGGCTGGTTATTTCTCAGGTGGCGAGACTTGAGGAGATGCGACAGATGGATGTGTCTCCTCAAGCCGGTGGCAAAGTGAAGATTAATGATGAGACGCTTGCGAATATGCGAGAGATTCCAAATGTCGAATCCGTTGCGCCGCTCGTTGCCGTGGTTGGCAAGGTGAACTACCAAGGATCGGTATCGGACATGGCGGTTTATGCGGTCACTTCCGATTATTTGCGCCAGTCGGCAATTCGGCCGTCTTCAGGAGTGATTTTCGAAAGCAATGATCTTTCGGCGAATCTTCCGACGGTGAAAACCGTAGCGGGAGTCTCTGATTCCGCCCCGCCTTCTCCCGATGGCTTCGGCGATATTCTCGAACCGATTTCGATCCAGGCGTCTTCGACGGTGTGGGCAAGATTGCGGGAATCGCCCGATCCGAAATCGCGGCTGCTCGGATATGTTCGCATTGCTCGTATTCCCGTGAAGGGTGATATTGTTGCCGGAAAACCCTATGGGAGTACGGTTCTGGATTCTGGAGAGGCATACCGCGGCGCGCAGGGAGAGGTGCTGGGGAAGTGGATTTCTCTGGAAGCGCCTCTCTGGAAGCAGTCTTCCGACTGCAATGATTCCGATGCTTGTGCGGATGATTTTTCACCTCTCAAAGATTCGAATGGATCTGTTCGGGTGGAGCAGGGATATTTCGCTCTTGTAGATGACGAAGTTTCGATCACTCCGGTATATGTTGCCGATCAAGAGATGACCGACGCTGCCGGTCTTGTGCTTGGTGAGAGTACGGAGGCAGTCTCATCAGAGGGTGCAGCAGCTGCCGAATCCTCTCCCGATGCATCGACCACGGTGAACAATATCAAGGTGTCCGCATCGGATGGCGAGTGGGTGGAACTTGACCTTGGTGATGCGGCCGGAACTGATAAATCGGTGGAGCGAGCGGCTCTTGGGGACGCGGCGAAGCGCGAAGCGGTGGTAAATCGCGCAATGCTTCGCGTGCTCTCGCTTTCCGAATCGGAAGCTGTTGGCAAGAAGTTTAGTGTTTCTTTTGTGATAACCGGTTCGCTCCTTGGAGGCAAGGCGCAGAAGGTCGAGTCTGTTGAATCGGAGTATTCGATTATCGGAGTTATTCCCGATGATAAAACACCGGTATTTTATGTTCCCTTTATTGATGTGCGAACGCTCGGCGTTACAAATTATTCTCAGGTGAAATTGACGGTTGCGACGCAGGAATCGCTCGCGAATGTTCGTCGGCAAGTCGAAGGCATGGGATATGTGACCACGTCCGTTGCCGATACGGTGGAGCAGATCAATAATTTTTTCGGAACGGCAAGAATTGTGCTAGCGCTTCTCGGTATGGCAGCACTTGGCGTTGCCGCACTCGGTATGTTCAATACGCTCACAGTGTCGCTCCTCGAACGAACGCGCGAAGTCGGACTTATGAAAGCGATGGGCATGAAAGCGTTCGAAGTGCAGGAGTTGTTTCTTACGGAGTCTATGGTTATGTCGTTCTTTGGCGGGGTGCTGGGGCTTTTCTTGGGATTTTTGGCGGGCAAGGCGATTGGCATATTGATTTCTACCGTTGCCTTTCTTCGCGATAAGAATCTCGGTGTTCTTGATGTCGCATATATCCCGAATCTTTTCGTGGTTACCATTCTTATTTTCTCTCTGGCTGTCGGTGTTTTGACGGGGCTCTATCCGGCGCGCCGTGCGACGAAAATATCAGCACTGAATGCGCTTCGCTATGAGTGACGGCTACTCGGAGAGCAACCAGACGAAATACGAATGTTTTGCAGCCGAAATTTGAGAGTCTCGTAACGAAAGAGAGATTGTAAACAGGTTCTAAAACAAAATAAATATCCCTATGACTTTGCGAAAGAAAATATTTTTTATTGTGGCGTATTCGTTGGAAGTGGTCTTAATTGCGCTCTATGGATGGTTGGGTGTTTTCTTTTTGGGGCGACTGGTTGAGAATGAGCAGCGATCGGTTCAGGGAAATGTTGAATGGACCGGTCGGGCGATTGATCGGGATATACGGAACATGGATCATCAACTTTTCGATTGGTCGCAGTGGGACGATATGTATGCGTTTGCGGATAGTCCGACGAAGGAGTTTATTGACTCGAATCTTCCGGTCGAATCTCTCGATGTGCTCGACGTTAACTTTGTTGTCGTCGCCGACCGGGAGGGGAATGTTTTGGCGGAACGGGGCATGGATCAGGAAACTCGAAAGGAGATTCCCGTTCCGGGTGATATTGATAATCAGTTGAAAGCGGGATCGCTTCTCTCGACATTCGATTCTCTTTCGAGAGTGCATTCCGGGATGATTCAATTGTCGTCTGGGCCGGCGTTTATCGCGACACGACCCATTATGACTTCGCACGGAGAAGGACCGTCTCGCGGTACGATAGCGTTTGTAATGACGGTCAATGACTCGTATCGATATGAGTTGTCCAATTTTCTCGGGTATCCGGTTTCGTTTGAACTGTACGGATCGAAGAATTTTCCGGCGGATTTTTCGAGCATTGCGAATACGCTTGTTGTTTCAAAAGAACCGCAGACCGTCGTTGGGGAGGCGACGATTTCCGGATACGGATTTGTTTCGGATGTTTTCGGAAGCCCGCTTCTCTTCTATAAAGTCGAGCGGGCAATTCCTACGGCTTTCGGTGTGTCGAAAATCGTCGTGATTCTCTCCTTGCTCGGATTTTTTCTTGTGTCGACGGCGCTTATTTTCTTTCTTCTTCATTGGACGGTGCTGTCTCGCGTGAACTACTTGAGCCGATCTCTTGCACAGGCGCGTGAGAAGGGTATATCAAAATCGGGCATAGAATTTTCGGGGAGTGATGAGATTGCTAAGCTTGCCGGGGAAATCAACGCCATGCTTCGGTCGCTTTTGCAGGTGCGCGAGCGGGGAGATCTTGCCGAGCGGCGATTCCAGACAATTGCCGATACTATGCCGGCATTTCTCTGGATGATTGACCGGAATCGGGCCTGTCTCTATGCGAACAAGCAGACGCTCTCGCTTGTCGGAGAAGTTTCCAAAGAGCGTTTTACGGATGTGTGGCAGAAGAGTATACATCCTGATGATGAACCGCTCTACCGTGCGCAATGTTTGTCTGCTTTTGAAAACAGGAAACCGCTTCGGATGGAATATCGCGTGGCATTGTCGAAGAATCGGTATCGATGGATGCTTGATAATAGTGTTCCATTTTCGAGTTCCTCGGGTGTCTTCTTGGGATTTTTGCATACGGCCATCGATATAACCGATCGGAAAGAGTTGGAAGATGCGGAGGTTCAGAAGCGAAAAGATACGGAGCGATTGAATGCCATCATGGTGAGTCGGGAACTTCGTATGGTTGAACTCAAGAAGGAAATAGGCGAGTGTCGTCGGCTTATTGGCAAGAACCATAATTGACGGAATTCTTTTTATGCCACACATCACTACATCGTCGGAGTCATCAAGTAGCGAAGAGACGAAGGTGTCCACAGTGTATGTTCGCGATCTTGAGAAAAAAGTGCGCCAGCTTGAAGATACCGAAAAAGCGATTCTCAATGTGCTCGACGACGCGCGCATTCTCGAGGGGCAACTTCGGGATCAAACGGAGGAATTGAAGAAGTTTCGCATGGCGGCGGAAGAAAGTTTTGATCACATGGTCATTACCGATCCGGACGGCATCGTGCTCTATGCGAATCCGGCTGTCGAGCACGTAACCGGTTTCGCGATCGATGAGATTATCGGAAAAACCCCTGCACTGTGGGGAAAGCAGATGGGAAAGGAATTCTATGAGGAATTCTGGAGCACGATTAAGGGCCGAAAGCGGCGGTTTTCCGGCGAAGTGACAAATAAACGAAAGTCCGGTGAGTTGTATGCTGCTGAGATCGGCGTTTCCCCGCTTCTTGATGAACAGGGCGATATTCGATTCTTTGTGGGCATCGAACGCGATATTACCGAGCGGCGACAGTATGAATCGCGCTTGGTGGCCCAAGCGGAAGACTTGAAAATCGCCAATGAAGCGCTTGCTCGAGAAAAAGAGGAGCGAGATTCGGTTCTTCGTTTCTTGCGATCTATCGGCGATAGCGTCATCGCCGTTGATCTCGGAGGAAATATTTTGTTTCTCAATGAAGCGGCGGGGAATATTCTCGGCGTTTCGAAGGGTGACATTGAAAAGCAGGCTCTTCTGGGAAGTCGGTGTCAGGATTTGTTTTCACTTGCCAATGAGAAACGTCCGGACACTGTGGTGGATTTTCTCGAACAGATTATTGCTACGAAATCTTCTCTGGAAGACGCTCGCGGCATATTGATCCGAAAAGATCTGGAACCGTTGGCTGTTGCCTACTCCGTTAATCCGATTTCTTCCGATGACAAGCGACTGCTCGGCTGTATGATTGTCCTCAAGGACATGACGGAAGAGCGCGCCATGGACAGTGCCAAGGATCGATTTCTTTCCGTTGCAGCACATCAGCTTCGGACGCCGCTTTCGGGTATGCGGTGGAATATGGAGATGCTCTTGGGCGGTGATGTCGGAGATGTTTCTCCGGAAGTTTCCGAGACGGTGAAGAAGATACACGCGAATACACTTCGCATGATCGGGCTTATCAATGATCTCTTGAACGTCGCCTTGCTTGACGCCGGGCAGGATCCCGAATCGTCCGAAGCGGTCGGTATTGTCGAGACGATATCGACGGTGCTCGGTGAACTGCAATCGCTTGCGGAGAAATCCGGCGTGCGCATTGATTTTTCACCGACAAAAAAGTCGAGTAGCTGGAAAGTCGTATCGTTTCCGAGGCGTTTGCATGAGGTGTGCGAGAATCTTATCCACAATGCTGTCAAATACAGTCGTCCCGAGTCGACGGTTACCGTTCGATTGGAAGAACTTTCGGAACATGAAGCGAGTCTTTCCGTTTCCGATACCGGTATCGGTATTCCGAAGTCGGAACGCGAGAAAATTTTCGGGAAGTTTTTCCGCGCTTCAAATGCACTTCGCTGGAAGACAGAAGGATCGGGATTGGGACTTGCTGTGGTGAAAAACTTCGTTGAAGAAATGGGCGGACGTGTTTCATTTGAGAGTGAGGAGGGGAAGGGAACGACGTTTCTCGTCAGACTTCCGATTGCGAAAAAATAATATTCTTTACGTTTCTTTATGAGCGCTGAACATACGAATGCGTCGGATACTGCGCACTATATTCTCATTGTCGAAGACGATGAGTTTATATCCGATGTTTATATGAGGAAACTGGCCATGGAAGGGTTTGAAGTAAGTCTTGCCCGGGATGGCGAAGAAGCGCTTCGCGCTATTCGCGATCGGAAGCCGGATGTTCTCTTGCTTGATATTATGATTCCGCTCAAGGATGGTTTCCAGGTGCTTTCAGAACTTCGCGCGGATGCGGGATTGTCGGATATTCGCGTGGTTGTGATGTCAAATTTGAGCCAAGGGAAGGATATCGCTCATGCCAAAGAGCTCGGTGCACTCGACTATATCGTGAAGTCGAATATCTCGCTCCCTGATATGGTGCAACGCATTCGAAAAGCGCTTGCCTCTCTGAAATAACTGCGTTTCTTCGAACTATAAAGCCGAGTCGCGTGGCATTTCGAGTCCCTCTGCTTGTGACTATTAGCCCCTCAATTCTGCCCCATTCGTTCAATAGACGATCAGAGGTTTTCGTGAGAATGCGTGAACGTATTGGGGAAATTCTCCTGTATTGATAACTGTCAATAGTCTATGAGATAGCGGATTCTTGAGTTCAGCAAGGTTGGTTTCCAAGATCCCGAAGTGTACAATGCGCTTCGGGATATTTTTTTGACAAATATTCTTTTATTTGGTAGTCTGTCAAGACTTCGAGCGGCGGGAGCCGTTTTTTGTTGGCTCTTCGTCGCTCGCATTTCTCTTAACTTTTTGTGCCGCCTATGGACATTCGCAATATTGCTATTATCGCGCACGTCGATCACGGGAAGACGACCCTGACCGATGCCTTGATGCGCCAGACGGGGATGACCGAAGAGGGGGCGAGTATGGATTCGAATGCGCTCGAACAGGAACGGGGCATCACTATTTATTCCAAAAACGCGGCGCTGTTCTACAAGGACACGAAGATCAATATCGTCGATACGCCGGGGCATGCGGACTTCGGGAGCGAGGTGGAACGCGTGCTTCGCTCGATCGACTCAGTTCTCTTGGTGGTTGATGCTCAGGAGGGTCCGATGCCGCAGACGCGATTTGTGCTCAAAAAGTCGCTCGAACTCGGATTGAAGCCGATTGTCGTGGTGAACAAGATAGACAAGCCGGCGGCGCGCGTCGAGTGGGTGCTCGATCAGGTGTTTGAGCTGTTTCTCGATCTTGGGGCGACGGACGAGCAATTGGAGTTCAAGACGGTCTATGCGATTGCGAAGCAGGGCATTGCGAAACGAGATATGGCGGACGAATCGATGGATCTCTCGCCGCTTCTCGATACAGTGCTCGAGGCGGTGCCGGCGGCGGGACAGGATACGGCGTCGCCGTTTCGAGCCCAGCCTTTTAATCTGGGTTATGACAATTTCCTCGGGCGACTTGCCATCTGTCGTGTCTATGAGGGTTCGGCGAAGGTGGGCGATACGGTCTACGCGAAAAAGCCGACGGGGGAAGTTTCTTCGGGGCGCATTACCAAAATTTTTACCTTTCGCGGCATGAATCGCGAAGAATCGGCGGACGTGTCGGCGGGCGATATCGCACTGATTGCCGGTATTGCCGATGTGTATATCGGCGATACGATTGCGCACACTAAGGAAGTGGAAAGCCTGCCATCGATTGCGATTGATGAGCCGACGATCACGCTGCATTTTCTGGTGAACGACTCGCCCTTTGCCGGTCGGGAAGGGAAATTTGTGACGCGCGAGCAGATTCGTGAGCGTTTGCGCCGAGAGCTTGAGATAAACGTGGGACTGAAAATCGACTTTGATTCGGGCGAGCATTTCTTGGTGTCGGGGCGTGGCGAGCTTCACATTGCTATTCTCTTGGAGACGATGCGGCGCGAAGGCTATGAATGCCAGGTGTCTCAGCCGAAGGTTATTATGAAGGAAATCGACGGCAAGAAGTGCGAGCCGTTTGAAGAGGTGACAGTGGATGTGCCGACGGAATATACCGGCGCGGTCATCGAGCGCATGGGGAAGCGGAAGGGCATTATGATGGACATGAGGCAGGGGCAAGGCAATGATTCGCGACTTCTCTTTGAAATCCCGACTCGAGGACTCTTGGGGTATCGCGGGCAGTTTACCGTCGATACGAAGGGCGAAGGCATTCTTTCTTCTCGGTTCTTGGAATTTCGTCCGCATGTGGGTGATATCGAGCACCGCGGCGTCGGCTCGATGATTTCGATGGCGACTGGGAAGGCGCTTGGCTTCTCGCTCTGGAATTTGCAGGAGCGTGGCGTACTCTATATCGGCGCCGGCACGGATGTATATGAGGGGCAAGTGATCGGCAATGCCTCGAAGGGCGATGATATGAGTGTCAATCCGACCAAGGGCAAGCAACTTACCAATATGCGCGCCTCGGGATCGGACGATGCGATCCAGCTCACGCCGCCGTGGACGCTCTCCATTGAACGCGGACTCGAAGTGATGGCCGGTGACGAATACCTCGAAATTACCCCGGAAAATGTCCGCCTTCGCAAACAGTACCTCACCGAAAACGATAGAGTGAAAGCAGGGAGGAAAGGCAAATAAAGAGTGTACATCGTGTTTGTTTCATAAAAACGACTTAAAAGAGCCGTTTTTATGTTGTGTGCGCCACTTGTCCAATGTTATTGACAAAACAGAGGCGATATGCTACTATTCCGGTTGTGCAGATCTTTGACAATTCACCCGATACGGCGGAGAGGAATTTTACGGTTGATTCAGGTCTCTGATTTGTCCGTGGAAATTTCTCCGCCGTATCGGCAAATAATTTTTTGTATTCTTTCTTCCTAAATCTGTATTCTGGAGAGAATGACAATGTTTTTAAAAGAAGCTGGTAAGATTGTGTTACGTGCCGGGTTTGGCAGTTCTGCTGATTTTGACATCAAAGCGGTTGCCGGGTGGGTTGATGCCGGCTGCGCTTGTCACCAGTCAGGAGGCACAAAAAAACCTCCTGTTCGCAGGATGAAGACCATTATCCGTCCGGGACAGAATGGATTTCGACAGCGCTGAAAAGGATTGTTCATTGGGGCGGGTGTGGAAATAAATTTCCATTCGCCCCCGATTTTTTTGAAGAGCGAAAGATTGGAGGATGCGATGAAGAATTTTTGTGGTTTGTTGTTTGCTGTGAGCTTGCTCTTTCTTGTCGGCTGTGCGGGGATTCCGACGTCGAGGGATGTGACAGTGACGCGTTCGGTGGATATGGTTGTCCATCGCGATACCTGTATGGTGGAAACGTATGTTTCCGTAGGCGGGATGTCTGAAAGCGGGGAACCATACGAGAGGTATGGGAAGGTATTTTATTTCCCACATCGCGGCGAGCTGGCGTACAATCCAAATTTCGGGTGGGTGACCGGAGCCATTTCGTTTGTTTCGCTCGGCACTATAGGTCCGGGAACCGAAGGTTCCCGGTATGCGAGGATTCATCGTGCGAAGCAAGGGTGGCGTGTTTTCCTGGTTCAGGGAGACGCTCTCGTTCCGACGGAAATCGTCTCAAAAGATAGGGAAACGGCGGCTGCGCGCGGAGCGGTATTCTTGCAAACCGGGATAGATCCCGGTGACTGCGTTCAGTTCCGATAATGTTGGCAGGGCGGGTGTGGAAATAAACCTCCATCCGCCCTTGATTTTTTTGAAGTCTCTATTGGAGGCTTTTTTGTTTGCTTGAAGGAATGACGAAGGGGTGGGGCGAGTGCTATGCTGGCGCTATGTTGAAATCGGGGCGACAATTTTTGTGGTATGCGTTTGTCTTTCTCCTTCCGTGGCAGACGGTGTGGATAGTGCGGGAGGTATTTGTGAGTGGGGAGAAATGGCAATATGCGACGCTTGGGACATATGTGTCGGATGTGGCACTTCTTTTGTGTGCTCTGTTTTTTGTTTTTGGAACGAAACGGGAGGTGTGGCGAGTTGTTGTTCGTGACCGCGTGTTGCTTCTGCTTGGCGTATTTTTCCTGTGGGCGCTTCTTTCTTCTCTCTGGTCGATCGATGCGAGTCTTGCACTTATTTCTGCGTGGAGAATATTTCTCATGACGCTTGCCTTTGTGCTTGCGCGATATAGTGACGTTTCGATGCGGAAGACGATCTCTATTTTTCTCCTCTCGATGTCGATTCAAGCAAGTCTCGCGCTTTCGCAGTGGGCAGGGCAATATATCGCACCTTCGACACTGCTTGGCATCGCGGAGCATGATCCGGCGCGATGGGGGACGTTTGTTTTGAAAACCGAGGGCGGGCGATTCCTCCGTGCGTATGGCGGGTTTGAACACCCAAATGTGCTCGGAGGCGCGCTGGCGGTTGCCATGCTGTTTGGTGTATGGCTTTCGGTGACGGCGAAGCGAGTCTCTTCGAGAGCTGTATTTTTGGGGATGACGGCTCTGATGAGCTTTGCGCTTGTGTTTACCTTTTCTCGAAGCGGGTGGATGGGGCTTCTCTTGGGGATGGGAGTGCTGCTTCTGGGTTTGACTCGATGTCTGAAGCACTCTCTTTTCTCGTCATTCCCGCGAAGGCGGGAATCTACGCTTTACCAAGACTCGGATGTTCCAAGAGAAAACTTTCCCGAAACGTGCCTTTCGACGGTTGATAGTGTCGATAATTTTCCGAGAAAATCCCGTTTCAATTTGTCTGGAGTCTTGCGGTATCTGGATTCCCGCCTTCCATGCCTACCGGCAGGCAGGCGCGGGAATGACGGAATGGGATGGGTGAGCAGCGTAGTTATTGTGATTCTTTCTTTCTCTATTGCTTTCTTTCTTGTTTGCGATATTGCATTGAGTCGCTTTTCGGAAGGAACACTTGCGCGTGAAGGGTCGCTTTCAGATCGGGCGCTTTATTTTGAGCAGGCGCTCTCGGTGATACGCGAGCACCTGGTTCTTGGCGTCGGCGGCGGAAATTTTACGGCATTTACGCGGGAGCGTCTCCCGAGCGCTGGAACATTTGTCGGTGCGTTTCAGCCGGTGCATATGGTGCCGGTCCTGGTATTTGCTGAGCTTGGCGCGGTCGGATTCGTGTTGTTTGCTCTGCCTCTCTTGTGCTGGTTTGTCTCCGCATGGAAGAGAAGAAATGCTCTTTCGATGGCGATTTTCTGTACCCTTCTTCCCATGCTTTTGCTCGACCACTGGCTGTGGAGCGGACACTTCGGCATGATGTTTCTCGGGCTTCTTCTTGGAGTATGTACACGGATGGATGCGCGTGTCGGGTCAGTTTGGAGGATTTGATTTTTGGAATCCGTGTTGGCAAGGAGGTGAGATCGAAGAGGCGAATTGGTTTGTGGCAAGCGTTACTCCATGTGCACGTTCTCGGTCATCTCGGCGAGGGCAGCACGAAGATAAGGATGATGCTCTAACACTGGATCTTCGAGGAGAAGCGCTTCTGCTTCATCGTGGGCGATTTTGATGAGTCGGGCGTTGCCGAGGTGACTCATGGCGATATCGGGGATGCCTGACTGTCGGAGTCCGAAGAAGGCTCCCGGACCGCGAATCTCGAGGTCTTTCTCGGCAAGGAAAAAGCCGTTGTTGCTTTCGACGAGAGCGTCAAGACGGTCGTTGGCGCTGTTTTTTCCCGGAAGGAGGAAGCAATAGGATTGGTGTGTCCCGCGCCCGACGCGTCCGCGAAATTGATGGAGTTGGGAGAGTCCAAATCGGTCGGCGTTTTCGATAATCATGACAGTGGCATTTGGCACGTCGACGCCCACCTCGACAACGGAGGTCGAAACGAGGACATGCAATCTTCCTTCTTTGAAGTCACGCATAACGTTTTCTTTGTCGGAGGATTTCATTTTTCCGTAGAGCAATCCAACGGAGTATTCGGGAAATACCTTTGCGGAGAGTTTCTCGTGCTCGGTTTTGGCGGCTTTGACTTCGGAGAGCGTTGCCGATTCTTCGACGAGGGGTAGGATAATGAAGATTTGTCGACCCTTTCTTATTTCTTGCCGAGCGAATCGAAAGACGGTTTCTCGTGCGTCGCGTGTTGCGGCTATTTTCGTAATGACAGGGAGGCGATTTTTTGGCATCTCGTCGAGCACAGAGATGTCGAGATTGCCGAGGAATGTGATAGCAAGGGTGCGCGGTATCGGTGTTGCGGTCAGTGTGAGGAGGTGCGGCGTTGTCTTAGGCATTCCGTCCTTCGAATGTCTCGTCGCTTCTTGGAGTGCGGCTCGCTGGGAAACGCCGAAGCGATGTTGTTCGTCGACGATAACCAAAGCGAGGTTTCGAAACGACACGTCTTCTTGAAGCAGTGCATGCGTGCCGATAATGATGCTTGCGAGCCCGCTCTTTATAGCGTTCTTGAGGGTTTCCTTGGCGACGGTTTCTGTAGCGAGTATCTGTGAAGAACGCGTCAGGAGGGCGATTTGAAATGGCGCGTGCGATAAGTGTGTCGAGAGGGTTTCAAAATGTTGTCGGGCGAGCACTTCTGTCGGTGCAAGCAGCGCAACTTGAAATCCGTCGTGCGCCACTCGAAGCGCTGCAAGTATGGCAACGGCAGTTTTCCCGGAACCGACGTCGCCGTTGACGAGACGGTTCATCGGTATGCTTTTGGCAAGATCATCGAGAATTTCTTCCGTGGCTTTCGTTTGTGCGGCGGTAAGTGAAAAGGGAAAATAGGACGCGCTTTCCGCAAGGAAATTCGTGTCTCTCGGAAAGGGAAGGGCGGACGATTGTTTCCAGATCGATTTTAGCTCGAGGCTTTTGAGTTGAGCGAGAAACATGTCATCGAAAGCGAGTCGCTTTCGGGCGATTTCCACTTCGTCCGGAGATTCGGGAAAGTGAATCATGCGGAGGGCGCGCGGAAGTGTCGGGAGGTGAAGTTTGTCGACGAGCGACTGCGGCAGCGGATCTGGCACGCCAATTTTTTTCTCGAAGAGTGTTTCGATTTGCCAGCGGATGAATTTTGAGGTGAGTCCGTAGGTTTCCGGATAGATAGGAACGAGGCGCGCAGTGTGTGTCGGGCGGCGATTCGCGCGTTCGAATGCGGGGGAAACCATCACGAGTCCGTCGCGATCGCTCGAGACCTTTCCGGAGACGCGAATGCGTGTTCCTGGGAGCAGGCTCCCGGCGACGAGTTTCTGATTGAACCAGACGAGGCGAATCGTTCCCGAGTCGTCGGTCAACTCGGTTTCGAATATGGTGAGGCGTCGTTTCCATGTCTTTTTCTCTCGAAACGGCGCGACGGTTCCTTCAAATGTGGTTTTTTCTTCTTCGACGGCGCTGGCGATGAGTTGTATGCGTGAGAAATCTTCGTATCGCGAGGGAATATGAAACAAGAGATCTCGAACGGTATATAGGCCGAGCGTTGCAAATTTTGAGACGAAGGTCTTTTGAATTGTCGGGAGAGCCGAAATGGCTGTTTGGTAGGAAAGCATACTTTCATAAGAGTCTTTTTCCGATTTCTTGTAAAGAGGAGCGGTGTGCTCTGCATGTTGACAGGAATGACATTGTTCCTTTTTGCGGATATGAGAAGAATGATTTATACTGAAAGTGCTTTTTCGGAGAAGAGCGTCTCTATTCTTTTTCTGTAGACAGAGTATGAATAATTCTGTTGTGAAGGATATCATGACCGTGTCGGTCATTTCCGTTGGACTGGAAGAGCCGTTGCAAAGAGTGGCGTCGCTTCTCACGGAACATCGGATTCACGGTGTTCCCGTTTTGGATGCCGGGAAAATATCCGGTATCATTACGGAGACAGACTTTTTTACGAAGGATTCGTCGAATATCTACTTGCCTTCGTATATAGACTTCATGCGGAAAATGCGTGTTGCGAGTGAGATGAGTGGCAGTCGTCGGGAGATGGTGGATCGGTTGATGCAGGCAAAAGCGAAAGATATTATGAGTGTTCCCTGTCAGACGGTTTCCGAAAACATGCCTCTTCGAGAGTTGGTCGGAAAATTCAAAGAAACGGGACTGAGCGTGTTTCCGGTGGTGGACAGTACTGATCATATGGTGGGGATTGTGGCTATTGCCGATGTGCTCAAGTCGTTTGATTTCTCGGAAGGAAGCTTGTGAATTCATTTTCAAGATAGCCGAATGCGTATCTTTTAAGTTTATTTTTGTGGCGCTATGGCGGAAGAAAAACAAAAGAAAGATCCTCTTCAAACGGGGGGGACTATAAATCGGCATATTGACAACCTTGCGGGAGATACTCTGCCGTTTTTGGGGAAGTCGTGGGTGTTTGTGTCGCGAACGCGCGTAAAGACCTGGCAAGGGCTCTTTATGCTCGCTTTTATATCCGGCGCGTTCGTATCGTTTGTGTGGAGTGTGTCGCTGGAAATCGAGAGTTTGTCCAAAGCAAGTGGAACGGCAACATTATCGATGACATCGCCGGACGCAACCGGAGATGGAACCACGATTAATGTCGCTCAAGACGATACGTTTTCCGTGGATCTGGTGGTTGATACGGGCGGTATGGACGTTGTTGCGACGCGTGCTTTGGTGACGTATGATCCTGCGGATTTTCAACTGACGGGATGGGATACGAGCAATTCCATATTCGGCGTTGACAACAGCTGTGTGTATCAAGGGAATCCATGTCAGATTGTGGATAACGATACTGCGGGGGGTACGATTTCTTTGACACTTGCCAAGCCGTCGCCGGGAGTTCGAAACAATTCGGGTCTTGTGGCAACGCTGACGTTTAAAGCGCTTCGCTCGGTCTCTTCGACGACAAACAATATTCGATATACCTTTATCGGTCAGGACAACGAGACCGATTCGGACGTTATTGAAGAGGGAGGATCCGCTAATGATTTGCTGTCGAGCGTTTCCGGTATTCGGGCGCTCGTGGGTGCGCCGGCGTGTACCGGCTATGTCTATTCGGGCTGGGGCGCATGTCAACCGGATGGCACGCAGACACAGACGGTTGTCTCGACGATTCCCGATGTGTGTTCCGGTGGCGCTGTACCGGAGACGACACAATCGTGTGCCTACACGCCGCCGACGTGCACAAGTTTCACAGAATCTGGCTGGGGCGCATGTCAACCGGATGGCACGCAGACGCAGACGGTGACGGGTATTCCTGTGGGGTGTACTGGTGGAAATCCGCCGGCGTCGACACAGAGCTGTACCTATACCGGTGGAAGTACGACCTGCACGAATTTCAATACATCTGACTGGGGCGCTTGCCAGGTTGATAATACGCAGACGCGAGCAGTAACAGGAGTTCCAGCCGGGTGCTCCGGTGGTACGCCACCTTCGTCGAGTCAGAGCTGTGCGTATGAACCTCCTGTCACAACCTGTTCGAGCTTTACATATGGCGAATGGGGGAGATGTCTTGGCGGGGTGCAGACTCGTGATGCCGAAGGAAGCCCTGCCGGATGCGCAGGTGGTAACCCGGATACCGAACGGTCGTGCGCTGCGGGCGCTTCGGATCGGAAAGGAGAATTCTCGAGAGATCCTATCAAGGTTATCGGAGAAAAGACGAAATTCGGAAAACGCGATGATTTCATGACGGATGATTCGAAGCTTTCGTTTAAGGGATCGGATGCGGACATTAAGAACGGAAAGGTTGAGATTTATCGAGAGGGAAAGTTGAAGGATAGTACGAAGGTGGATGGCGATGGAAATTGGTCGATCAAGGTAACCGAGAAGGAAAACGGCACGTCTCGATATGCGGTGCGCTATATCGATGCAAATGGAAACGAGGTGGACAAATCCGCTTCCTACAATGTCTTTGTGGATGACAAGGATCCCGAAATCACCGATCTTCCTCGGTTTCTCACGAAGTCGCGTGGCGAAAAAGTGTGGTGGGATGCACAGGATAACGAAGACATAGATCGTTACCGCTATCAGTTCCTTGGGTATTGGAAGACTACGAAGAGCAAATCGTTCAATATTCCGGCGAATACGCCGACGGGTCTCCATGTGTTCCAGCTCAAGGTATATGATGATGTTGGCAATAGCACCTCAAAGACGATTCTCATTCGCGTTCGATAGGTTGAGTCTTTGAAAAGTGAGGAATGTGATTTAATCCATGCAGCGTAGAATTCTATGAAACAAAAATTAGGCATCTTTGCAAAAGAAAACCGGATGCTTACGGGAGCAATTCTCGGCTTTCTCTCGATTGCGGTGCTGTTTGTGCCGGCGGCATTTGCAGCACTTCCGCCTCCGCCTCCGCCTCCTGCGGGTGCGCCGCCGACGCCGGCAAATCTTGTCGCTTCGTCTCCCTCGACAACACAGATCAATTTGTCGTGGGATGCGGTTTCGGACGGGTGGCTCGCCGGGTATAATGTATATCGGTGCGGTGGTGCTGGCTGTACTCCGACTGTGCAAATTGGAACAACCAATGCGACAACAACAACCTATTCCGACACCGGGCTTTCATCGGGAACCTATGTGTATGCGGTCTCGGCATATAGCGGGTTTGGCGAGTCGGCGAAGTCGACGAGTGTTGAGACGAATACACAGACAAAAACATATTCACTCGCTGACTTTACCGCACTGGTTGCGCAGTGGCTTCAGACAGGATCGGGACTTTCGGCGGATGTGAATACGGACAATGTGGTGAACACTCGCGATCTCGGCATCATGATGAGCTTTTGGAGTGGCGCGTAGGAAGTGTCTTGACGTCTGCATGGCGAAGCTTTCACGTGTTTTTGTCGATGAATATAGTAAAGACAGGCGAAGAGCCTGTCTTTTATCTTTCTTGGAGAGGTGTAAATCCTTGTACTTTGTGTCAGTGTGCGCTCGGCAGGAATCGAACCTGCGACCTTCTGGACCGCAACCAGACGCTCTATCCACTGAGCTACGAGCGCAAAAACATGAATTACGATTGTGTATAAAACAGCAACCTTCTGGATACCAACCAGACGCTCCCCGCCTACCGGCAGGCAGGTATCCACTGAGCTACGAGCGCAAAAACATGAATTACGATTGTGTATAAAGCAACAACCTTCTGGATACCAACCAGGCGCTCCCCGCCTACCGGCAGGCAGGTATCCACTGAGCTACGAGCGCGCAACCTCGTTTAAATATGCAGGAAACGAGAGAGTGTGTCAACAATCGTCGGCTCGTATTTTATTTCTCTTACAGAGGGGAGAAGGGCGTCTCGGACAGTGGTTGGGTTCATGGATCCGAGGGGTACACGGACGGAAGCAATGAGTGATCCGTGCGTTTTCAAGAAAAGGCTGCGCTCGTCTTCTTCGTAGATGATCCAAAACGAGGCTATATTGTCGAACATATAGGCTTCTTTTTCGACGATCACGCCCTCGGATGTGATGGCGCAGTCGAGTGTTTTTGGAGGCTTGCGGCTGTGAAGGAGTGTGACCGTTCCCAAAAGCACAAAGGTGATGGCCATGATGGAGCTGTTCTCGATGAGCGCATAGACAATGATGGCGAGAAACACGCCAAGAAGCGCGAGCAGCACGCGCGAGTGGACAGGCGACGCGTCGAATTCCGGTGCCGACCAGGTGATTTGCGGGGCATTGCTTCCCATATGCTTCTGAAAATTCTTTTCAACGTATGTAGTATAGCATGTTTTACAAGCCGTTTCTTTCTTGATAGTCTGGAAAGAAGCAAGTGTGTGACTTGCTTTTGGCGCTGCGGGCTCTTTCTGGTGGGGTGACCGAGCGGTTTAAGGTAGCAGTCTTGAAAACTGCCGTACCGGAAACGGTACCGTGAGTTCGAATCTCACCCCCACCGCTCTTTTGATCGCGAGTGTTTAACAGAATTTTTTATGCAGAATCTTATTCAAACGAGTGTGCAGAGTTTGGCGCCGTGGTTTTTGGATCATGGGGTGAAAGTGATTGCGATTGCGTTTGCGGCGCTTTTGATTCAGCGGTTTGTTGGGGTGTTTATCGAGAAGTCGGTGCGTCGGCTGGTGGTGCCGAGTCGATTCTTGAGCAAGGAAGCGGAGCGAAAGCGCGAGGATACGCTTATTCGTATCTTTGTAACATCGGTCAATATATTGTTGTGGGTGCTTGTCGGGCTTATGCTCTTGTCCGAACTCGGCTTTGCGGTGGGGCCGCTCCTGGCGGCGGCGGGAGTGGCAGGCATCGCTTTTGGCTTCGGCGGGCAATATCTTATTCGCGATCTCATCAGCGGACTTTTCATTATTATGGAGAATCAGTATCGCATCGGCGATGTGGTGTGTTTCGATACCACCTGTGGCTTGGTTGAGGATATCAGTTTGCGTATGACGACGCTTCGCGACCTTGATGGCGTTGTGCATCACGTGCCGCACGGAGAAGTGAAACAGGTTTCCAACTTGTCCAAGAATTTTTCCCGGGTCAATCTCAATATTGGCATTGCCTATTCTGCTGATTTGGAGCGGGTGATTTCGGTGGTGAACCGTGTTGGCAAGGAACTTGCCGAGGATCCGGATTGGAAGGATATGATTATTGCGCCGCCGCAATTTCTTCGCGTCGATGACTTTGGTGATTCGGCGGTTGTCATAAAAATTCTCGGCGATACGCAGCCGATTAAGCAGTGGGATGTGACAGGCGAGCTTCGAAAGCGCCTCAAGATCGCTTTTGACAAAGAGGGTATTGAGATTCCATTTCCTCAAAGAGTTATTCATCAAGCGAGACAGTAGTTGCTTCATGTTGGCAGTTGGAATCTCTTCATATTGACACATCTCCCGACGTCTTCATTTTCGTGGTATAATTTTTGCAGAGAGCGAAAGCATAATTATTTACGCGCACGCGTATGAAGATGATGCATATGGCAGCCTTCATTCTCCTCATCGTTGGGGGGAATTAATTGGTTGCTCGTCGGGGTGTTCGGTTCGGATATCGGCGATTTTTTGTTTGGCGGAATGGATGCTCCTGTATCGCGTCTTATTTATGTACTCGTGGGTGCGGCGGCGCTCTATGAAGTGGCGACGCATAAGAAGAACTGTCGGGCATGCGGAACCGGTATGGGTTCGTCATCAATGCCGCAATAGGGCTTCGTATTTTTTCGGAGGCCATTCCGCTCGAAAGTTCGGAATGGCCTCTTGCGCGGGATGGAAGTTAGGCATGTTTTCTTTCACTGCAATGAATCTCTGAGCTTTTATGCATTTCAATTTTTCATCGGGAGAAAATCAGTTGCGCGGTCAGCGAAAGCGAAAGACGTCATGGGGCATATTGCCTCTTTTTGTCATCGGTCTCTTTCTTTCGTCGGCGGGAGTGTATGGATTTCGAGCGTATGCACGCATTCTTGAAGCGCGACCGATGCTTGATGTGTCGGTGGCGGGCGTAAAGCCGGAGAGTGTGCTCGGGGTGACTTTTCCGTCTTCGGTTGATGTGGATGGATTCGCTGACGCTGTCCGGCTTGTGCCGGATACGCCGGTCATTTTTGAATGGACGAACGATGATCGGAAGCTTCTCGTAAAGCCGGTTGGGCATTGGTTGTCCGGGACTCGGTATTCACTTCTTTTGCCGGCAGGGAAAACCGTGTGGCTGGGGTCGATCCCGGAAACGAAGCTGTTTTTCGAAACCTGGGCGCCGCCAAAAGTGGAATCGGTCTCGCCGAGTGACGGAGCGAGAGATGTGCTACTCGGAGCAGAGGATCCGGTCGTGGTACATCTTGATCGATCGGCGGAAGATTCTTTTCTTGATTTCTCGTTCAATGGAGAAAAGGCAGTGGTGTATGGCATTGATTCTGATAAGCAGGAGTTTCGCATTCTCCCGCGGGACACTCAATCGGGCGTGAAGTATTCATTGACGGTTCGAGTGCGCCATCGGGAATCATCGGACGCATCTTTTGAAACGGCATATGAAGGAAGTTTTGAGACATTGCCGCCTGCGCCGACGGTTATGGCTGCGGATTTTCCGACGCGACTTCTCAATGCGAAGCGCTATACGGTGCCGGTTGTCGCCACGGGAAAATATATCGATATCAATGTGGAGACGCAGGTCATGACAACTTTTGAAGATGGGAAGGCTGTTGATGCCTATATGGTTTCGTCGGGCAAGCGGGGAATGGATACGCCGAAGGGGAACTATACGATTCACAATAAGGCGCCGCGCCCGTGGTCCAAGGCTTATGGGCTCTATATGCCGTATTGGATGGCACTTGTGGCAAGCGGGAAATATGGCATTCACGAACTGCCTGAGTGGCCGGGCGGCTACAAGGAAGGTGCAAATCATCTTGGCACGCCGGTCTCGCACGGCTGTGTCCGCCTCGGTGTCGGTCCTGCCGAGCGCGTCTATAATTGGGCAGACATCGGCACGCCCGTCACGGTGCATTAAACGTTGCTGTATTGTTTATAATGAGGAAGGAATAAAAAACTCCCCGATTGCTCGGAGAGTTTTTCTTTGGAGAACTCGAAGCAGGAGAGAATTACCAGTCCCGCTTGTTGCCACCGCCGTAACCGCCATCGTTTCCACCTTGGCGCGGGCGGGGTTCGAATGGGCGAGCCTCGTTTACTACGAGGGTGCGACCATCGAGATCCTTTCCGTTCCACATGGAGATAGCCTTTTCGGCATCCGCATCACTAGCCATTTCGACAAAGCCGAAGCCTTTCGAACGACCGGTGGCACGATCGGTAATAACGCTCGCCGACGTAACGGATCCCGCTTCTGAGAATGCTTCTCGGAGGCTGTCGTCCGTGGTGCCGTATGAGAGGTTACCGACGTAGAGCTTCTGTGCCATAGAAATTCTGATTCTAAGGTAAGAGTAACGCGAGTAAGCCGACCTTCTTTCTCCTCTACCTGCTCCCGCTTTCCCTAAAAGCTCGAATATCTCGCCCTTAGAATGTCCAGCACCTTTTTCAGATAAAGTCCTTGATATCATCGTATGTGTAAAGGCGAAGCCGCTTCGCTTTCACGCTCATGATACGGGGACTCTTGCCAAAAAAGGTGCTGGATTCCGCCAGAAACTCATTGAGAGAAAACTTACTACTAGCGCGAGTGTAGCATACTTCTCACCTTTGTGCAAGCCTCCGCACCACTGTTACCTCAAAGTCTATTTGCTCGAACTGGTCGCGTGTTTCTTGTCTTGCCAGAGGGTGTTTGGCAGTGATACACTCTTTCTATGCGTGTCCCTCGGTACTTCGAGCAATGAAGCTGTTTTGGGGGAGTTACAGTCTGCTTGGCGCGTAGCTCATTGAAAATTTGTGAGAACTTGGAGAGGTGGCTGAGCGGCTGAAAGCAGCACACTGCTAATGTGTTAAGGGGGAAACCCCTTCCAGGGTTCGAATCCCTGCCTCTCCGCAGAACAGAACGAGCAGTCTCATGAGAGACTGCTTTTCCTTTTGGGAAGCGCACAAACGCCGGTTCGAGGGTTGTGTTTTGAGGAAGAAGGGACGACGCGTCTTCGACGAGCCACGAGAAGGGGTCATTGAGGTTGAAATACGCGATCTTTCGGTCCTTTAACCCCAGGTTCGAAGATACGAGAAAGGCGACCTCTCTTTTGACGGTTTCGTCGCCTCGATTGAAGAGGTCATGCGCGGTCTTGATGAACTGTACCGCTGTCTCAATGTTCTCAATAACCTTCCCGTCCTGTGTTTGCATATCTTGAAGTTGTTCCCTGATGCCCGCTTCTTCTTCCGAGAGCTCGGAGAACTTTCGATCGTAGATGTCTTTTGGAAGTGCATTGTCGATAAACTTTTCCACAAGCGAATCCTTCCGACTTTGATTTTCTTTGAGAGCGGCAAGGAGTGTCTTTTCTTGCTCGGCGGTGTCTGCTCCCATGGAAGCGTACTTCTCTTTGGACGCATCCACCACAAGATCGAGAATCTCTTCATCAAACTGAATTCTTTTCAACTCTTCGCCGATAAGTTCAATGAGTTTTTCTTCGCGCAGGTACGGTTGCGAACAGCGGTGTGTCCCGAATGTTTTGGTGCATCGGTAGTAGACATGACCCTTCTGCTTTTCCGCGGTTACTTTAAGTCCGCACTCGCCGCACATCATGAGTCCGCGGTAGGTGTACTTCCATGATTCCGTCCGTCGGACAAACTGCGCCGGGGAGAGTATGTGTTGCACTTCGTCAAAGAGTTTCTTCGAAACAATCGGCTCGTGCGTTCCTGCGTGGGTTTGTCCGTTCCACTCAAACATTCCGCAGTAGATGGGATTGGTGAGGATACGATGGAGCGTGGACTTGTAGATGATCCTTCCTCGACGAGTTCGAAGCCCTTCTTTTTGTAACTCTTCGGTAATCGAAATGATCGAATGACTTTTTGCCGCGTAGAGAGCAAATGCTTTTCTGATACACCTCGCTTCTTTCTCGACGATAATCAATCGCTTCGTTTTGGGATCGCCCGTGTACCCGAGGGGAGGGGAGCTCGGATATTCTCCTCGCCGCACTTTCTCCGCTTGTCCGCGTTTCACGTTTCGGCTCAAGTCTCGGATGTACTGATTCGCCATGGAAAACTCGATGCTCGCAATGACCACATTGTCTTCCGGATTGTAATCGCGTTCGGATGTTTTGATTTGTTTGATCTCGCTCTTTTGAAGCATCCATTTGATCAGCCCTTCATCAAGTGGATTTCTTGCGAGACGATCGATTTTCCAACAAAGTATTCCGTCCGCTTTGCCCTTTTTGATAAACTCGATCATCTCGGAAAACACCGGACGCCCCGGCGCTTTTGCTGATTTCGATTCCTGAAACAATTTCACAATATCGAGATTCTCGCGTTTTGCAATCTCTTGCATTTCGATAATCTGCGACTGAATCGAGAGCGTTTGTCGGTCTTCGCTTTCGGTAGATTTTCTCGCGTAGATGACGTATTTCATACTCAATTCTCAAAAAGAGTGAGCAATAGAATGATCCCAAGCAAAACGAAGTAGAGAACAATGTCAGCAACAGTCCATTCCCAAAACGGCCGACCGCCTTTGTATCTCAAGAATGAATGTCGAGAATGGCGTGAGGAGTACATGAGTGCAAACACAAAAGGACGACCACTCGTTTGCACACAACTCCTCATCGAAGTCGTAACGAAGGTCGCCCTTTCGCTGAAACGATGTAAAAAAATACATCGCTTCCACTTCGATGAAATTGAGTTGTGTGCATTTTTACTCTATCAGATATTTGTCCTCATTTCAAGCCAAAACACTCATTAATGCCGGTACGAGGAAAAGGTGCCCCGAGAGCATACTCGGGGCGCAACTTTCCTCGGGCGAAGGGTACGGGTTCATTATGGATAAAGCCTCTTCGGATTCGCGCGTCATACAGGCACGGGTACGGGGAAGCGGTGCCCCGAGAGCATACTCGGAGCTCTCAGTAGAGAGTCGTCGCTAGGGTGCCTGTCCCCCTCGCCGTCCTCGGGGAACAGCCACCCATCCAGTAGGGGTCGCACCCCGAGCCGACCCTCCCCCCTGCACCCCCCAACCCCGGCGTACCCCAATAATGATAGGAGTCCTAATTGCTATGCAGGGGGGATAGGGCTCTCCATCGGGGTGCTCAAAAGGCGATTCACCCAACCTCTCGCCTTTTGCCCCCTAATCGCATTTTCGGAGTACCGAAAAATGCTACGGGACGCGACGGGGCACGGGTTCATTGAGGAGTTCGACGAGTACGTCTCACGCTCCACTCTCTCGCCCGACAATACGGGTACGCTCCCACCCCCATCCCCGCCCTCGGGGCGGGGTGACGTTCTCCGAATAAGGAGTCCCGAGAGTACTCGGGACACTTTTAGGATTGTCGAGTCATTCTTTCTACTCGCTCCCCCGCCTCTCGGCGGGGTTCGCTCGCCACAACTCAGAGGGAGAAGTTTTGTGATTCACTTTCGAGGGACTTTCATTCATTGGGAGCGGGAGCGAGTGCGTCGTTCTTCGAGGGCGCGTTCAACTGCGCGTCGTTTCTGTTTTCTTCGTATCGGGAAGCCGGAGCCTCCTTGCAGAAGAAGGTACTCGCTGTTTCACTCAATCCTTGCCATCTTCATCTTCAAAGGAGTACCCGTACCCATTCGAAATGTTCGATTCGGGTGTTTCCGTATGGATTCGGGGGTTCCGCATTTTCCCGTTTTTGTGCCCGTTTTCATTTTTTTGTTGTCGTTCGAAACGAATCGATCTATACTATAGGGAGAACGTTCTCTATCGAAAGTCTTGACTATCGATGGATAGAGAAGGTTCGAGAGTCGAGATCGTCGTTTCTTTTCGCTTCCTTTTCTTTTCTTGCTCGGAAAAGTTATCCACAATCGCTACAGTTTCAATTTTTTTCCCAACATAAAGGAGGCGAATGAAATCGGAGGGAGTTCCTGAAGTGGGCAGGAATATCTCTGTCGAGGAATCCCGTCTTTGAAGAGTTTGCAACTGGAATTGCAAATCACTTGTTTTTCCGGTCGGCTCATGAAGGGGCAGAGTCTCCCGGGATACATCTGTGCCCCCTTTGTCGAAGTCTGCCTTTGTAATGGCGGCGTGCGAGCGGTTTCTCCTGCCGCTTTTCTTTTTTCATTCACAATTTTCTCAAGTTCTTCGAATCGTTTATTGTTGTTGATCATAAGAATGTGTTGTGGATGCTAACGAGGTCGAAGACCTCGCGTGTTGAACGATATGGCATTCAGTTCTTGGAATGGGCATTCGAACTTTGGTTTGTCGGCGCGATAGAGTTTACATTGGCTGGAGCAGACGACCGACCGATCCGGTGTGGATTGGAAAGGGCAAATTTTATCCTTTGTTTCCGCCGATTCGTAGGGTATGCGCACGGTATTGGAATTGATCATTATTTCGCTATTTGATTCCATAAAGGTATTTTTAGCTGGTTAAATGTGTTTTTTTGGGCAGACAGTTTCTTCGAATGATGAATGGTTTCAGAAGTTTCTAAAAACCTCGTCTCGTGGAGATTCACTCGGGAAACATACCTTCCTCAGGGCGGTTTCAGATTTGCGAGATACCGCAAAAGTTTTACGCGTGCTTCTTTGGAAAAATCTTCTTTATCTACGAGCCGATTAAACCAGAGGTATACAGTCCGTTTGCTGAATCGCTGGTCGCGAATGGCTTCCGCGAAACAAACCACAGTGCTCCATGTAGGATTCTTTCGCCTAATAATGTTGAATCGTCGCTTGATGGATCTCATAGTTTTTTGTGTTTATTGGTTTCCCACTGTTCTTCGAAGATGCGCAGAGCCAAGAGACCAACTCGTGCCAGAGTTTCGAGATATGCTTCTGCTTGATCGTCGGTTATCTCAACGCCGGAGCGTTTGGAGATAATTTCTTTGCATCGACAGATGAGTGTTTGTGAAAATTCTCGTGACACAAGAGGATTATCTAGACTAAATGGACGGTCTCTACTCTATATGTCCGAAATTTCTCCATAACAAAAAATATCCCCTTTTTAAGGGATATTTTCTTTGGTTTACTGAAGAAAAATGTCGAAGAAATTTCTTTGGATTACAGAGAGGGGGATTGCTCTTTGCGGTAGTTCTCTATATCACCATAAGGATCCTTCTTATTGTCTGCTCCTGAATCAAATATTCTTCTGTCTTGAAATTGTTCCTCCTTATAGCGTGTTTCTGGTTCGAGATGGATTTTTATTTTGTACCCGTTGACATCCTCACAGGGTTCAAATGGATCCCCGGCAACCGAAGGAAAGAACTTTTTCAAAATAGTGACGAGCTCTTGTTTTCTCTTGCTCATCGCCTGCTTTTTTTTGAAGGATTCTTTTCCTGTTTTAATTTCGCCATTTGTCATTGCGAGTTGCTCAAAAAAATCCCAGCACTTCTTCATTTTTATTATTCCCGGTTTTCTTCTATCCTGAAAACTCATTTTCTCGCAGTTCGTTTGGTATTCTTCCTCGCCGATCTTTACCGTTATGTCATAATTTCCTCGCAACTTCATCTGGACATTGCTCCATGTGACGTTTGATGCAGTCTCAATGTTCGTAGTTGGTTCTCGGAGTGTCCTTGAGCGAGATGGTTGAATTTTCTCTTTGTCCACTGATATGAGAATTCTGTAATAATCCTTTACCTTCGGATCCTGGCAGTTGTAGATATTTTCTATATTCAGATACTTTTTTTGTTCCAAAATAAGAAGCGTTTCGAAAAGTCTGTAGCCTTGCTCTATTTCGCTATCGGCAATGAGAATGTTCTTGTTCATGCCTGTAGCGAGTTTTTCTCGTATCATATTCAGAAAATGTTCTTTCTGTTTTCCGAACTCGAAATAATTGCTCTCCATTGGCTTCAGGTCGCCGGCAATAAATTTTTTCAAGTAGTTGTCTATGGCGCGTTGAATATTCTTTGCGGCTTTTTCTGAAATCAATATTTTTTTGATAATGCATGTTGAGCCAGCGATTTCAATTTCAATCCCCGTCTCATTGACGAGACCAAGAAGGAATTTCTTTCGACTTTCCCAGCCCGGGTATTTGAAACGAAATTTTATGAGTTGCTCCGCGTAAATCGTTTTTGGTTCCGCCGGATAGTTTATGAGGCGAAGGAGAAGAAAGATAAAGTCATTCGGTATAATGCAGGGAATCGAATAAATGCTCCAGCCGTTTGGATCGTTGGGAGATATGTTGATTTCTGAATTTTTTACAATTTTCATCGCGTGTAGTATTATCTTGAAGTATACGTATTATATTACTATGGAGGCAGACAAAAAATCAAAGATCGGCGTGAATATGAAAAAATACCGCGCAAAGAACGGTATCTCGCAGGACAGGCTTTCCAAGCTGGCGGATGTGACGTATCACACCATCATCAAGATTGAGTCGGGCGTAAACAAAAACCCGACGATTGAGACGCTGGGGAATATCGCCAAGGCATTGGGGGTCGGGGTGGATGATTTGATAAGGTAAAGCAAGCGAGATGTTCCCTGAAATCTTCAAAAAAGAAAAAACTATGAGCCCAAGAAGTGAAGCGATAAAAGCAAGACCATTTTTAAAATGGGTTGGGGGAAAAACACAACTTCTTTCTCAATTTGAGGCTTATTATCCAAAGGATTTCAATAATTATTTCGAACCATTTCTTGGTGGCGGAGCGGTATTTTTTGACTTATCGCCTGTTACTGCTCATCTGAACGATGTTAATACAACTTTGATAGCTGCCTATAAGAATTTGAAGAATAAACCGAATGA
>CAYQPQ010000001.1:0-95478 GCA_964420045.1 uncultured Bdellovibrionales bacterium | reverse complement strand
GGAGTTATGGGTTACGACTCCAGTATCTAATACCTATTCGAAATTAGCAATACCGAATATTGAATGTTGCATGGAGAATGAGGGGCGGAGAAAAATTATTTCTTCTTCAGGAGTTTCCCGAATTCGAAACAAGCGACAGGGCATTTGGCATTCTCGGCGCCTTCCTTTTGGATGGTTTTCTGGCACTGGACAGCAACACCAAAACAGCGGCTCTGACTTTCGCGAACATACGACCAGTTTATTTGGTAGTGAAAGAAATCTAAGAGAAAACTTCCGACGACGGTAGCGCCGACAATCCAAATGGCAAGCCGAAGAAGATGAAACATACGTGTTGCGTGCAGTATTTTGCTATCGTCCGATACCTTTGTATATGATGCCTGATTTTCGGAACGAGTTCTTGTCAAACGCGTTCTTGCCGTCGATGAAGACTTTGATTTTGTACTTTTTGAGGAGCGCCGGCGTGATAGCTTCTTTGAATTCGGCATGGTCGGTTGCGAGGATGAGCGCGGTTGATTTTTTGAGAATGGCGTCGAGAGACTTCAGGCTCGATCGGCTGAGAATATGCGGATCAAAGGTCTCTACTTTGGCGGAGTGTTTCTTGAGGTGCTCAATGATGCGCACGGACGGCGATTCGCGCACGTCGTCGATATTCGCCTTGTACGCGATGCCGAGTACGCCGACGGTGGTTCCGTTGAGAGGAAGTTTCACGGTGTTCAGTGCGTCTTGCAAGAGCTCGACGGTGTAGCTCGGCATGTCGTTATTGATTTCTCGGGCGAGTCGCAGGAATTTATGATCGAAACCGGCTTTCTTGGCGCGCTCGATAAGATAGTAGGGGTCGACGGGAATGCAGTGACCGCCCACGCCGCAGGAGGGGAAGTGCGCGAGGAACGAGAAGGGTTTTGTGGCGGCGCCGCGGATAACGTCGGTGACGTCGATGCCGAGTCGGTCGAATGATCGGGCGAGTTCGTTGACAAAGGCGATATTGATATCGCGGAAGGAGTTCTCGACAACCTTGACCGCTTCCGCTTCGCGAATGGATTTCATGGGACGGATTTCGCCGTCGATGATGGATTGATAGAAGGTTTGGGCGCGCTTCAATCCGGTTGCGTCAATCGATCCGACGACGCGGGGGATATTGGTAACATTCCACACTTCGTCTCCCGGATTGATTCGCTCGGGACAATGCGCGATGAAAACATCACGGCTGATAACATGTCCCGCCCGCTCGAAAATGGGAACGACAACTTCTTCGGAAACGCCCGGGTTCACTGTTGACTCAAGCACGACGAGCGCGCCCTTTTTGAGATTGCTGGCGACAGTCTCCATGGCGCCGATAACCGGCGTGAGGTCCGGCGCATAGAGCTCGTCGACCGGTGTCGGAACGCACACGAGAATAATGTCTGCTTGTCTGAGCGTGCGCGGATCGGAAGATGTTGGAAATGGATGCTGCGGCAAGTGCTCTTCGAGATATCGATCTTCGAGCGGACTTTTCCCTTGGCGGATGAGTGAATTTTTCTGCTCATCGAGATCAAAACCGATGACTTCATATCCGCGTTCTTTGGCGCGAACGGCAAGTGGCAATCCGACATATCCCAATCCGACAACGCCGACAGTGACATCCTTTCTCTCGACTTCTTTCATAAGAGCGCATAATCAGATTATTCTTTCTGTCCTTCATTGTACGAAAAAAGCGCCAAGAAGTCGAGATGCAACAGAAGGTGGATGTGGAATGGCGCGCTGTGCCATTGAGCAGGGCGTCCCTTCTTCATTCGGAAGTACGCCGGATGATCGAGCGGTTCGAGGGCTTGACAAAACATTGTATTATGCGCTAATATTATTTCACTCAATTTTATCCGAAGAATGTATCATTATGACAGCTCGAGACACAAGGGCGGAGGGAAAGCTCAAGGAAAGAACGCGTCAGGTTCGGAAGAAGGCACAGGCCAAACAAGGGGAAAAGCTTTCTCGAAAAGATCTCTCTTCCCGGGGGTTTTTCGGCACGGCATTCCATCGTTTTCTCCATTCGATATCGCCGCGAGCGGTCGCTATTGTGTCGGCTCGCTATGGAGCGGGCGGGAAGGAGCCAATGACGCTCGAAGAAATCGGAAAGACCTATGGCATTACGCGCGAGCGGATTCGTCAGATTATCTCGGTTCTGCTCGGAAATGTTCGTGCGCGTCGCTACCCGGCGTCACTCGAGGAAGTGTCGAAGCGTATGGAATCGACGCTGAGTGGCAAAAGTGGTATCATGAGAAAGGAAGAATTCTTTGAGGCGCTTGCCGGATCAGACGCGAAAGAGCGCGGTGCGGTGCGGTTTTTCCTTGCAGTTCTGTTGGAGCGTTTTCGTGCGCTTGAGAGCGTGTCGGTTGCTCCTTCTTTCGCACTTGCTTCATTTGAAGAGGCTTCGTGGGAGGCGGTGAATAATGCGGCAAAGGCTAGACTTACCGAGAATGGCGAGTCGCTTCCCGAAGCGGAACTCTTGAAACGAATGAGCAAGCAATCTTCGCTAAAAGGGATTTCTCAGAAGACGATACTGGACTTCTTAGCTGTATCGGAAGAGTGTCGGAAGAACCCGTTTGGTCAGTGGGGACTTCCCGAATGGAGTGATATCTGCCCGCGAGGGACGAGGGAGCGCGCGTATTTGGTCGTTCATGCTGAGAAGAAGCCGCTTCATTTTCGCGAAATAGCGGCAAAGATCGATCTTTCCGGATTGCAAAAACCGGGCAAAGTGACGCATCCGCAAACCGTGCACAATGAGCTGATCAAAGACAAGCGGTTTGTCCTGGTGGGGCGCGGCACGTATGCGCTCGTTGAATGGGGCTTTCGGCGTGGGACAGTTCGTGACGTGGTAGAAGAAATACTTCGGGAGCGAGGTGTGCCGATGAAGCGAAATGAGTTGGTCTCCGAAGTCCTCAAAGTCCGCGACGTGAAGGCGTCGACGGTGGTTATCAATCTGAATGCGTTTTTTGCTCGTACGCCGGATGGCCTGTATTTTCTCAGAGAATCGAAAAAGCAAGCAAAATAGATACCAGCGTATTTTTTGAAGGAATGAGAGTAGGGATTTTCAACGAACTATCCCATGGGCGCTATTCTACTGCAGAGCTTTTCAGACATGTCGGAGGCGCTTCTCTCTATTTGGAGCGTTATGGGAGAGGTGTGGTTTCTGGTACTGCCGCCGGCATTCTACTTTATCTTCAAATTTCTCTGGATGGATCACATCCAGAATCAATATATCGAGAACACCAAGATGGTGCTTCTTGAAATCATTCCGCCGCGCGATATTGAAAAAAGTCCCAAAGTGATGGAGACGATTTTTGATGGTATTGCCGGGGTTGATAAGGGTCCGACAGTGGTTGAGACATATATTCAGGGATATCTCCCACCACTTGTTAGTTTCGAGATTGTAGGAGACGGTGTTGAGGGTACGCATCTCTATGTGCGGACACCGGTCGTGTTTCGCAATTTGATCGAAGCGTATTTTTATGCGCAGTATCCCAACGTGGAAATTGTGGAGTCGCCCGACTATGTGGATCAAATTCCCAAGGGTGCGCCGAATCGTGACTGGGATCTGTTTGGCGCCGATATTGAATTTACCAAACCGGATCCCTATCCGATCAAAACCTACCATTACTACGAAGAAGACGTAACAGGGAAGATGATTGATCCTCTGGCCGGGCTTTTTGAAAGTTTCGGCAAACTGCCTCCGGGACAGAAGATCTGGTTTCAGATGATTATCACACCGCTCAAGCCAGACTATTATAATACGGGCAAGGCACTCCTCGATGAAATCATCGGGCGCGCGGTGAAGGCGAAGCCGACATCGGTGTTGGGTGATTTGACGTCGGGCATCGGGGAAATTGCGACAGCGGTGCCAAAAGCGTTTTTTGGTCCGGTGGAGTTTTCGTCTTCGGCTTCTGAGAAGCCAGAGAAGAAAGATTTTCTTGAATATCAACTGACGCCGGTTGAGAAGGAAGTAGTGAAGGCGCTTGAGGCGAATATCGGGCGCAATGTGTTCGGTTCTCGCCTTCGCATGATCTATATTGGCAAGAAGAAAGGCTTTGACAAATCTTTCGTATCGGCGTTTTTTGGCGGACTCAAACAATTCAACGATTTCAATCTCAATGGCTTCAAACCGAATGACGCTTCGAAAACCTACGCGAACTACTTGCTGACCGATATGCGCATGCGTTATCGACAGCGCAAGCTTCTGCGTCGATACAAATTTCGCGATCCGGATTCTCCGGTTCCAATGCTGGCGCTCAGCACAGCGGAATTGGCAACGCTTTTTCATATTCCTGACATGAACGTTGTTGCACCGTCTCTGCCGCGTATTTCCGCGAAGCGAGGGTCCGCGCCGCAGAATCTGCCGATACAGTTGTAATGGCAGTCTCTGTGATGATATCTTGAATTTCGTTTTTTGAACTTCTTATCGTATGTCAGACATTACTTATTTTGCCAAGACGAATTTCCGGAACGAAGATCGCGTTTTCGGCATCAAAGCCGATGATCGTCGTCGGCACATGTATGTCATCGGGAAGACCGGCATGGGAAAGACGAACATGCTCGAGAATCTCGTAATTCAGGATATCCAACATGGACACGGCGTCGCCTTTATCGATCCGCACGGAGACACCGCGGAAAAGCTGATTCGCGCCATCCCGCCGTCGCGCGTCAATGACGTTATCTATTTCAACCCATCGGATCAGGACTTCCCGGTCGCGTTCAATGTTATGGAACACGTGTCGGCGGAGTATCGGCACTTGGTCGCATCCGGTTTGGTTGGTGTCTTCAAGAAGATTTGGGCGGACTCATGGGGACCGCGTCTCGAGTATATTCTGCGCAACGCGATTCTCGCGCTCTTGGAATATCCGGGGAGCACGCTTCTTGGCGTGATGCGCATTTTGGTTGACAAGGAATATCGCAAGCGCGTCGTCGACAAGGTGACGGATCCGGTCGTGAAGTCGTTTTGGGTTGATGAATATACCAAATGGAATGATCGCGTTTTGCAGGAGGTGATCGCGCCGATTCAGAACAAGGTTGGGCAGTTTCTCTCGAGCTCGCTCATCCGCAATATTGTCGGGCAAACCATGTCATCATTCGATGTTCGCGACATCATGGACAATCGGAAGATTCTCATTATGAATCTCTCGAAGGGACGAATCGGGGAAGACAATAGCGCGCTTATCGGCGCAATGATGATCACTAAAATCCAGCTCGCCGCGATGGGACGCGTGGATATTCCGGAGGACGAGCGTCGCGATTTCTATCTCTATGTTGATGAATTTCAAAACTTCGCAACGGAATCGTTTGGAAATATTCTTTCCGAAGCGCGGAAATATCGGCTCAATCTGATATTGGCGAATCAGTATATTTTGCAGATCGAAGAATCGGTGCGAGATGCCATATTTGGCAATACGGGGACGATTATCAGTTTTCGCGTCGGCGCGACTGATGCGGAATTTCTCGAGAAAGAATTTTCGCCGATATTTTTGGCGACGGATATCGTGAACCTGGAGAAGTATCACATCTATCTGAAACTCATGATTGACGGTATCTCGGGCGATGCTTTTAGCGCGACGACACTTCCCCCGATTGATCTGCCAGAGAGCGATGAGAATGCCGAGAAGGTTATCCGCATTTCTCGGGAGCGGTATGCGGCGAAGAAACAGGACGTCGAAGACAAAATTCGCCGGTGGACCGGCATCTTGACCGAAGAAGAGCGGCAAAGTTTTGAAGAGCGGATGCGAATGCGCGCCGAGTCGACGCTTGCTAGAAAATCTTCCGGTGAAACTGAAACTTCTTCGCCTCTGTCACCCACTTTTCCTGCGAGTGGGAACGTTTCGCCAGGACGATATCGGGAAAATCAACCTTCGCCCGAGAGATTGCCTCATCGAGACTTCTCTTCGAAGGTATCTCCATCATCGCCGGCAAAAAATACTTTCGTTCCGAACGAACTTATCATTTCTTCGGCGGCGTTGTCGGCAACGAATGAGGCGAACAATTTCTCGCGTTCAACGGATCGCATGTCGCAAGAGCCGGTGAGTCGTTCGGGAGACGGAACATTGTCTTTGAATACTCGTCCGATGTATAAGTCCGTGTGTGCGGTGTGCGGCGTCGAGATCGATGTTCCATTCAAACCTGACGGAAAGCGCCCGACATTCTGCCGTGAACATTTCAAGAGTTTTCAGAAGACGGTCGCTCGGACACGAGGGGGTTCGGAAATGCCCCTCTCCGGCTCGTTGCCCGAGAGGTACGCAGAGACCGCCCGTGATACTCACAATGGGACAAGAGGCGATGAACACATGAATCCTCGTGACGATCGGGCGTCATCAAGAGTGCCTCGAGAACAAAATACGTTTGCGCCCAAGACCTATGTTCCGAAAGAAGCACCGCTTTCTTTGGGGCAAATGCAGCATATTGCGCCAAAGCCGTTTCGGCGCAGCAAGGAAACGATAGACCTGGGTGAAGTGCGGAAGATTCTTTCGTCCGAGCGTACGCCGGGAGTCGCTCCTTCGGCTGTTGAGTAGGACTCATCTCTCCTGCGCGCATCGTCTGCGGAGAATTTCCCCCGGGGTATTCTTGACGGATGAGTTTTTTGCTATACTGGGTGGTACCTTAGTTTTTGCGCGTGCTTTTTGAGAAGAAACCTATGACGCCATTCAAAAAACGCTATCGACGCATTTACGCCGCTTGGGTAGTTGTATCGATTCTGGCAGTGATATCCATGATATTTTTTCTCATCGCTCCTATTTTCACGTATCGATAAATTGTTCGCATGAGCACGACGCGGTATGAAAAGACTTGTTATCACACTTCTCTCCGGCGCGACTGTGCTCTTCGGCATTACCGGGAGTATAGTGATGGGGTATCGCGCCTATCAGGAATCCGAGCGGAATCGGGAAATTGCCAAGGAAATTCAATCTCTTCAGGATGAGGCGCGCCGCGTTGATCAAGAGAATCGGAAGTTGAGTGACCGCATTGAATATCTCCAATCGGACACCTTTCGTGAACGGGAAGCAAAACGCGTCCTTGAATATCAAAAAACCGGAGAAAAAGTTGTGCTTATTCGGGATCGGGCGGGCGTATCGGACAACCGTTCGGATACATTGGAAAAGAATGAGCCGTTCGTGCTCGGAGTATCAAAAGATGCGGAATCAAATCCTCTCAAGTGGTGGCGGGAGTTTTTTGGGAAGACTCAAAAAGATTCTTGATTTCCGGAGAGTGTCGGCGTTTTCTACGCCTCTAGAAGAGAGCTCCATCTCATATGTCTCAACAGAATACACAATCTGAAAACCATACGGAAGTTGGAAAGAAACGTCGAGTCGTTCGTGTGAGAACGGTATTCTTCGGGCTGGTGATTGCGGGAATGTGTACCATGCTGGCGCTTGCTCTGTTGGTGGCATTTGCTCCCGATGCGTCCGTTGGCATGGTTTTGCGTCGAGTCTTTCCGTTTCCGGTTGCGATTGCCGACGGAGCATTTATCTCGTACGGCGAACTTGACAAGGATCGAGAGTCGGTTCGTCGCTTTTATGAATCGCAGTCGGATGATTTGGCAGAGAAGGGCTTTCGTGTGGATTTCAGTACGCCGGACGGAAAGAGCCGCTTGCGTATTCGCGAGAAAGATATTTTGAACAAGTTGATTGAGGACCGCATCGTTCTCTTCTTGGCGCGAGGCAAAGGTATTCGTTTTTCCGATGCCGACGTGGCGGCGAAGGTTGACGAAGCGATTCGAGAGCAGGGGGGCAGCCGGGAAAATTTAGAGAGTCAACTTTCTCGTTTCTATGGGTGGAGTCTCTTGGAGTTTCAAGAGAAGATTGTAGTGCCATCACTGTATCGCGAGGCACTTGAAGCTTCGTTTGCAAAAGAGCGCGATGTAACCGCGGCAAAAACAAAGATTGAGAAAGCCGCTTCCGAACTCAAGAACGGAACGGCATTTGATGCGGTTGCGGAGACATTTTCGGAAGGTGACTCCAAGAAGGATGGCGGTGATCTTGGGTGGACGAATATCGACGCATTGGTTCCGGAGCTTCAAGAGGTGGCGCGCACGCAGTCAATTGGCAGTGTGAGTCCGATACTTGAAAGTACGCTCGGATTTCATATCGTCGTCGTCGCGGATCGCAAAACGGAGTCCGGGACGAATATGGTTCGGATACGGCAAATATTTACGCGAAAACCGTCATTTCCGGAGTGGCTTGCTGAAAAAAAACGTGAGGCAGTCGTCTTCATTCTCCCTCGCCGGTATCTGTGGGACGCGGAAAGCGCGAGTGTCATATTTCGGGACGAAGCTATGCGTGCTTTTGAGAAAAATGCGCTTCAGCAGTCCGAAGGAGATCCGTCGCTTATCTTCTAAAAGTATTGTTACGGATGATTTTAGCTCTTAACTCTTGTTTATTCTTCGTATGGAAACAACGGAAACTGTCGTTCCAACGATGGAACGATCCGATATCTCTCGACGAAAGACGTGCCACCGGAGTGGCGCAATGATTCTTCTGGTGAGTTTCTTGCTCGGTATATTCGGCGGCGTGCTTGGATGGTGGGTTGGGCCGCGCCTTGCGCGTGATCTGAAACTCCCAATCTCACCGGCATTTCTGGAGATGACACAAAACGCGAAAGATACGCGCGGACAAGATGCGTCGTCTGTATTGCCTGCGTCGGTGTCGTCGGAGGAATCACTTCTGGTGTCCTTGGTGGACAAAAGCACTCCAGGCGTTGTGAGCGTCGTTATTTCGAAAGATGTTCCGAAATACCGAAGCTTTTTTGATGATCCGAGTTTTCCTTCGTTTTTCTTCGGACGTCCGTTTGGCGGCAATGCAAATTCAAATTCCGATCCTGGAGAAACAGAGAAGCAGACAATCGGCGAGGGGTCGGGTTTCTTTGTGTCGTCCGATGGAACCATTGTGACCAATAAGCATGTCGTCGAGGATTTGCAAGCGGACTACACAGTGATCACCAGCGACAAGAAGGAGCATGTGGCACGCGTGTTGGCGCGAGATCCGGTGCAGGACATTGCAATTTTGAAAATCGACGGAGACGGTTTTCCGGCGCTCGATTTGGGTGACTCGGAGAATCTGCGTGTGGGGCAAACCGCCGTTGCTATTGGAAATTCGCTTGGAGAATTCTCCAATACAGTAAGTCAGGGTATTATCTCCGGATTGCAGCGCAGTCTTGTTGCGGGGTCGGGTATGGGCGCGTCCGAGCGTCTCTCGGGTATTATCCAGACTGATGCGGCTATCAATCCGGGAAACTCCGGCGGGCCACTCCTGAATCTTTCGGGAAAAGTGATTGGTATCAATGTTGCGATGGCTCAGGGTGCGCAGAATATCGGATTTGCCATACCGGTCAATAGCATTAAGCGTGCGCTTGATGAAGTGAAAAACACCGGGAAGATATCGGCTCCCTTCCTCGGCGTTCGCTCGATTGCGGTCACGCCGGAAATTCAGAAGGCAAACAATCTTCCATTCGGATACGGAGCGCTTATCGTCCGCGGACAGAACATTACCGACTTGGCGGTGGTGCCGGGCTCTCCGGCGGACAAGGCGGATATCGTCGAGAATGATATTATCTTGGAAATCGACGGAACGAAGCTTGATACCGATGCGCAACTTGCCGATGTGATCGCCTCAAAACACGCGGGCGACACCGTGACGCTCAAGATCTGGCACAAGGGCGATACGCGTGACGTGCGTGTTACGCTTGAAGAGCGAAAATGAGAAGTGAGTCACTGCGAAACCAGAAAAGAAGTCCCCAGAAAGGGACTTCTTTTTGATTCTGATGAGCGAAACACTTTCTTTTTCCGGACTCGCGGAGGAGCAGTCTTAAGCTCTGCTCTTCTTTTTGATGAACAGTGATGAAAGCACGGGAACGATGAGCAAGGTGAAGAACGATGAGACGGCGAGTCCGAAAATGATGGCCGTGCCAAGCGCTCGCCAGAGGGCGTCGGAAAGGGTAATCGGGATGAGACCGAGTATGGTGGCGAAAGAGGTGATGAATATCGCCTCAATCCGTGATTTTCCGGCGTCGATAATCGCTTCTGTGTGTTCGAGTCCGCTTGCCCAGTTGAGGTTCATTTTATCGATCAGGATAATGGCATTTTTTACAACGATACCAAAGAGAGCGAGAATGCCGATGAGTCCTGGGAAGGAAAGGGAGACGCGGAATATTGCCATGCCAACGAAAACGCCAATCAAGGCAAGGGGGAGTGTCGTGAGGACGATAGCCGCTTGCTTTATAGAGTTGAATTGGATGATGAGTGTCGCAATGATCAGTGCAATGGCGATGACGAGCGCGCGGAGAATCGAAGCGACTGATTCCTGATTTTGTTCGTTCTCACCACCATAGGTAATGGAGTAGCCGCTGGGGAGATGGTAGTCGTCCTTTACTTTTTTCTGAAATGTAGCAAGCACGGAAGCGGGGCGAACATCGGCGTTGACGCCGGCAGAGAGGAGTGCGGTTCGCTTTTGATCGATTCGGGTGATGGAATCAACCGATGGCTTGAGTTCGACCGTGGCAATATCGCCGAGGCGTATAACTGCTCCGGAAGCGTTGTGAAATTCAATGCCGCGAACATCGTCGAGTGAAGGCATTGATTGTTCCGAGAAGCGCGCATTGACACTAATTTCTTTGTTGTCGCGCAGGACGGTGGTGACTTCGGTTCCGGAAATCGCCATACGAAGCGTGCTTCCGACACTGGTTGCATCGAGTCCGTAGAAAGCGAGGCGGTCGTGATCGAGTGAGAATGTATAGTCCGCGGGAGCGCTTTTGAGGGAGCTGTTGATATTGGTCGTGCCAGGGATAGCAGCAAGAATACCTTTGAGATCGTGTACGATTCCGTCGATTGTCTTGAGATCATCGCCCGAGATGCGTGCTTCGAAAGCGGATCCCGATGGCGGTCCGCCTTGCTGGCTTGCGACGCGAATGTCGGCGTCTCGAATATCGGAGAAGTCATTGCGAAGTGCGTCGGCAATTGTCGAAGATGTGCGGGTGCGATCGTGCTTGTCGGAGAGCTTAATAACAATGCCGGCGAGGTGTGAGGCGTTCCCGCCGGTACTTCCGGTGCCGTCTTGGGAAACGCCGGCATTCCCGACAACAGTTGAGAAGTTCACAATTTCAGGATACGCCAGAAGTTTGTGTTCGATTCGTTGTACGAGAGCATCCGTTTCATTGAGCTTGAGTCCTATTGGCGCCTCTATATTGATAAAGATGAGTTCTTCATCGGATGCAGGGAAGAATTCTACGGGTACAATGCCAAAAACCGGCAAGAGAACAGCGCTTACGAAGAGTGCTCCGGTTCCGAGGAGAACGATCCATTTTCGTCGAGTGCTTGAGAGGACGCTGCGGAGCAGTCGTTCATAGGGTGGGATGATGCGGTCAAAATGAATGATGCCGTGAATGAGGCGATCTTTGAAACTTCCATTTTCCCGATTGCCCGCTTCTTTGAGTCGGGATTTTATGAGATTCTCATCGTTCCATTCCGAATCGACGAGTAGAGAATTTCTCGTGAGCACAACGTTTCCTTCACGGAGGAAATACCAGAGTGCAAGTCGTATCATGATGATGAACGACACGGCTGCAAGAGCAAATCCCCAGAGGTTGCCAAAGAGCGCACCGGAGATACCTAATCCGAGGAGGAGCAGCATGGCAATTACGAACCAGTTTTTTGTAAATCGAATGCGCTCGAGTGCGGCGGCGAGCGGATGATTGATCATGAGAGCGATGCCAAGGGAGGCGGTCAACGTGACGGAGACGGTGATGGGAATGGACTTTATGAATTGTCCGATCATGCCGGTGGCGAGGAGGAGCGGAAGAAACGCCCACATGGTTGTCAATGTGGTCGTGGTGAGTACGACTTTGAAATCGCGTAAGACGAGGAGGACCGCTTCTTCCGGCGTGAATTTCCCGGTGCGGAGGTATTGTTTGGTGGCAGACACTACGACGATGGCATCGTCGACCAGGAGTCCCATCGAGAGAAGAAGAGAGAAGAGTGAAAGGAAGTTGAGAGATGTGCCCGAAAGAAGCATCGTGCCGAATGTAATGAAAAACACGAGCGGGATGGTGAGTCCGGCAATGATAGCTTCCTTCAATCCGACGATGAGAATAAGCGTACCAACTACGAGTCCGACGGTGAGAAAGAAGTCGCGAGTCAACTCGTCGAAATTTTTGCGGATTTCTTTGGCAAGATCAACGGTTGTTGTCCACTTCACACCGCCGGGAAAACTTGCAGACAGTCGATCCATAGTCGCTTCTGCCTCGTCAACGGTTTCAATGATTGATCCGCCGGTCCGCTTGACGATATCCAGTGTGACAGCGCTTTCCGGTTCTGACCCCGCAAGGGAAAGTCGCGAGAGGACGGTTCGCTTGATAGCTCGCTCCTCGACGGTGGCGATGTCCTTGAGAAGAACCGCGGCGCCGTTTGTTGAGAAGCGGATGGGAATATTTCCGAGCGTTTCCGCCGTGAAGAATCGCGCGTCGGTTCGTATGGGGTAGGAGAATCTCGTTCCGTCGAAACTGCCGGCGGGAATCGCCCTGTTTGTGAGAGCGATGGCTCGATTCGCTTCGTCGGGAGATATGCCGAATGCGGAGAGTTTTGTTGGATCATAGGCGACGGAGAATTCGCGTTCGTCGCCACCGGAAACGTGAACCTCTCGGACGCCAGGAATCTTTTTGAGTTCGTCGCTTGCGGTGTCTGCGATCGAACGAAGCGCGAGTCCGTCAAGTGGACCGGAAAGAGCAATGGTCAGTATTGGCTGATCATCAAAAGAAATCTCTTTGACGGAAGGATCTTCGGCATCATCCGGGAGATCGGTTTTTACTTCCGAAACGGCGTCGCGGAGATTGCGGATAGCATCATCTATTGGTTCGCTCGCTTCGTACTCGACCGTGACGGATGAGAGGGAATTCGCGGAATTTGACGTTATCTTTTTGATGCCGGAAAGTCCGCTTATTTTTGTTTCTATCTTCTTGGTGACGAGTTCTTCGACATCCGACGGCGAGGCTCCCGGGAAGGGTGTGACAACAATACCGATAGGGATTTTAATTTCCGGATTGGACTCGCGCGGCAGCTGGAAAAACGACCAGAGTCCCCAAATAGAAATCGCAGTAATCAGGAGGAGAATAACCCGTGGGCGCGTGACAAAGAAATTGAAAGCGCTCTTTCGGAGTTCCGGATCGAATTCGAGTTTTTTTAAATACTCCGAATCAGATGATGCGTCGGGCGGGGTATTCTGTGACCGTGGTGACATATAGGGCAATCATAATGGATGAATTTTTGTGTTTCGACTGCTTCTTGAAAGAGAAATACCTCTCGGTGTTTGGGTTATGCCGTTATGCCTCGGTGTCGATTGACACTCCTTCTTCGAGGGCTTTTCCGCTCCCGACGATCACCTCGGCATCATTCGAAATATCCGCCGATACGATACCGGTTTCTCCTGAGACCGTGATGGATGTGGCGTTCACTTTCTTTGCTTTTCCGGATTCTTGAACAAAGAAGAATGATCCGTCTTGACCGGTGGTAATGGCGGAGAGCGGAAGAGAAAATGTGTGTGTTTCGGCGAGCGTGTCTTTCGATGTCAGATTGACCGTCGCGACGGTTCCCGCGCGCAGGTTGCTGTTTGCAAGCTTCGCCTCAACTGGAAATTTCCCCGTGCTTGGATCGGCAACGGCTCCAATGGAGGTGATCCGCGCCTCGGAAGATATCTCTCCCGAATGCACGGCTATGCTCTCGCCACGAGAGAGTCCCTGATGAATGGTATTGGAAACGTGAAAGCGTATCGAGGGCGCAGAACCGGAAGCGAGCGTGAAGAGCTCGGTTCCGGGGGAGACGGTGCTTCCGATGGCGACATTTTTCTTTGAGATGACACCGGAGAGCGTAGCTCGGACCAGCGCGTTGTTTCGAGCATTCTCGAGTGCGATTTCGGCGCTCTCGAGGCGGAGTTTGGCGAGGTCTCTTGCGAGTGTATTGGCAACACTCTTGGTACTTTCTTTTTCGGCAAGCCGATCGGCATCTTTGTAGGATTTCTTTGCAAGAGAAACGGCGATTTCCGCCTGTCGAATCGTATCCGACGGCAATCCGTCTTTGGAAGTTGCCGATATGAATGGCGTATCGATGCGCAAAAGCACTGTTCCGAGTGCAACTGCGTCGCCAACTTCAAATGGAGCTGTGGCAACCGTGCCGGAAGCGGCAGCGAAAATTTTTGTCTCGTTTTCGGAAACGATGACGCCGGGAAGATGATTCGTAGTGACGGTTGTTTTGAGGTCGCCAGCCTTTTTGAGGGTGACATGAATCGGAGGCGTCTCGGTGTTTTCCGACGGGCTTGCTTGCGGCTCTGACGTACTTTTCTTTGAAAGGAAGATGCTGCCGCTAAGGAGGATGAGGAAAATCACAAGTGTCCGAACAATCATTGAGCGCTTTGGCATCTTTGGCATTGAGAAGGGAAGACTCATAAAGCGGTATATTATGTCGAATAAAAGGGTATGCGAGCAATCTGTCGATTATCCTCCAAATAAGCATCTTTGTCAAGTATCACGCGCTTTTTCACGAGGAATAATTTGACGGAATGTCGAATTCTTGGTATAGCGATGAGTATGTCTTCACAACGATTTCAAAAGCGCGCGGAGGATTTCTCGTGCGGATATTGCCATGCTTCCGTGAAAGGAAATGGCTATACTAACCATTGTCCGAAGTGTTTATGGAGCCGGCATGTCGATGTCTATCCCGGCGATCGGGCGGCGGCGTGCGGCGGATTGATGGCGCCTGTTTCAGCATGGCTCGAGCATGGGGAATGGCAAATGCGGCATCATTGCCTTGTTTGCGGATACGGAAAAAAGAACCGCCTTGCGGCGGATGATGATATGAGCGTGCTGGCGGATATTGTTCGCGGGGAGAAATAAAAAGCTCCCAAAGCAAACCCTACGGAACCCGCGACAAGGGATGAATGCTTTGGGAGAGGATCTTCACGTCCGGGAGAAGCCGTCGAACATTGAGACGTGAAGGAGCTCGAGAGATAGGATTCCAGCTTGGAAACCGATCGAATTGTTGCCTTGCGGTAGATGATCAGTTTGTGCGTCCAGAACTGGAATCCATAGCAGGGAGTGTGTTGTCCCCGCTCAGCGCGTTGCGCTGTTTGGTTTGGAATTTCCGAACATTGTCGGAAATCCATGAATTGGTCGGACGGACGCAGGAGCATTTCACGTGTCGCTACTTTGCCCGTATTCTGCGCCGCCCGGGAACTGCACGGGGGACTTCGCCAGAAGCTTGGGATTGCTTCAACCCCCTTTTACTACAGCGGGGGACGCAAGTACCTTGCGCCCCGAGGTGCTCAGTGCTTAGCCGTAGTGTATCGGCTCAGAGTTTAGGTTGCTGACCTCCATAGAAGGTCTCCTTTTGGTATTGGGGTTGCGCAGGACATCGGGGGACCGGCCTGCTATCGGTCATTCGGCAGACCCCCTTACGGTGTGTTGGTGGCGCAGTAGTTGCGCTGTCGTGCACAGGTTGGGCCGCAATTTTTCATTGAGAATCTCCTTACAGTTACAGTGTGGGGAGTTTCCAATTCATAAAGAGCCTAAACCCCCCCCGGAATGGCTCTGACTCGCCCTTAGGTGTTGCCGGAATTGATCTTCTTCATGGGAGGGTACCTTTGCTGGGAGACCCAGCGGTCCTCGGTGGATGGGTCTTATCGAGGCCAAACGTGTAGCTTCGATAAGAGTTTCCGAACCCTTATTTCCGGTTTTTGCCTTGCCTCGAATGTCCGCCGACGGTATCGGACGAACCTCCTCGTGTGGTTGTATCGATGCGAGTTCGTAGGCAAGTGCGCACCTGAAAGAATGAATTTGTTAAGGATCCGTTACTTCCTTTCTACTGCACGCTCGCTGTGGCGTCAAGCGGTGTGGGTGTTGGGAGGCGCCACTCCCAGGGATGGTCGGGGATTTTGAAAAACTCGGCATCGTTGGGAGCGCTCTTGTCGAGCTTGTAGTGGATGTGCTGCACGGTTTTTCCTTGCGGGTCGCGGAGTTCCAGGTACTGCCGTGTATTGCCGAGGATGAAGGCGGCGTGCTCTCGCGTGAGCCGGACGGAGGCGCCGGGCTTTATGATGAGACTCTCGGTGATCTTGTGATTGACGAAACGCTTGGTAGTGAATTTCGACTTGGTGGCGATGATCCATCCTTTGAGATCAACTTCTTTCTTTGATTTGTTCTGAATGAGGAGGTATTCGCGACCGGTATCAGTGCCTTGGGGATTTGGCATGAGGGAAACGATGCGGACTTTTGGCGCACTGTATTTCTTGATGTTGATGTGAAATGTTTTTGTCTTGTCGACAACTCCGTCGGTGTAGGTGAGCTTCACGGTATATCGTCCGGTCTTGGCGAAGGTGTGAACGGTGTCTTTCTTGTAGCTCTTGTGTCCGTCGCCGAAGTCCCAGACGACGGTAGTTTTGTCGCGGTCTTTATCTTTTATACTTGCTGTGAAATCTATTGGAATTTTGGCGAAGCCGGTTTTTGGGACGGAAGTCTTCGCCGACGGGTCATTGCCGAAGCGATTGGCTTTGTCGGGTGTCAGGAATTTGGTATTTCGCCAGCGGCTTTCGTCTCGAGCGAGGGAGATGTCCTCCCGGGTCTTGTTCCAAGAGACGCTGTCGGCGGTGGCACCGGTCGCATCTTCGAGGGTGACGGTCTCGGCGCTATTGTTGAGGGCGAAGACAAAATTGGATCGGAAGAGTGTGAGAAATGCGCGCGGCGCAATTGCGCTCTCGGAGGGGAAGGTGTACTTCCCGGTTTTCGAGGCGTCGCGAAGTTTCCATCCGGAAAGATCAACCTGTCTTTCGCTTCTGTTCTCGAGTTCGATAAATTCGCGTGTCGATTCGTCTCCTGTCGGATTGGCGAGTATCTCGGAGAGAACGACGCGAGCATCGTTTGCGCGGTCTTTGGAAACACCGCAAAAATCGGCGAATGTGTGATCAAATGCTTTCCCGTTTGGCAGAACGGTTCTTTCGATTGTCGGCGTGTCGGTCTTGGATGAGCGGACGATCATTTCGTTCGTGTCGGGATTTCGAATGTTTGGTTCGTTGCTTCGAAACGGTTTGTCGACTGTGCCCCAGGAGAGAGAATCAATGAGGGTGTCGTCCGCATCAATGAGTGCGAGAGAATTGTTGTCCGTGAGGGTGGCGGTGCTTTTCTCGGCGGCGCGGATTGTATCGGCAAAACTATTTGTTGAGTTTGCCCAGAGGAACGTCTCGCCCGGTGGCAGTACACTTGACGTATCGCCGAACACCTTGACGGATGATTCGCTGCCGCTCGCGGTTCGCTTCCGGAGTTTCCAATCGGAGAGGTCGAGCGCGCAGTCTTCACTGTTGTATATTTCAACGAAGTCTTCGGAAGTCGTCGTACCTGCCGTTTGCACGGTGTGTATGAAGACATTCCATGAAGACTCTTTTGCTTCGACTTTCGGAATAACAAAAAAGACGCCTCCAACGGAGAGTGCGAAAAGAGCAGCGAGTTGTATGAATGCGGAAAGAGCGGTACGGACGGGCATAGGATCGACGGGTTCGTTTCAGCAAAGCAGAAGGTAACAGGGAAGGGTCTTTTCGGGGTTTCAAATTTTTCGGACATGGTAGCATCCGTTCTTGTTTTGTCAATATTCTGGTATACTTCTCAGTAAGGACAGCAAACACTTTCAATGAGTATCTCGTATGTCTGATGCACAAGAAGAATCAAAAGGGTCGTCTCAAAAGGAATCGAAGTCGTCGTGGGTTTCGCTTCTCCTCGATATCGCGTCGCGGCACGCTAAGGAGGTTGTGGGCGGAGCGCTCGCGATTGCTGGGACCGTCGAGGGAGATATCCGCGCGTTTGTCATGCGGTTTATTCGGGAGCTTGTACTGGGCATGGTACTTCTTTTTATCGGATTTGGATTCGTAGTGTTTGGCATTGGGATGACACTGGTTGAAGTGTTTCGTCTGGGACCCGCAGCGGGGTCTCTTGTCGTTGGGACGCTCTTTGTGGCAACAGGCGCGCTTCTTTTGATGTTCTCCCGGCGATGATGGCAGACACTGAACATATGTTTTGTAGGCACTCTCTAAAAAGTAATTTTTGTTTATGAATGATTTTCTCGATCAGACAAAAAAGGAAGTGGAAAAAGGGATAGACCAAGTGACGGCGAAAGCGAACGAAATGAAATCGCATATCACTGAAAAAGCGGGCGAAGCAAAGGATGCGATCTTGGAGAAAGCGGGGGATGTGAAGGATGCGACAATGAAAAAGGTGGAAGAAGGGCGCGAATATGTGAAACAAAATCCCGAAAAATCCGCCGGCATCGCGCTTGGCATTGGCGCCTTCTTGGGTGCAATTGTCGGTTTCCTCACGGGGAGGAAGAAATGAATCACGAAGCTAATCCCATCTAAATCATTTTCGCATATCATGTTATGAAATTCATTGCTCTTCTCGGGCAGATATTTTTCAGCTTGGCTTTGTTGGCGTGGCCGATGCTCGTTCTGTTGTCTGCCATGATATTTGATGCTCCCGGGTCAAGGACGAGTGTTGGGAATGTTCTCTTTATGCTTCTCATCTTTTTTTACCCGGTTGTTATCGGATTGATAGTTTACTTTCTTGATTGGCGCCTCTTTTTTCTTTCGCCAAAGTATCTTTTGCCGTTGGCGAGCATTCTTTCGATAGCGGCTTTTGTCTATATGGGCGGTGTTCAAGTTCTTACCGGTGTCTTTAGGAAATGATCGTGTTTGAAACTTCTTTTTCGAGACGCGCTTTGTTGTTTCTCCAAACCTTCTCTTCGGGGAAGGTTTTTGCTACCATAGGGGCATGAATGAGTTTTTCAAAAATCCGTGGGCATGGCTTCTTATATTGTTTCTGACGGTTTCAGGTGGCATGGGCATGTTTCTTTTTCGCGGAAGTTCGGCGAAGGTGGTCGAGAGTGATGCGTCGGCTATGTCGGCGGAATCGCTTTCGAAAGAAGATTCGGAGGGCATTGTCAGAGAGCTTGAGTCGGGGAACGTCGCGCCGGGAGAGTCGGAGAGCGACAATGAATCGGATGATGGAGCAGAGAGTAATGCGTCTGACGAGCCGACAACGGTTTCGCCGGCGGTTCCGTCTGAAGAATCTCCGTCGATGCAGACGAAATCAACCGAGCCGGTGAAGCATGTGGAAGACTCGGCAATGGTATCGGAAACGTCGAAATCGAGCGGGAAATTCTCGATAGAGAACCGGTTGGTGTCGTGGGGATTTTCCAAATCGAGCGGGCGGAAAATCGACACCGTCGTGATTCACTCGACGTACAATGCGACAGGCGGCGATCCGTTCTCGGTTTCGAAAATCATCGATATCTACAAGAGCTATGGCGTGTCGCCGCACTATCTTGTGGCGCGGGACGGGACGGTGTATCGAATGGTGGAGGAGAAAAATATCGCCTATCACGCCGGGGACTCGGAAATGCCGGACGGACGAAAAAATGTGAATGCGTTTTCGATCGGTATCGAGGTGATCGGGAAGGATGACGGCGGTCCGAGCGATGCGCAGTACGACGCGCTCAAGAAGCTCCTCGCCGATATCGAAACGCGGCAGACTATTAAACACATCCTCGGACACAGTGATATTGCTCCGGGACGAAAGAGTGATCCGTGGGGATTCAATTGGAAGAAAATTGGCGGCAAAGATCTTTGATGGAGAATAGGGAAGAACTATGAATCAAGAATCAGGAATAAAGAAACAGAGAGATGGCACCTGGAAGTTAACCTTTCATGTTGAGGAATCGGCGACCGATGTCATTCTGTTGTGCGGTTTGGAAGAAATCGCGAAGATGCGGATCGAACCGAATCGAGAGATTTTGGAAAAACTGCTTCCCGCTGTTGACACGCTTCTTGCTGCGCAAAAAATCACTCCGCGCGATATCGCCGATGTTCGCGTCGAGTCGGATCTTCCCGACGGATATTCTTCTCGGCGCATTGCCGAAACGGTTGCGGGCGTGTGGAAACGATTCTCTCGGTGATTTATCAAGATTTCTCGCGGAGTATTGACATTTCACGAGTTATTCAGTATATTGAAGTTTCTCTCTTTAACAATTCGTAGATCACCTAACCAAACAGAGAGGATAAGCAATATGGCGACGCGGCGTAGCAGTTCAGGCGAGGGTCGAGGTAAATGTCAGGGATGTAGAGGCTCTCGATATAGTCGACATGACAGAGGAAGCCTCGCTGACAAATATCGGTATTTTCCAATTGGGAAAAGACGTATTTCTGCTGCGGAAGTTGAAGATGAGTGGCAGATGGGTTCGGAAAATCGAGAAATCGAGTGATTCAACAAAATGAGAGGGCTTTGGTATGCCAAAAGAGCGGAAGGAATTGGAAAGGGTAAGGCTGGTCGTTGATACTGCGCCAGAGTATGTTCAACTCTTGGATAAACTGAAACAAAGAACTGGATCGGGAACAAGGTCGGAGTGTTTTCGGAATATGCTCAAATTTGTTGCAGCGACTCTGGATGAAGGGGAGAGTTCCAGTCTTCTGTTTCGAGATTCTTCAGGAAAAGTTCGACCTGGCGATTATCTGTTAAAGATTCTCGGTGTTTTCCCACGCCGGTCTTAACTTACTGGACAATTGCGACTTATAATGTTGATAAAAAATGTGAGTTATTGATGTAAGTTTTTATAACCGCTCGATATGGAAATATCGGGCGTTTTCTTTTTTGACACTTTGGGGTTGAAACGATAGGATAGGAACAGATAAACTGTTGGAAAACCCTATGAATACGGCGGAAATCACTATGGACAAAATTGTCTCGCTCGCGAAGCGGCGCGGGTTTGTGTTTCCGGGAAGTGATATTTATGGCGGGCTTGCGAATTCGTGGGACTACGGTCCGTATGGCGCCCAGCTGAAGAAGAACATCAAAGACCACTGGTGGAAGACTTTTGTCGAGAGTCGCGACGACATGGTGGGGCTTGATGCGGCGATTGTGATGAATCCGAAAGTATGGGAAGCAAGCGGGCATATTTCCGGCTTCAATGACTTTCTCGTGGAGTGCAAAGAGTGCCATGAGCGCTTGCGCCCGGATCAGCACCTTGATGCGGTGAATCAGAACGAATTCATGCTGTCCTTCTCGGAGATGACATTCAAGAAAATGGAAATCGAGAAGCTCAAGAAAGAAGCGTCTCCAGATCATGCGACGGTGGAGAAATACGAACACGATATCGAAAAGCTTGCCGAGAAACTCTTCGGCGCCTTGCGGACGATTGCCTGTCCGCATTGCGGGAAGCGTGACTGGTCGCATCCGACGCTCTTCAATCTCATGTTCAAAACGTTTATCGGTCCCGCCGAGGAGAGTGCAAACATCGCCTATCTTCGCCCGGAAACGGCACAGGCAATGTTTGTGGACTTTCCGCTCGTTGCCGGCGTGTCGCGAAAGCGCTTGCCGTTTGGCATCGCGCAAATCGGCAAGGCGTTTCGGAACGAAATCACGCCGGGCAACTTTATTTTCCGCACGCGCGAGTTTGAACAGATGGAAATAGAATATTTCTTCGATTCGAAGAAGCGGGAATGGAATGAAGTATTTGCCTATTGGCAGGGAGAAATGGAATCGTGGATGAAATCGGTCGGCATGGATATGACTCGTATACATCCAACGGAGATAGCGGAGAATGAGCGGGCGCACTACTCGGCGCGGACCGTGGATTTCGAATTCGATTACCCCTTCGGGCGCAAGGAACTCTTCGGGCTTGCATGTCGGACGGACTATGATTTGTCGCGCCATGCAAAGTTTTCGGGGCGCGATATGACGTGGCAGGACACGGAGACGAAAGAAAAGATCACGCCGTTCGTCGTCGAGCCGACTTTCGGACTCGATCGCGGTCTCTTGGCAATTCTCCTCTCTGCGTATGACGAAGAGTCGGTTGGTGAAGGGGAGACGCGCACAGTGCTTCGCTTGGCAAAGTCGATTGCGCCAGTGAAGGTGGCGGTCTTTCCGCTCATGAAGAACAAACCCGAACTTGTCGACAAGGCGCGCAAAGTATTTGAAGTCTTGAGAAAAGATGTCGTGTGTGAATTTGATGACAACGGCAATGTGGGGAAGCGCTATCGCCGGCAGGATGAAATCGGGACGCCGTATTGTGTGACGATCGATTTCCAGACGCTCGATGATGGCACGGTCACTGTGCGCGATCGTGACACGATGAAACAAGATCGCTTGTCGCTTGCCGACCTCGGCAATTACCTCTGGGAGCATTTTCGGTAGGGAATTTTCTAACATACTATGCCGAAACTTTTCGTAGTTTTTTTGGGCGGAAAACTGCAAGATGGTCGAGTGGGTGAAGATCACGAAGTGGTGCCGGTTGTTGCCGAAGACAGTCATGACGCGAGGGTGCGGGCGCGCAAGAAGTGGAAGGGTTTGGATCAGAAATCGGTGCATATTGACTCGATGATGGAGCTTTCGAGTGTTGATGGGCATGATGTGTCTCTGAATCGAGTTGGAAACGAAGAAGAGAATGATATTCGAGTGGAGAGTTCCTATGTTCCGCTGTCTTGAATTTATACTTGATTGTCTGCGACTATGAATTACGAAAAGCATGTTTTGTCGAATGGGTTGCGAGTGGTACTCTCGCCGATGAAAGAAGCGGAGACGGTGACAGTGCTTATTACGACGGCAACAGGGTCGCGGTATGAGACAAAGAAAGAGGGCGGACTTTCGCATTTCTTGGAGCATATGTTTTTTAAGGGGACGAAGCGGCGTCCGACAGCGCTTTCGATCAGTGAGGAACTCGACGGCGTGGGTGGGGAGTACAATGCGTTCACGTCGAAGGATCGTACAGCCTACTATGCGAAGGTAGACCGGAAACATGCCGAAATGGCGCTCGATATCGTGAGCGATATTTTCCTCAATTCAACCTTGCCGGCGGAAGAAATCGATCGCGAGCGCGGGCCGATTCTGCAGGAGCTTAATATGTACGAGGATACGCCGGTTCGACATGTGGGCGATGTGTTTGAAATGCTCCTCTATGGGGATCACCCGCTCGGGCGAGATATTATTGGGACACGGGAGAATATCAAAGGTTTCAAGCGCGCGGAATTTCTTCGCTATCTCAACCGCGCCTATGTGGCATCAAATGTAGTGGTTGGTGTTGCGGGGAATTTCGATGTGGCGTGGGCGAAGGGCATGATCGAGCGGAGTTTTGCCGATATGCGAACAGGGAAGAATCCGGAACGAAAAGGCATTGTTGAAAAGCAAAAAGCTCCGGCAGTGCTCCTTCAGACCAAGAAAACCGATCAGACACATTTCATTCTCGGGGTTCGATCGTTTGATTTCTTCCATGAAGACCGTCACGCACTCGCGGTGCTTTCGACTATTCTCGGCGGCGGTATGTCGAGCCGGCTTTTTATGGCAGTGCGCGAACGGCGGGGCTTGGCCTATAGTGTGCATACCGGGACAGATGCCTACCATGATGCGGGATATCTCTCGACACAGTGCGGTGTTGAGCACGAAAATCTTGAGAAGACTATCGAAGTGATTCTCGAAGAATACAAGCGGATTGCGACGGAGTTGGTGCCGGAGAAAGAACTTCTGAAAGCGAAGGAACATATCAAGGGAAGCATGGCGATGCATCTTGAGTCGTCGGATGATATCGTAGGGTATTTGGTTGATCAGGAAGCGTTGAAAGGCGAAATCGTTTTGCCAAAAGATCGCTATGAAAAGATTGATGCGGTGACGAGCGAAGATATTCGGCGGGTGGCCGAGATGATTTTTCGCTCCGACCGACTCAATCTCGCTGTTATTGGTCCGCAGAAATCTCCCAAGAAATTGGAGAAGATGTTGAAATTGTAGTTGGATATTTGAATGTGCTGAGGCTCGGGTCGACAGAGTTCTGTCATTCCGAGCGAGGTCGAGGAATCTCAACTGCGGAGTTTGTTTCTCAGAGCTTTCATGCGTGCTATTCGGAGATTCCTCCACCCCACTCCTCCGTCGTTCTGGTCGGAATGACACGGATAATACATTTCGAGTGTTTTCGTATGACAATGACAAAGGAACAGTATATTGAAGCGTGGACGAAGATTTTACTGCACGGCGTCATGATGCTGATGGCATTATTCTTTTTGTACTTGATTCGGGATATTATCGTTGTATTTTTTGTCGCGATAATCATTACGGCATCGGTTGCGCCGGCGATTGAGAGATTGGAGGCTCTCCGTATCCCGCGCACGCTCGGCGTGCTTGGCGTGTACGCGGTGATTGTCGGATTCTTGGTTACGGTTGTTTCGCTGATTGTTCCTATATTCTCGAGTCAGGTGGTGGAGTTCTCGGCAAATGTGCCGCAGTACCTCGATCGTCTTTCCATGTTTGCAAATGGTATTGATTCGTTTTTCCGAATCCATGATGTTCCGCTCGGCGCGGATGCTCTTTCGGGCGGCGGCGAGTCGTCGGGAGCGGTTTCCGGTATTTTCTCGACGACCGTGAGCGTGTTCCATGCTCTTTTTTCAGTGGTGGTCATGTTTTTTCTCTCGCTGTATATGTCGTTTGAACGGCGCGGGATAGACAAAGTGCTTCGAACGGTGACGCCTGCCGAATATGAGGAGCGCGTTCTCTATTTCTCTCGGAAGATTCAAGACAAAATCGGTCAGTGGATGTTCGGGCAGCTGCTTCTCATGGTCATCGTCTTTTCATTTTACTTTATCGGGCTTTCCATGCTCGAGATTCCGTATACGCTGGTTCTGGCTCTCTTTGGGGCGCTCCTTGAAATGGTGCCGTATGCGGGTCCGACGATGGCGGCTATTCCCGCCGCACTTCTCGGCTTTCTGGTGTCGCCGTGGCTGGGGACAGCGGTTATCATTCTCTATGTCGTGATTCAACAAGCGCAGAATCATATCGTCGTGCCGCAGGTGATGCGACGCACCGTCGGATTGAATCCTGTGGCAGTTATCTTGGCGCTGCTTATCGGCGCGAAAGTTGCCGGTATCGCCGGTATACTCCTTGCAGTACCTTCGGCGGCGGCGCTTTCGGTGTTTACGGATGAATTTCTGGGGAAGAAGAAACAAAATGGATAATGACAATAAGGAGAGTGGCATGTAAGAGCTTGTTTTAAAAGTCTCTTTCGTCGCGAAATTTCAAAATTTTGAGCGAAAAACATGAAGATTGAGGAGTGCTACCTGGAAGGTAACGCGACGAAATCTGAATGTTTTGCAGCCAAAATTTTGAAATTGCAGCAGAATACGGACTTCTAAGACAAGCTCTAAGGGAAAAATATGAATGATTTTGAAGAAGAAATTCAAAGAGAAGATGAGGAGAATTCTGAATCGGGGACACTCTTCGTAGTGGCAACACCTATTGGAAATATGGAAGACATCACGCTTCGTGCGCTCCGCATTCTCGGCGAGTGCGATCTGATCGTGTGCGAGGACACGCGTGTTGCCAAGAAACTTCTTTTTCGGCATGATATATCAAAGTCGCTCCTTGCTGTTCCGCAGCGGGCGGCGGAAGAAAAGCATCGTCGCGTGCTCGATCTGCTCGGCGAAGGAAAGTCTGTCGCGCTTACGACCGATGCCGGGACACCGGGCGTGTCGGATCCGGGGAATGAGCTGGTAGAAAAGGTGATTGCGGCGGGTTTTCGCGTTTCTCCTGTGCCAGGGCCATCGGCTTTGGGAGCCATTCTCTCGGTCGCCGGTGTGAACACGCAGGAATTTTGCTTCAAGGGATTCCCGCCGCACAAGAAGGGACGAGAGACATTTTTTCGCGCGGTTGCGGAATCGGCAGTTCCAGTTGTGTATTACGAGTCTCCGTATCGCATCGTGAAGAATTTGGAACTCTTGGCTTCGCTCGCGCCCGAAAAACACGTGATTGTCGGACGCGAGCTTACCAAGATGTTCGAAGAAATCATCCGCGGAAACGTTGCGGAAGTATTGGAGTATTATCAGAAGAACCAAGGGAAGGTGAAGGGAGAGTTTGTGGTGATAGCTACGAGTTACGGAAAATAAAAGCAGGATCATGCAGATCCTGCGAATCAAAGAGTGAATTAGCTCAGGTTTTCCAGTGACTTAGCCACCAGGAGAGGAATTTCATTGGGAGTGATTGATTCCCATTTAGGATGATTTCAACAATGAATACCAAGAGAAGAAGAAAAAGAAGGAAAACGGTTCGTGACAATGCTCGTCGATTCATGTTTTCCATCGCTTGCGAAAGAGGATAAGTAAACGACGCGAGAATTATAGCGGGGAGAATAAGTGAGAAACTTGGATGAAGCTTTGAGATGATAGAGTTGATGAATTCCATTTGAAGCCCCCTTGCAGTAATTTGTTAATGAGAGGAAGGTACTATTGGTTAACAATGCCATAGAATCATATTCTAAAATGTATGTCAAGATTCTATATTACAACCACACTTCCGTATGTAAATGGGAAGCCGCATATTGGGTTTGCGCTGGAGGTGGTGCAGGCGGATGTAATAGCGCGGTTTCATGCGGCGCTTGGCGAGGAGGTGGTTTTCAATATCGGAACGGATGAACATGGGACGAAGATTTGGGAAAAAGCGAAAGAAGAAGGAGTGACACCGCAGGAGTTTTGCGACCGCATGTCGGAGCACTTCCGAAATCTCAAGACGCTTCTTGATATCGGTTATACAAATTTCATTCGGACAACGGATGAGTATCATGTGAAGGCGGCGCAGGCGTTTTGGAGACGGTGCGAAGCGCGAGGCGATATCTACAAAAAGAATTACCGGGCGAAGTACTGTGTCGGATGCGAATTGGAGAAGACGGATTCGGATTTGGTGAACGGGAAATGTCCCGAGCATCCGAATCGCGAGATAGAAATTGTGGAAGAAGAAAACTATTTCTTCCGATTTTCGAGGTATCAAGGAGAACTTCTGAGCTTGTATCGAGAGCAGTCGCAGTTTGTTGTTCCGGAGAAGCGTCTGAATGAGATTGTGGCTTTTGTCGAGCGCGGGTTGCAAGACTTTAGTGTGTCGCGACTTGCTTCGAAAATGCCGTGGGGTATCCCGGTGCCGGGTGATGAATCGCATGTGATGTATGTGTGGTTCGACGCACTTGTCAACTACATCTCGACAATAGGATGGAATGTTGATCAAGAACAGTTCGAGAAATTTTGGCCGGGCGTGCAGATTGCCGGAAAGGACAATCTTCGTCAGCAGACGGCGATGTGGCAGGCGATGCTTCTGTCCGCCGGACTTGCTCCGTCAAAGCAAATACTTATCCATGGACACATCACCTGCAATGGACAGAAAATGTCGAAGAGTCTCGGGAATGTTGTTTCGCCCGAAGAGATGATTGAGAGATTTGGCAAGGACGGGGCGCGGTACCTTCTCCTTTCGGCGGCGGTATTTGGGGAAGATATCGATCTCTCATGGGAGCGGATGACTGAGAAATACAATGCCGATCTGGCGAACGGGCTCGGGAATTTGGTGAGTCGAGTTTTGAAACTGGCTGATCGAATAACGAATCAGGAAGCACGAATTACGGAGAAACACACAGAACATATACCTCAAGAATTTTTTCAACTCTTGGAAAATTATCGTTTGAACGATGGATTGGAATATATTTGGGATATTGTGCGGAAAAGCAATAAGTATATCGAAGACGAGAAACCGTGGGAACTGGCAAAAACAGATGTGGAGAAATTCGAGGCGGTAATGAAAAAACTGCTTGACGATCTCACTCGCATTGCATATTTGCTCGTTCCTTTTTTGCCGGAAACGTCTGAGAATATTCGAACGATGCTTGCCGAACGAAAGGGCGGGATTCTTTTTCAACGTATTTGAGACCCATGATCGATACGCATGCGCATATTCACGAAGAGGTGTTTGATGGCGATCGAGATGAAGCGATTCGTCGGGCGAATGCCGTGGGCGTGAATCGAATTATCACGGTTGGCACCAGTGTAACGGAAAGCATAGATGCTGTTGCGGCGGCGGAGCGATACGAAAGCGGGCTCTTTGCCGCCGTCGCGGTGCATCCGCATGAGTATTCGAAATTGCCCGAACATGAAGTGCGGCGGGAGTGGATAGAAAGAATGGAGGAAATAGCAGTGCGTCCGAAGGTGGTGGCGATTGGCGAATGCGGGCTGGATTATCACGCCTTTAACGGGGTTTCGATTTCGGATGAACAGCGGAAGATTCAGCAAGAAGGATTTCGAGATCACTTGGAGCTTGCCAAGCGTATCGGGAAACCGATTGTTATTCATGCGCGCGAATCGTATGGCGATGTCCTTGATATCGTGCGCGGATATGTTGAGGATATCCCGTTTATTATCTTGCATTGCTACCAGGGTGACAAGGGGATGACGCAGGAGTTTCTCGACCTGAGCGATCGAGTCTTCTTTTCATTCGCAGGGAATATCACCTATCCGGTAAAGAAGTCGCTTGTGGGAACCGAGAATGACATTCGCGAGAGTGTCAAGATAATTCCGATTGAACGGATGCTGACTGAGACCGACTGTCCCTATCTGGCGCCGCAAAAGTATCGCGGCACTCGGAATGAGCCGGCGTATGTTGTGGAAGTGGCAAGGAAAATTTCCGAAGTGAAAGGAATTTCATTTGCAGAGGTTGGGAATGTGACGGAAGGGAATGCGCATCGCTGTTTTCTCTCGGAGTTGCCGTGAATGCCCGTCAGAGGAATCTTTGCGCAAACGTCGTTCCTATAAATTTTTCGGAACGATTTTTTTGTTCCTCGTCTTGCCTATTGACAATTGCAACTAAGTTGCATTATATTGAAGGTATGAAGAAAGTTATGGGAAAAACTCTGATGACTTCATCTCAGAATAAACACTTGCGGAAGTCTCCGGCGCGCGACGCGGTGCTTGATATTTTGGGGAATGCGGGAAAGCCCCTCCCCGTATCGGAAATAATGGCATCGCTTGCTAACAAAGGAAGGAGTGTCAACAAGACGACCGTATATCGGGAGATTGAAACACTGAAAAAGATGGGAAGTGTGAGAGAGATATTTTTCCGAAATGACACGGCGCTCTATGAATGTGTCGGTGATCATCACCATCATTTGGTTTGCGTGTCTTGTGGCGATATCCGCGAAGTACGTTTGAATGAATCGCTTGAGCGGGAAGAGAGTCGATTGGCGCGTCGCGAGCGATTCACGATCCTTGATCACTCTTTGGAGTTCTTTGGAATGTGCGAACGATGTCGGTAGGTCGGTAGCGCTTCTTGTGATCAGTGATATTTTATAGAACAGTATAATTCTTTATGTCAAGATATATGAAGAGATCTCTTGTTATTTTTTCGCTTTCGATAGCTGCTCTCGCGGGAATAAGTGTCTTTGTCTGGGGCATCAAAAAGTCTTCGATCAATTCAATCCAATCGAATGTTCAACTGGAAGACTCTAGAAAGCTGCAGGTAACAGCAAGTTTCTATCCGCTTTATTTTTTCTCTCAGCAGATTGGCGGAGACAAATTTGATGTTACAAATGTCGTGCCGTCCGGGGCGGAGCCACACGACTATGAGCCGACGGCGCAAGATATGGCGCGGATGGAAAAGGCTGATCTTATCGTTTTGAATGGCGGAGGGTTTGAGGCGTGGGGTGATCGTATCGGCAAGAATCTTTCTTCGAAAAACACGGTTGTTGTTCGAGCGAGCGAAGGTCTTATGACAAGAGCGGCAACAGGGGAAAGCTCGCTTACGATGGATCCGCACGTATGGATTGATCCGGTGCTTGCGAAACGGATGGTGGAGAATATTGCGAGCGGTTTTGAGCGTGTCGATCCGGAGAACGCTTCATATTATCGCGGGAATGCCGATTCGCTTATTGGGAAATTGAGCGATGTGGACGCTGCTTATCGGAATGGTCTTCGCGTGTGTGCAACCAGGAATATCATCACGTCTCATTCCGCCTTTGGGTATTTGGCGGCGGAATACGGATTGAATCAAGTGTCGATAGCCGGACTCTCTCCCGATGCCGAGCCATCTCCATCGCAGCTGGCTATTATTGCGCAGTTCGCCAAAACGAACAATGTGCAGTATATTTTCTTTGAGAGTCTCGCAAGTCCGAAGCTGTCACAGACGATTGCGACGGAAATCGGAGCGAAAACACTGGTGTTGAATCCGATTGAAGGTTTAAGCGAAGAGAACATTGCTCGAGGCGAAGATTATTTCTCCGTTATGCGCGAGAATCTCGAAAATTTACAAACGGCACTGCAATGCATTCGGCAATAAACGTTGAAAATATTCTTGAAGTTGAGAACCTCTCTTTTTCCTATGATGGGAAAGAGGATGCGCTTCAGGGTGTGACGCTTGCGGTTCGTCGCGGAGACTATGTCGGGCTGGTGGGTCCGAATGGCGCCGGGAAAACAACACTGCTCAAGATCATGCTTCGACTCCTGCCGCTTTCGAGCGGCTCGGTCAGGCTCTTTGGTGTTGATGTCCGGGAATTTTCCGAATGGGAAAAGATAGGATATGTGCCCCAGACGGCGGTGCATTTCGATGTGAATTTTCCCGTGAGCGTGTATGAGGTAGCAATGATGGGGCGTTACAAGAGTGGGAGTATTTTCCAAAGACTACGCGATGTTGATCGGGATGCAGTGAAAGATTCGCTGACGAGCGTTGACATGTGGGACTTTCGGGATCGCCTCATCGGAGACCTGTCCGGCGGGCAGCAGCAACGGGTTTTTATCGCGCGCGCGCTCGTGAATCGTCCGGAAATACTCTTTCTCGATGAGCCAACAACTGGTGTCGACAAGAAAACACAGGATGGTTTCTATTCACTTCTCAAAAAGTTGAATGGCGAATCGGGTATTACGCTGGTGCTGGTCTCTCATGATATCGATCGCATTGTACGAGAGGTGACGCATCTTGCCTGCGTTGATCGTTCGCTGATTCGCTATCTCTCACCCGAAGCGTATCGTGCAGAGAGTGCTTCGACGACTATATTTGAGCGCGATATCAAGGTAGAGCCGCATCGCCATCACTATGCCTGATGTTTATGAATGTTTCTGAAAGACTGTTTTTCCGGAGAAAATTCTTTTTTCTGCGGCCTTCCTACCTACCGGCAGGCAGGCGTACGAAGTGTAAGACAAGCAAAAAAAGAATTTTCTCCGGAAACATGTTCACGTTTCTATTCTTGCGAAGTTTGCTTGGCACCCTCTTTCTATGGTAGAAAATATTTTTCAATACGGATTTATCGTTCGCGGACTCGAAGCGGGTATTATCGTCGCTTGCGTCGCGCCGCTTATCGGGACATTTTTGGTATTGCGGCGATATTCTCTGATTGCCGATACACTTTCTCATGTGTCGCTTGCCGGTATTGCGCTCGGTCTGCTCTTGAAAATCAATCCGCTTCTCGCCGCGCTGGGAGCGACAACCGTTGCCTCTCTTGGCATTGAGCGTCTGCGGAATTCGAAACGGATTTCCGGCGAATCGGCACTTGCACTGTTCCTTTCGGGGAGCTTGGCGCTTGCAGTGGTGCTTCTCAGTCTTGCCAATGGGTTCAATGCGAGTCTCTTCAACTACCTTTTTGGCAGTATCGTAACGGTGACGTCAACCGATATTCTTGTGATTGGCGGCGTATCGGCACTGGTTATTCTTTCGCTGTTTGCATTGTTCAAACCGCTTCTTTTTGTGACATTCGATGAGGAAGCTGCACAGGTGAGTGGCATGCCGACGCGATTCCTCAATCTTGCGTTGATACTGCTGACCGCACTCACAGTGTCTGTTGCTATTCCCATTGTCGGCATACTGCTCATTGCAGCGCTGATGGTAATTCCGGTTGTTGCAGCACTCCAATGGAGATGCGGATTTATGCGGACAGTTCTGATGGCGGAGGGAATCTCGATAGTTTCAGTGCTTTTTGGTATAGTGGCATCGTTCTATCTCAACCTGGCGACAGGTGGAACGATTGTGCTGATTATGCTCGCGGCGTTCGTAGTTTCTCTGTTATTAAACAGACGATAGTTCTTGGGATACTTGTGTCGGGAGAAAGAAACGCATCAGCGCGGTTGGCGCTGATGTTTTGTGTTTTGAATCGCGATTACCCTTAGTGTCTGTTGAACAAGCCCGCTCTTCTGGAAAAATTCTTTTCTTGCTTGTCTTACACTTCGTACGCCTGCCTGCCGGTAGGTAGGAAAGCCGCAAAAAAGAATTTCTCCAGAAGAGCTCAGCCGATTTTCTTTGACTCGAGGCCTTTTCAAGAGGTTCTTATCGGCGAATTTCAACGTGTTCGACAAATGGGAGGATGTGTGTGCGGGCAATTTCGAGATCGATCGAACACCCTCTTGCTTGTGTTGCCAGGTTGGGGTCGTATATCTTTATATCTCGGAATTCCTGAAGGGCGAATCGCCGGGCGCCCTGTATCCATTCGCCGATTGCTTGGAAGTCGTTTTCGGTGTGAATTCCCGGGACAACCGTCGTGCGGAATTCATAGTCTGCACCGCTCTCCATGATGATTTTTACGCTTTCTTGAAAGTTCTCGATGGCGATATTGGCATTGCCGGATGCAGCCGGATATTTTTCGGGCGCGTGCTTGATATCCATCGCCCAGAAATCAACGAGCTTAGTTTCGGAAATTTTTTTCACGATGTCAGGGAAGGCGCCATTGGTGTCGAGCTTTACGAGGAAGCCAAGCGACTTTATCTTTCGTATAAAGTCGAGGAGATCGCTATGAAGCGTCGGCTCGCCGCCGGTGATACACACGCCATCAAGTTTGCCTTGTCGTGTCTCAAGGAATTTCAGAAATTCACCCGTCTTGTTTCCGCCCGCTTGTGAAAGGTATTCTTCGCTCGGCTCGATCAATTCCGGATTGTGACAAAACGGGCATCGCAGCACACACCCGAGTGTAAACACCGTTGCAGCGAGTTTCCCGGGGTAGTCGAGGAGAGTGAGTGGTTGGTATCCGGCGAGGTACATACTTCCTAGGCGGCGCTGGGCGCGTACTCCAGGCGGTCGGTGTATTCTTGTTGTTTGCCTTTGTTCCATTGCTCAACGGGGCGGATATAGCCGACGACGCGGGTGTAGGTTTCGGCTTTCTGAAAATCGGTCAGTTCCGGCTTTGTCTCGTGACAGGCGCGGCACTTTGCGAGCGTATTCCCGTTTGCCTCATACGGCATATATTCCTCACCCTTCTTGAGGGTCTTTCCGCAGTCGTGACATGTTATCGTTTGCATACATTTTTTCTTACGATTTATTTTTTAAATTCTTTTTGGCAATCTCTGGCGATGCGTATGCATTCTTCGGGGTCGTATCCTAAGTCGTCGCACCATCGAATCGTGGAGAAGATGATATTGCCGAGTTCTTTCTTGAGCTCGTGATCGGTATGGAGTTTTATGTCTTTTGTGGCGTTGCGTTCCCATCGACAGATATCGCCGAATATTTTTCCCATGCACACAATAATCTGTCCGAGGGTAAATTTTTGATTTCCCCAAATATCTCGCCCTTGTTGGAGTAATTCTTTTATTTCCATAGGGAAGAGTGAATTTCACGCTTTTTGATACTCTTTCGCTGTTGGCATGGTTATGCACTGCGGGCAGGTTTGGTGTTCGCCGGGGAGGTAGCCGTGAGTGGGGCAGATGCTGAAGGTGGGGGAGAGGGTGAAGTAGGGAAGATGATACTTCTCGGCGATGCGGCGGACGAGCGTGCGCGCCATGGTGGGGTCATTGATGCGCTCTCCCAAGAATCCGTGGAGGACGGTGCCGCCGGTATACTGCGTTTGGAGTCCGTCTTGGAGGTCGAGTGCTTCGAAGATGTCGTCGGTAAAGCCGACGGGGATGTGGGAGGAATTGGTGTAGTAGGGTTCGGCGTGTTTGGTACGCACTTCTTTCTCGTTGGCGACGACGATATCGGGATAGTACTTCTTGTCGAGGAGGGCGAGGCGGTAGGCGGTGCCTTCGGCGGGAGTGGCTTCCAGATTGTAGAGATTGTTGGTCTTTTCTTGGTAGGTTCCGATCCGCTCACGCATGTGGGTGAGAATTTTTTTGGCGAAAGCTTGTCCTTTATCGGTGGTGATATCGGTTTTGATAAGATTGCTGATTGCCTCATTGGTTCCGACCAGACCGATCGTGGAGAAGTGATTCTTCCAGTATTGGTGAAAGCGCTTCTTGATATTGCCAAGGTAAAACTTGGTGTAGGGGTAGAGTCCTTTCTCGGTGAGTTGTTCGACGATTTTCCGTTTGACTTCGAGGCTTTCTTTGGCGATATCCATGAGGCGGTCGAGGCGCTTGAAAAAGTCTTTCTCATTTTTGGCAAGGTAACCAATGCGCGGGAGGTTGATGGTGACAACGCCGACCGACCCGGTCAAGGGATTGGCGCCGAAGAGTCCGCCGCCTCGCTTTCGGAGTTCGCGGTTGTCCAAGCGCAACCGGCAGCACATGCTCCTCGCATCGTCGGGGCTCATGTCAGAATTCACGAAGTTGGCGAAATAGGGGATGCCGTATTTGGCGGTCATTTCCCAAAGTGGCGCATAGGCGGGATTCTCCCAGTCGAAGTTCTTGGTGATGTTATAGGTCGGGATGGGGAAGGTGAAGATGCGTCCCGAGGCGTCGCCTTCGGTCATCACTTCGGCGAAGGCGCGATTGATCATTGCCATTTCGGGTGCGAAATCGCCATACGTTTCTTTTTGCGGTTCGCCGCCGATCACGACATGATTCTTCGCGAGAATCTTCGGTGGAATAATATCCATCGTGATGTTTGAAAACGGCGTTTGGAATCCGACGCGCGTCGAGACATTCATGTTGAACACAAATGACTGGATTTCCTGCTTCACCTGTTCGTAGGAAAGTTTGTCTTTCCGAATAAACGGCGCGAGGAGCGTGTCGAAGTTGGAGAATGCCTGCGCGCCGGCAACTTCGCCTTGGAGTGTGTAGATAAAGTTCACCATCTGTCCCAAGATGGATCCCAAGTGCTTGGCGGGCTTGCAAGAGACTTTGCCGGGGACGCCGGTGAAGCCTTGTCGCAAGAGATCTTCGAGATCCCAGCCGCAGCAATAGGCGGAAATGAGCTGGAGATCGTGAATGTGCAGATCGCCGGACTCATGAGCGTCGCGCACTTCCTTGGAATAGATAGTGTTCATCCAATACTTCGTGCTGATGGCGCTCGAGACGTAGTTATTGAGTCCCTGAAGGGAATACGCCATATTGGCATTTTCCTTCACGAGCCAGTCGAGGTTGCCGATATATTTGTCGACGAGGTGCACCGCTTTAACGAGTGATTCTTCCGTTTCGCGGACTTCGCGATGCTGTTCGCGATAGAGAATATAGGCTTTGGCGGTCTCGTGAAACCCTTCCGACATGAGGACGGTTTCGACGAGGTCTTGAATTTCCTCGATTTTCGGAATGAATCGTCCGAGATTCTGCTTGGCATAGTGTCGCGCTTTCTTTTCGAGGAGCGAGACGACCTTCTTGCCGATGCGGGCGGCGTCTTTCTCGTTTCCTTCGGCAGTAGCACAGAGTGCTTTTTCGATAGCGTTGACGATCTTGTACGGATTGAACGAAGTCGTGCGTCCGCTTCGTCTTCGCACGGATTCGATGGATACTGTTTCCGCTTTCTGTCTGTGTTTCATACGGTTTTTGGCTAGGATTTCGATTTCGGAGAAAAGAAAAACCGTGGATATACGACCTCCCCCACGGAGTGCGCGATTCCGTTTTGCGCCTCCTCATTATCGCGCACATGGTCGAGCTCGTAAAGTTTCTCTCTCTTAAGGGAAAAACCGAACAGATGATGGAGTATTGGGTATAAAAACTATCAAACCGATGGTTTGGGGGATATATGGAGAAGTGCATTATGACACTGTTTGAATGCCGTAGTGGTGCAGGGATTTTATTCCACGCGTTCTTCCAAGAAACTCTCATTGACATAATGAACATGTGTTGTGGACGAGAGAAGTCCTTTTAAGGTTCTCCGGAGTCGGATGTGTTATACTGTGCTTACATGTGCGGACTGTTTTCTGTGTGATGCGATCATATTGGTCTATGGGTATACAAGATCTTGAGGAGCAGCTTCATAAACATGATGGCGAAATTCGCGAATCTTCCCGGGCGGATGCGTTTGATCCGGGGCATGCGGCGGATGATGCGAATATTTCGTTGGAAGCGACAAGCGGGTGGCGCACGATTCGCAGCCGGTTTTTTGCGGACCGAGCGCAGATGATTCGTGTGGGAATGCTGGCAATAGGCGGGATTGCGTTTATAGCGCTTCTTGTTGGGACGTTCGTGCGCATTCGTCAAACGCTCTTTTCGCAGGACCGCGTCTCGGTTTCTGTCACAGGACCAAGCAATGTGAATAGTTCGGATCTGACCGATTTCGTCATTTCCTACGAGAATGCCAACCGGTCGGGACTTGCCGATGCCGAGCTTGTCGTTTCGTATCCGCCGAATTTTGTGCCAGAGGGAAACGCGAACACATTCCGAAATGATGCCTCGTCAAGCAGTGTTGCGATCGGCGATATCTCTGCCTTTGAAAAGAAAACCCTTGATTTTTCGGGGAAGTTTTATGGTTCCAAAGATTCGATAGCATTTATTCGCGCCGAGCTTCGGTATCGTCCGAACAATGTCCAGAGCCGATTCTCTGCGGCGGGACAGAAGAGCGTCAATTTACGGAGTGCATCTCTTGCTGTCGAGTTGGAAGCGCCGCTTTCGGTGCCGCCTTCGGGAGAAGTGAATTATTTGGTGAATTATGAAAATACGAGCGATTCGTCGTTATCGAATGTGCGCATGAAGGCGACATTTCCGGCGGGTTTCTCTCTGAGAGATGCCGATCCGAAACCGTCGGAAGGCGAGGTGGTGTGGTATCTCGGGAGCATTGCTCCGGGCGAACGTGGCAAAATTCGCCTCACGGGAAACATGAGCGGCGTACCCAATGAAACCAAAACGGTGAAGGTTGAATTTGGCACATTCCAGGGAGACAACACGTTCCTTTCGTACAGTGATGCCGAGCGAATAACGAGAATCGTGGCGGCGCCCTTTAGCATTCGGCAATCGCTAAACGGCGCAAAGCCGGGAGCCGTGAATCCTGGCGATATTTTGCGTTATACCATAGCGTATCGCAATGACAGTGAGATAGCGCTTCGAGAAGCTATTATCACCGTGGAGCTGGAGGGAGATGCGTTGGATTTCTCTCGACTTCGTCCGGAGAAAGGCGCCTATGACAGTCTCCGCAAGGTGATTACATGGAAGGCGTCGGATGTGTCGCAACTGGGAAATCTCGTACCGAATGCTTCAGGTGAGATTGAGTTCAATGTGCCGGTTCGGGATGATTTCGTTCCGAAGAGCGTGCTTACAAAAGATTTTCAGATCAAAACGACGGCAAAAATCGAAAGTCCCGATGTTCCGAATCCGGCGGGCGCAAACAAAATTGTGGCAACCGATACCATGTGGACCAAGGTAAATTCCCGCCTTCTTTTGGAGACGGTCGGATATTACAAAGACAATGTATTGCCAAATGCGGGGCCGATTCCTCCGACGGTTGGTCAGAATACTACGTATACTCTGCACTGGCTCTTGTCGAATACGACGAATGACGTGACGGGAGCGGAGGTATCGGCGGATTTGCCGACTGGTGTCATGTGGACCGGGAAAACATTTCCGGATACCGAGAAGATTTCCTACAATGAGCGCACCAACAAAATTGTGTGGAGTGTGGGGAGTCTCGGAGTTGGCGAGGGTATACTCGCTCCGAAGCGAACGGTGGCGTTTCAGGTATCAATCCGCCCGGAGCTGAACCAATTGAATACGTCCCCTGCATTGCTGCAACCATCGCTGGCGAAAGCGACGGATGTTTTTACGAATGAGATGATTCAATCCAGAACGTCGGAAAAAACGACGAGCCTTCGGGAAGATGACTCTCTCCCGCCGAGCGGCTCCAAGGTAGCAAGTGGAGAATAAGAGGCGATGAAGCATTCTTGACCGAATATTTCGTTTGGAGGTAGGGTAGGACTATGGATTCGTATTTCGAAGTTTTGCAAGCGGATCGATCTGGGAGGAGGGGTCGGATCCGCACGGCACACGGCGTTCTGGAAACGCCGTTTTTTATGCCGGATGCTACTCGGGCGGCGGTGCGCGGTATTGAACCGGGCGCTCTTGCCTCTTCCGGTATCGAAGCGCTCGTCGTCAATACCTATCACCTCTTGCTCCGCCCGGGGGCGGAGCATATTGCCCGCATGGGGGGTGTACATGCTTTTATGTGCTGGGACGCGCCCATACTTTCTGATTCCGGAGGGTATCAGGTCTATTCTCTGATACATAAGCACCCGGAGTGCGGCTTGGTATCCGAGGAGGGCGCGCTTTTTCGTTCTCCGATCGACGGGTCGAAGTATCTCCTTACTCCCGAACGCGCTATCGATATTCAGTTTGATCTCGGTGTTGACATGATGGTGTGCTTGGATGATCCTCGGCCAAATGACGCTCCGACGACAGAGGCGATGCTTGCTGTGGAGCGGACACTTCGCTGGGCGCGTCGGTGCAAGATTCGGTATGAAGAGCGATTGGCAGAGCAGAAAGTGGGTGGCAACAAGAAACAACGGCCACTTCTTTTCTCGGTTGTTCAGGGCGGTATGGATATGGCGTTGCGGCGGCATTGCGCCGAGGCGCTCGCGGCAATCGGTTTCGACGGATACGGTTTTGGGGCGCGGCATCTCGATATGGTGGGGAATTTTCTCGAAGAGGTGCTTCATGAGACGGCGGCATGTATTCCGGAGGATACAATCCGGTTCGCGCTCGGTGTTGGAACGCCGCAAGATATTGTGCGTTGTCACTCGCTCGGTTGGGATATCTTCGATTGCGTTATCCCCACGCGAGAAGGGCGCCATGGCCGAGCATTTCTTCGCTGTGCCGAGCGGAGCGTTTTCGACGAATCTTTCTATGAAGTTGTCAATCTGACGAGTGAACGGTTTCGGGGTGATAAGGGAGTGATTGATGAAATGTGCGACTGTGCGGCATGTGCCAGTGGGTTTTCTCGAGCGTATATTCGGCATCTTTTTGCAACCGGCGAAGTGCTCGGATCGCGTTTGCTGTCGCTCCATAATCTTCGTTTTTACGCAACACTTATGGATGAATTGCGCGGACGGAGTGCGTCACGAATCGGAATGGATGCTGCCAGTGCTCTAACCGGACGCTCCTCAATTTGACAAATCGGAGTGAGCGTTCTATACTCCTGAGAAAGTCAGAAAAGGCGGACTCTGAGGGAATCATGATTGTGGACAGAAGCCCCGAAAGATTCGCAAGGAATTGGTTCGAATTCGAATCAAAAGGGAGGAAGATTGCCAAGGAAGAAGAGGAACGATATGATAGAAGAGGAAGTGTGCGGAGGGTCTTTTTCAAGCGAATGTCAACGCTTCTGTCTCGGAGATATAACAATTCATTGTAAGCGAGTCTAATTTCTCATCCACTGCCGTCTTTCGGGAGAGTTTTTTGTTCTTCCGAGGGGCGAGAGAAAGGATGAGCGTCTTTCTATGCCCAAAAAAGAAGCCGCGAGAAAAGAGGAGAAAGTACTGAAGATTCGTGACTCGTTTCGTTCGGGATCGTCCCTGTCGACGCGAAAGTTCTTTAAGCGGCGCATCATGGTGTCGCTCCCGAATCTTATCGATGTTTTGACGAGCTCGTATACCTGGTTTTGGGAAAAAGGCTTCAAAGAATTGCTCGAAGAAGTGAATCCTATTCGCGATTTTACCAACAAAGATCTCGAACTTCGTCTTGGCGACTATTATCTCGATGAACCGAAATATGACGAAGTGACCGCGAAGGCGAAAAATATCTCCTATGAAGCGCCGCTTCGCGCCAAAGCGACGCTGACCTTCAAGAAAACCGGTGAAGTGAAAGACCAGGAAATTTATCTTGGCGAATTTCCGATCATGACTGATCGAGGGACATTTATTATAAATGGAGTTGAGCGCGTTGTGGTGAGTCAGTTGATTCGCTCTCCGGGCGCGTTCTTTACGATGAATTATCAGAAGGGCAAGAAATTGTTTGGCGCGAAAATCATTCCGAATCGCGGTGCATGGCTCGAACTTGAGACCGACCTCGACGGTGTTATTTCGGCGAAAATAGATCGGAAGCGAAAAGTGCCGGTAACGGCGCTCCTCAAAGCGTTCGGATGCGGAAATGACGCGACGCTTCGGGAACTGTTTGCCGAAACGGATACTGGAGAAGTGCGGTATATCGAGGAAACGCTCTCCAAAGATCCCACGCGAACGCAGGGTGAGGGATACAAGGAAGTTTATAAGCGGCTTCGTCCGGGCGACTTGGCGACCGAGGAAAACGCGAAGCAAATGATTGATTCGATGTTTTTTAACTACGAGCGCTACGACTTCGGAAGCGTCGGGCGATACCGTCTCAATCAGCGTCTCGAAACGAATCGCGAGGATCTCGAAGCGAATCGCGTACTCAATGTGGATGATCTCGTGCTGATTATCCGTGAGATTATCCGACTCAACAATGATCCCGAAGCGCGTCCGGACGATATTGACCATCTTGGCAATCGTCGCGTTCGTGCTGTGGGTGAGCTTATTCAGAACAAACTGCGTGTGGGGCTCTACCGCATGGTGCGAAATATCAAAGATCGCATGAGTACCTGCGATGTCGAGACGGTTATCCCGGGACAGCTCATCAATCCGCGCCCGGTAGCGGCTGCGGTGAAGGAATTTTTCTCCAGTTCGCAGCTTTCACAGTTTATGGATCAGGTGAATCCTCTGGCGGAGTTGGAGCATAAGCGGCGCCTTTCGGCGATGGGGCCGGGCGGACTTACGCGTGAGCGGGCGAGTTTTGAAGTGCGCGATGTTCACTCATCGCACTACGGACGCATTTGCCCCGTGGAAACGCCGGAAGGTCCGAATATCGGACTTGTGGGGCATATGGCAACCTATGCGCGTGTCAATGAATACGGATTTCTTGAGACACCATATCTTCGTATCCAGAAAGATGTTGCCGTGGAAGATTCGAAAGAATTAATCGGGAGGATTCTCAATGAATCCATCGCCGGGGCCGAGGCGTGCACGCTCATTGATGAATCGCTTGCCGGGAAAATTGCCAAGGAGCGAAAGTCGGGCACGGTTCGAGTGAAACCGTTTATCACACTCACTATCGACTACCTCAATGCCATTGTTGAGGATCGTAAAATTATAGCGCATGCCGGTATCGAAACCGATGAAAAAAACAATATCTTGGAGCCGCTTGTTGAAGCACGCGTGAATGGTCATCCGGAAATGATTGAGGCGGAGCGCATCGACTACGTGGATGTTTCCGTGAAGCAGTGTATTTCCGTGGCGACTTCACTCATCCCGTTTTTGGAACATGACGATGCGAACCGCGCGCTCATGGGTTCGAACATGCAGCGTCAGGCGGTGTCGTGCGTTGTACCGGATGCGCCGCTCGTGGGGACGGGCATCGAAGACAAGGCGGCGGCGGATTCCGGACAGGTTATTCTCGCTCGGCAGGATGGCGAGGTGATCGAAGTGGACGCGAGCCATGTGGTGGTGCGCGAAGAGGCGCCCATTGGCTCGAAGAAAGCGCACTTTGACCGTACCTATGTGCTCAAGAGCTTTGCCAAGTCGAACAACTTTACGAGCATGAACCAAGTGCCGCGTGTCGCGAAGGGGCAAATGCTCAAGAAAGGCGACCTTATTGCGGACGGCGCTTCCACGGATCGCGGCGAATTGGCGCTCGGGCAAAATGTCGTTGTAGCGTTTGTTCCGTGGCAGGGATACAACTTCGAAGACGCGATTATCATGTCGGAGCGATTGCTTCATGAGGATCGTTACAGCTCTATCCATATCGAAGACTTCTCTCTCGACGTGCGCGATACCAAGCTTGGTCCCGAAGTGGTGACACGCGATATTCCGAATATCGGCGAAGATCGTCTCAAGAATTTGGATGAACAAGGCATTATTCGTATCGGTGCCGAGGTTTCCTCGGGCGATATTCTGGTGGGGAAAATTTCTCCGAAGGGTGAAGGCGATCTGACCGCGGAAGAGCGGCTGCTTCGCGTCATCTTTGGTGAAAAATCACGTGATGTGAAAGACTCATCGCTCTATCTTCCGCATGGCGAGCGCGGCAAGGTGGTAGACGTGAAGATCTTCTCACGAGAGCAAGGCGATAAACTTTCCATGGGAGTATTCCAGCAGGTGCAGGTATCGGTAGCACAGCTTCGAAAAGTTTCGGTTGGGGACAAGTTTGCCGGTCGCCACGGCAACAAGGGTGTGGTTTCCCGTATTGCGCCGATCGAAGACATGCCCTATCTCGAAGATGGAACACCGGTTGATATGATCCTGAATCCGCTTGGTGTGGCGAGTCGTATGAATATCGGGCAGATCCTCGAAACGCATCTCGGATGGGCGGCGAAGAAGCTGGGTCACACGGTGGCAACTCCGGCGCTCGATGGTGCGACAGAGGCGGATATTAAAGCCGAACTTCGCAAAGCGGGACTTCCGGAAAACGGCAAGGTCCGACTCCGTGATGGCAAGTCGGGAGAATATTTTGACAATGAATCGACGGTTGGTGTGATGTATGTGATGAAACTTAATCACCTGATTGACGACAAGCTTCACATGCGATCCATCGGACCGTACTCACTTATTACTCAGCAGCCTTTGGGCGGCAAGGCACAATTCGGCGGACAGCGATTCGGAGAAATGGAAGTGTGGGCGCTCGAAGGGTATGGTGCGGCGCATACATTGCAAGAAATGCTCACCATCAAGTCCGACGATGTGCTTGGTCGGTCGAAGGCATACGAATCGATCATCAAGGGTGAGCCAATCAAGAGCCCGAATATTCCAGCATCATTCCATGTGTTGGTGAACGAACTGAAAGGATTGTGTCTCAATGTCGACTTGGTTGGTGCAACACCGATAGCGTCCGAAGAAGATGACCATTCATAAGTGCAGGAAGGTATGAGCCTTGAATTATTGAGTCGATATTTACAAAAAAATACGCACATTCGTATTCTTCAACTCTAATTTTCCCAACACTATGATGGAAGAAACCGGCATTACCAAAGTAAGTGACTTTGAGAGCGTGCGTTTGACGCTTGCTTCCCCGGAGCACATGCTTGAGTGGTCGAGCGGGGAAGTGACGAAACCCGAAACGATCAACTATCGTACGCAGCGCTATGAGCTCGACGGACTGTTCTGTGAGAAAATTTTCGGTCCGTCGAAGGATTGGGAATGTTACTGCGGAAAATACAAGCGAGTTCGCTATAAGGGCATCGTTTGCGACAAGTGCGGCGTCGAAGTGACGCGGTCTGTGGTTCGTCGCGAACGAATGGGACATATCAAATTGGCGGCACCGGTCTCGCACATTTGGTTTCTGCGCGGCGTGCCGTCGAAGATCGGCTTGGCATTGGGTCTTTCTCCGCAGGAAGTGGAGAAAGTGGTGTACTTCTCTTCATATATTGTCACCTCGGTCAATGAAGAAGCTCGGGAACAGGCAATCAATCAGCTCGAGCGAGAATACAAGTCAAAGCAGGGTGACGCAAAGGAGGAATCCGGAACGACGAAGCGTCTCGAAGAGAATCTTGATGCGTTGAAAGATCAATACCGAACAGCGAAAGAAGATATCAAGAGCATCGAACCGTTCCGCGTGCTGTCAGAAGTCGAGTATTTCAATCTCTCAACGCGTTTCGGGCAAATGTTTACGGCAGGCATCGGCGCCGAGGCGATTCGAAAAGTGCTGGAGAATCTCGATATCGATCAGACCATCGAACGTTTGAACGAAGATCTCGAGGCGAACGGCATGAACGATGAGAAGAAAACGCTCCAACGTCTCAAGCTCTTTCAGGGATTTAAGAAATCCGGACTTAAGCTCGAGTGGATGCTGCCGACGATGATCCCGGTTATTCCGCCGGATCTTCGTCCGATGGTTGCGCTCGACGGCGGACGGTTTGCTACATCCGATTTGAACGATCTCTATCGTCGCATTATTAATCGCAACAACCGTCTCCGGAGACTTCTCTCGATTAATGCGCCGGAAGTGATTACGCGCAATGAAAAGCGAATGCTCCAGGAAGCGGTCGATGCGCTCTTCGACAACAGCGCGCGGCGCGGACAAGCGTCGACGGCGGCTTCAACAGGGCAACGGCGACCACTTCGCTCGCTCGCGGATGCGCTGAAGGGAAAGCAGGGGCGATTTCGACAGAATCTCTTGGGAAAGCGTGTCGACTACTCCGGTCGATCGGTTATCGTTGTGGGTCCGCAGCTCAAATTGCATCAGGCTGGGTTGCCGAAAAAGATGGCGCTCGAACTCTTCAAGCCGTTCATCATTCACAAGATGATCGAGAAGGAGTACGCGCACAATGTGCGTACGGCTGGACGTATGGTGGATGCGGAAACGGAAGAAGCGTATGAAATTCTGGATGAAATTATCGAGCATCACTATGTGCTCTTGAATCGCGCTCCAACGCTCCATCGTCTGTCCATTCAGGCTTTTCAGCCGGTTTTGATCGAAGGGAAGGCGATTCGTCTCCATCCGTTGGTGTGTTCGGCATTTAATGCTGACTTCGACGGTGATCAGATGGCGGTGCATGTCCCCTTGACCGACGAAGCGCGTGCGGAGAGTGCCAATCTCATGCTGTCATCCAAGAATCTCTTAAAGCCGGCGTCCGGCGAGCCGGTTGTGACGCCATCGCTCGATATGGTGCTCGGAATTTACTATTTGACGCATATCAAGAAGGGCGCGAAGGGCGAAGGGAAAATACTGAGCTCCATGAAAGAAGGCGTATACCTCTATGATGCAGGTTTGGCAGACGCGAATGCGAGTGTGAAGCTTCTCTTTAATGATGAGGTTATCGATACGTCGATCGGGCGTATTCTCTTGAACGATATTCTGCCGGAATCGCTCCGATTTGTGAATGCAGAGATGACCAAGAAAGATCTCAAGGGGCTGGTGGCGCAGATACTGGCAACCGAGGGGAGTGAGCAGGCGGCGCTCTTTGCGGATCGTGTGAAAGATCTGGGTTTCCGTGCCGTGTCTCACTCCGGTATCAGCTGGGGCATGGACGATCTTGTTGTGCCGCCCGCTAAGAAGGCAACCATCGAATCGGCGGAGCGACAGATTGCTGAGGTGAAAGAACAATATCAGATGGGACTTCTCACCAATGAAGAGCGTCGGAATCGGGTGATTGAAATTTGGAACGCGACGAAGAATACGATTACCGAATTGGTTCGAGAGTCGATTGACAAGGATGGCCCGGTCTACTCGATGATTTACTCGAAGGCGCGCGGTACGGAATCCGTCGTGGTGCAGATGACGGGTATGAAGGGACTCATGGCGGGACCAACCGGAGAGACGCTTGAACTCCCCGTGAAAAGCTCTTTCAAAGAAGGCTTCAATGTGTTGGAATACTTTATCTCGACGCACGGCGCAAGAAAAGGTATGGCGGATATCGCACTTCGAACGGCGACGGCCGGGTATTTGACTCGGCGACTTGTCGATGTGTCGCAAGACGTTATTGTTCGCGAGGCCGACTGCGGTGACACTGAGGGAGCGACGTTGTATCGCGAAGACAGTGACGGTGTCGGTGTTTCTTTCGCTTCTCGTGTCGAAGGTCGCGTTTCTCTCGAGCAAATCAAGACCGAGGCCGGTAAGATCTTAGTGAAAAAGGGTGAACTTATTACCAAAATGCAGGCGCAGGAAATCGAGCGCCGCGATATACCGAAAGTGCATATTCGCAGTGTTGTTACGTGCCGGACTCGCCGAGGCGTGTGTCAGCGATGCTATGGCGTCGATTTGGGACGAGCGTCTTTGGTGCAGGAAGGGCAGGCGGTCGGTATTGTGGCAGCGCAGGCAATTGGTGAGCCGGGAACACAGCTCACTATGCGAACCTTCCACATCGGAGGTGTTGCCGGATCGGATATTACCCAAGGACTTCCGCGAGTTCAGGAAATTTTCGAAGCCCGTCAACCGAAGGGCGAGGCGGTTATATCGGAAGTAGACGGAAAAGTTATATCTATCTTAAGCGAAAGCTCCAAGACGATTTCCATAAAGGTTGAAACCGCGGATGGCGAGATGAAAGAATACCTCGTGCCAAACGGCAGCGGTATTCGCGTCGAAAAAGGAGACCTCATTGCGAAGGGACAGGCGTTGATCGAGGGAAGTCTCGATCTCAGAAAACTCTTCGAAGTTATGGGACGAGAGTCGCTCCATCGCTATATTCTTCGCGAGATTCAGGAGATTTACGCCTCGCAAGGCGAGGGCATTAACGATAAGCATATCGAAGTGATTATTCGGCAAATGCTCTCGCGTATTCGCATCTTGGATTCCGGCGATGCGGATATTCTCCCGGGAGATATTGTTGAGAAGGATCAATTTGAAGAAGCGAATGAGGAGGCGATTGCGCTTGGTGGGAAGCCGGCTGTCGGCGAACAATTGCTCCTCGGTATCACCAAAGTGGCGCTTTCAACGGAATCATTCCTTTCTTCGGCGTCGTTCCAGGAGACTGCTCGCGTGTTGATCAATGCAGCAGTGACCGGTCGTGCCGATAAGCTTCGCGGACTCAAGGAGAACGTGATTATCGGTCGACTGATTCCGGCCGGAACCGGATTCTTGGAACGCCGATCGGCAACTGCTTCCGTTCCTGCCTCTTCGGAAGCATAGTGGTTCTCGGAGAAGAGTGAACGAAGTGAAACCGGAAAAACAGCCCCTATAATTTGGGGCTGTTTTTTTTGTGGAAAAGAAAACGAAGGACTTGCGTGAGGTAATGGACGGAAATTTTCCTTTTCTGTGCGGGATTTGGTATAATGTCTCCATTATGGGAAGAAAAAAGAAAACAAAAGAAATCGATCAAGATATTGATGAGGAGGCGGAGGTCAAAGAGTCTTCGGATATTCTTCATCATGACGTGAAACGAAGCATTGCCGCAGTCTTTCTTTTTACGCTTGGCATTCTTTTTGCGCTTGGGTTTTTCAAAAGCGCAGGAATGCTCGGGACGTTTTTTGACCGAATGGCGGGACTCGGCTTGGGCTGGGGAAAGTGGATATTTCCTTTTTTGCTCTTCCTTGCTGGTATTTTTCTCTTTCGTCGTCGGACGAGTTCGTGGTCGGATGTGGTGAAGCTTGGAGGGCTTTCCGTTGCCTTCTTGAGTTTCTTGGGACTTCTACACTCCTTCCAGAGCGGTAATTTGGAACAACTCGCCATGAATGGTCAGGGCGGGGGGTATATCGGATTCGGACTCGCGATACTTTTTGGGAAACTTGCCGGGACAATAGGCGGTACGATTTTGTTTGTCGCACTTTTTCTTATCGGGGTTCTCGCGGCATTTAATTTTTCATTGCTTCAGTTTTCGGATTCGCTCAGCGAGTGGACAAAGCGGCGAGATTTGGATCAATCGTCTTCTGCCGAAAAGGATGCGGGGGGTGAAGGGGAAGAAACTTCTCATACTGACGAGCCGGCATCGCCAAGTGCCGGAAGTGGAATGGATGTGCTTGCGGTTGACCCGGTGGTTACCGAGCAAGAGAAACTGGAACAGGAGAATATCAAGCATATTCACTTCCCGCAAGATAACGATGAAGAGTCTGCGACAGGAAAGACGTCTGATATGAAAAAACACTCGGAACTCGCATCGGTTCCAGCATACTTTCTTTCCGGCGAGCGAAAGCCCTTTGTGGTGGCGCCGCGTCGATCCTCGAGGAAACGAACATTCTGGCAATTGCCGACGCCGGATCTTCTGGATACGTCGAGCGAGGAGGGATTTGGGGGAGATACGGAGGCTCGCGCGGAGATCATTCGTCAGACACTTGAGAATTTCGGTATTCCGGTGGTGCACCACGCAACCATGGTTGGGCCAACAGTGACGCAGTATATGTTTAGTCCCGCGGGTGGCGTGAAGCTCTCGCGTATTACGACGCTTTCGGACAATCTCGCACTTGCTATGGCGGCACCTTCCATTCGCATACAGGCGCCGATTCCGGGGAAGTCGCTCATCGGCATTGAGGTGCCCAATCAGGTGCAGGCTATTGTTCGGCTTCGAAATATCTTGGAAAGCCAAGCGTTTCTCAAGCGAAACTCTCCACTTACGGTTGCTCTGGGGAAGGATGTGCATGGCGACTATGCGGTTGCGGATATCGGGAAGATGCCACACTTGCTGGTTGCCGGGACAACACGAAGCGGGAAGAGCGTTTTTGTAAACGCACTTCTCTTGTCCTTGCTCTATCAGAATGCGCCGGATGATCTCCGTCTTATCCTTATTGATCCGAAGCGCGTGGAGCTCTCGCTCTACAATGGCATACCACATCTCATTACCGATGTAATCGTTGAACCGAAGAAGGTGGTGAATGCGCTTCGATCAATGGTGGGCGAGATGGATCGTCGGTACAAACTCTTGGAGCAGGTGGGGTCGCGAGATATTGAGTCCTATCATGTTCGGTGCGCTCGCGGGGAAAAGCGAACCGTGCCATTGCCCGGCGGCGGTCATCGTGAGGAGGATCTGCCCAAGCTTCCCTACATTGTCATTGTCATTGATGAGATGGCGGATCTCATGATGTCTCACGGAAGGGAAGTGGAAGGCGTCATTGTGCGTTTGGCACAGATGGCGCGTGCCGTGGGCATTCATTTGGTTTTGGCGACACAGCGGCCAAGCGTCGAGGTGATTACCGGACTTATCAAGGCAAACATTGTGACGCGCATCGCGTTTCAAGTGGCGACGCAGATTGATTCTCGCACCATTCTCGATCAAGGGGGTGCCGAGAAGCTCATCGGGCAGGGCGATATGCTCTTTACGACTGCCGGATATCCTCAGCCGAGACGAATTCAGGGACCGTTTGTCTCCGAAGACGAGGTGCGCAATGTGGTGGAGTTTATTCGCGAGCAGAAGTTAGCAGCCGGTTTTGAGGAATCGATTGATGGAGAGGTAACCGTGAATTCTCCGATACGAGAGCGAGAATTCGCTCTCCCCTCGCTTCCTCGGGCAAATGGCGACCTTGAAGCGGCTCCGGTCGGTCCCGATACGGACTCGTTTGCGCACCCGGAAAAGCTCTCTGACGGCATTGTCTTTTCACTTGACGATGAGGAACACTTGGAAGAGGATCAGGATCCTCGCTATGAAGAAGCTCGGCAGGTGGTTCTTGAGTTTCGCCAGGCATCTACCTCGTTTCTTCAGCGGCGCATGGGTCTCGGATACTCCCGTGCCGCGAAGATTATTGATTGTCTCGAGAAGAACGGCGTCATCGGTCCCAAAGACGGATCCAAGCCTCGAGATATTCTTGCTTTAGGAGGTAGTTCGGCTCCCGGCGACTCGCCAGCTCATGTTTCTGTTGATCATGATGACCACGTATCCAATGCGGAGAGCGAGGAAATGTCAATGGGCGATACCCAAGAAGACAAGTGGCAAATTTAATGCGGAACTTTCATCTCTCAGAGCTTGTTTTAAAAGTCTCTTTCGTCGCGAAATTTCAAAATTTTGAGCGAAAAACATGAAGATTGAGGAGTGCTACCTGGAAGGTAACGCGACGAAATCTGAATGTTTTGCAGCCAAAATTTTGAAATTGCAGCAGAATACGGACTTTTAAGACAAGCTCCCAGACATTTTTTCTTGACTTCTCATGGCTTCTCGCGGATTTACGGTCATCGAACTCCTCCTCGTTGTGGCGATCTTCTTTGTTATTGCCGGTTTTGCGCCGGCTTTCTACGGTCGATTTTTTTTGCAGGACGCGGTTGCCGAGGCGGCGGACCGTGTGGCGGGATCGCTTCGGAACGCGCAAGGGTATTCACTTGCCGGGAAGGGAAGTCTCCCATGGGGAGTAGCTCTCAATGGCAATGCGGTCGTTTTGTTTCAGGGTAATTCATTCGCTACTCGGAATACAGCACTTGATCGGCAAGTCGCTCTGCCTTCATCGGTGTCAATAAGCGGCTTGAATGAAACGGTATTTGCCCGCGTTTCCGGAATGCCAACAGCTCCGCTCACCGTTACTCTCGCTGCTTCATCAGGGAGTATTTCTCGCAGAGTCACCATGAACGCTCTTGGCGTGGTGAGTCGGGAATAGGAGGGACAGAATATGGAAGAGAGGAGCGAGAATACAGACGAATGTCTCCTGTCATTCCGACCGGAGCGGAGGAATCTCAATCGTTAATGATATGGAAAGTGGAAGATAGAATGCCTAGCTAGCCACCTCTACCCATTACTGGTCTTGTTGTCAGTTGTTCGTTGCTTATTATACAATATTCTCATGGTAAAGAATGCCCGAGTATTATTTCAGTGGGCAGGTATTGCGCTCCTCCTTCTTCTTGGAACGGGGAGCTATCTTTGGTATCGCGCCAGCGCCGGTATTACCACGAACAAGACCCCGATTCCATCGGAAATGTCTGCGAGCGGTCTCGTGGGATATTGGACTTTTGATGGTGCGGATTATTCGAGCTCGACGGTTATTACGGACAAGTCCGGCAATAGCCATAGCGGCACGCTCACAAACGCTCCGACGAAAACAACGGGGAAATGGGGACAAGCACTCGATTTTCCCGGGACGAATCAGTATGTGAGCGTGGGAGCGGTCTATAACGGAGTAAAGACTGTTGCATTCTGGATATGGGCGGATAATACGACAAAGAATATTATTGATCTCAACGCTACCGCGACGATCGATGTGAGTTCGGGGACGGTACGCGGGAACAATTTTACATCGCCGACGATATATATAGACGGTATTGCAAGTTCGACACCAACGATTGACACGACTGGATGGCATTTTGTTGCTATCACGACAGGTACAGGCATAAACGCGAGTGCGGTTGATATTGGGAGAATCAGCACGGGATACTTTGATGGACGACTTGATGATGTTCGTATGTACTCATCCGAACTTTCTGCGAGTGCTGTCTACCAGCTCTACACTGTCGGGAGCGCGGAGGTGAATGCGCCCCCAGAAGACACTCTCTCCCAATCCCTCCGCGGCTACTGGAAACTCGACGATGGCTCCGGCACCTCAGCTACCGACTCCTCCGGCAACAGCAACACCCTCTCCATGACCGGCTCTCCGAGCTGGACAACCGGCAACATCGGTCCCTACGCCCTTGATTTCTCCGGTTCGGGGCAATACCTCTCCATCGCCTCTCCCTCCAGCGCTCTCGACTTCGCCGAGGGAGCAAGCTTCACTATCACCGGCTGGTTCAACCGAGACACCTTCGCAAACGATCACACCATCCTCTCCACCAAGAGCGGACAATCCACTGAAAGCGACGGATACATCGCGTATATCGACGACGCCACCGACCAGCTCATCATTCGCTTCGATGAAAACGGAACAACCGATGCGCGAACCTTTACCTCAACCAGTACCTTTACCGCAACCGGCTGGCATCACTTCGCTCTTTCTTGGAACGAAAGTGCTCCTGACGCCATTCTCTACATCGATGGCAAACCCGACGGATCGGGAAGTGGCACGGCTTTTGCGAGTATGGGCAATCTTGCCAATACGAATGCTTTCTACATCGGCGCCGAAACAGATGCGGGAAACCCCTTTGACGGCAAACTTGATGACATCCGTATCTACGGCTACGCCCTCAGCGCCGACCAAGTGAAAAAGATATACAACACCACCAGTCCCACACAGCCAGTTGATACGAGTCTTGTGGGGCACTGGACATTCGACGGGCCGGATATTCAGGGCACAACCGCGATAGACCGGAGTGGCAAGGGGAATAACGGGACGATAACAGGGACGACGAAAACGATTGGGAAGTTGGGGCAGGCGCTCAGTTTCAATGGGACGAGTGATTATGTGGACATGGGATCAAATAGTCTCAATATAACAAACGCTATGACCATATCTGTTTGGGCGAAAATGAATTCGACGGATAATGGAGGGCGTCTTGTTACAAAGCACGGCATCTCCCCAGACTATGGATGGATTCTGACTGGTGACAGAGTGGATGGGAATATCTTCTTTAGATTTTCTGGTACAGGGAGCGATTGGTCTTACGGAGGAGTGACATCGAGTAATTCTTTCCCTATTGATAGGTGGTGCCATGTGGTTGCTCTTTATGATGGAAGTTTCCTTCGGGTATACATAGATGGAGTTGAGGATACCACAGCTGATTTTCCCTATGCTGCATCAGCTAATATTCACGAGTCGTCCGAAGGCTTACAAATTGGTCATGATAGCCCTTCAGGATACTATTTTGCAGGATCTATCGACGATGTCCGTATCTACAACCGAGCACTCTCTGCAACAGAAGTGATGAACTTATACAATACAGGGAAATAATATACAAAAGAGTTCTATTTCTATGAAAATCCATAAATCAAAAAAATATATAAACCCTGTTTTTTTATTTATAATCGTTGTTACTGCAATATTTTTGGGAAACAAGAGATCTCTTGCAGCGCCAGTTGTTTCTTCTGTTTCTGGGACTGTTTCGGCTGGAAATCCACTCAGTATTAATGGAAGCGGATTTGGATCTAAGTCTCCGGCCCAACCCTGGTTGTACGATGATTTTGAAAATACTGCCGCTCACGCTGGCGATTCCATGTTAAATCGTGTTCCTAGAATTGGGACTAGTCGATGGAAATATTATGATTTTGCAGATAATGGACTAGGATCTGCTCTCTCATATAGCAGCGCGCAAGCCTACAATGGTACATTCAGCGGGTATCAATCTGATCCGAGTGGAGATGCAGAACAAGATATTTATATAGACGGACAAAGTACCGCAGTTCGGTATGTATCGTACCGATTCAGACGATCAGGATATAGCGGAGGTGTATGGAAGATAGATCGGACCACAAGTGGTACAACGAACAATCCTCCGTATGATTCGCCTCCTAATTTTGGTTATGGCACTACGGCGGGGTCATACTACAACGACTGTTCTGCTTTTCATGAGTATGCTGGAAGTATGATTCTTCCAGATGCTGACCAATGGCACCGAATGGAGACTTATTTGGTGGCGAGTACAAATCCTTCAGTAGGGCGGATTGTTCTCTGGGAAGACTATGCCAAGCAAACAGATTTATTTACAGCCACTTGTACAAGCGCGTGCACTGCTTGTAAATGGGATACGTGGATGTCTCCTCTTAATGCGAATCACGATGGAAATAATGTTTACACTTGGATTGACGACATCTATATCGACAACACTCTTGCTAGAGCAGAAATTTGCAGCGCTTCTTCTTGGGGTAGTCGTGCCAATTGCGAAATCCAAATCCCGACTGATTGGAGCAATAGTTTCGTGAGCATTTTAATCAATCAGGGCTCATTCACCTCTGGCCAAATTGTCTACCTCTACGTTGTTGATTCATCTGGCACTGCAAATTCAAGTGGATTTCCCATTACTATTAGCAACAGCTCTGGCGAGGTAGACACCTCCCCACCAACCTCCCCCACCTCTCTCTCCGCCACCTCTCCCTCCCAATCAAGCATCACTGTCTCTTGGAATCCCGCCACTGATGATGTCGGTGTCACGGGCTACCAAGTGGAACGTTGTACCGGCCTCTCCTGCTCGAACTTCACTCAAGTAGGCACTCCCACTGCTTCTCCCTTCATTGACTCGGGTCTTGCCGCCTCTACTAGCTACTCCTATCATGTCCGTGCCGTCGATGCCGCCGGAAACGTTTCCGGTTGGTCCAATGTGGTCGGTGCCACCACCCAAGGATCTCCCACCTTCTCCTCCTGCTCCACCGTCACCCCCACAAACTTCACCGACCCTACCTTTACCGGCTACGGTGCTCCCTATGACGTATTTGCGAGTAATACCCCTCTCATCTCCACCCAGTGTTCAAGCACGGACACCCATACCCTCACAGCCACCCTCGGTATTCCCGGAGACACCACCAGAATCGTCTACACCAAAGGCTACTACTATGATCCCGGTATCAATGACTGGACATCCTTCACCGGTACCTGTACCGGAGCCTTAAACGGAGAATGGTGCCAAGGATCGGTTGCAACCTCCATCACCGATACGGATATCTCTACGGCGAGTGTTGCTGATCCTTCTTATCTCGTTGGTTTTACCTGTCGTTCACAGAACGGAAGTTGGAAGTGTGGGTGTCGGGATACGAGTTGCAGTAACTTCTATTGGCAAGTTCAAGGGGCGGGGATGTAAAGATATGGAAGTGCGTCCGCCTGCAACGCTGTGCGTAGCGCTGCGGGCAGGGGTGGAGGGATGCGAGCTGCAGTAACTGGTAACTGACAACAAACAACGGGGAATGAGACTTGCATTTTTTCCGAATACCGATGGCTGATGACTGACAGCCGCGCACGCGTTGCAGGGGCTATTCTCCAGAAAATTTGCTCATTTTGTCCAAAAGAGGTAAAATACCGACAGTTGGCTAGCTGTATTTTACATATTTGCACTACTTCTATGGTCATCGAACGCCTCGTCTCCGGGAAGTTCCTTGAGAGTCTCGAGCCCGGGAAAGTGCTGGTGCTCTATGGTCCTCGACGATCCGGAAAAACGTTTCTCCTTGATCACCTACGGGAAGAATTGGAAAAAAACGGAAAGGCACTTTTCCTCAAAGGAGAAAGCCGTATCGTACAAGAGAACCTCTCTACGGAAATTCCCGAGCGACTTGTGAGCTATATCGGTGATGCAAAAACGCTCGTCATTGACGAAGCGCAAAAAGTTCCTTCAATCGGACTCAACTTGAAGCTTATCGTTGACTCCATGCCAGACCTCACGGTGATTGCGAGCGGATCGGCATCGTTTGATCTTGCCCAGAAAATTGGTGAACCACTCACGGGACGTAAAAAGACACTGCTTCTTTTCCCTGTTTCTGCGCGGGAAATCATACAGACCTTCGATACGAATCACTATCTCTCGACGCTTGAAACATCTCTCATCTACGGTGGCTACCCAGAGCTCTTCTCGCTCCCTTCGGATGATGATCGTCGAGACTATCTCTCGGGACTCATTGACTCGCTTCTTCTCAAGGATATTCTCGATATGGAACAGGTGAAGGGTGCCAAAAAGCTCTTTGACCTCTTGACGCTTATCGCATTCCAAATCGGCAGAGAAGTGTCACTTACGGAATTGGGAAGTGCGCTCGATCTTCACAAGGACACCGTGGCGCGATATCTCGACCTCCTCGAGAAGTCGTTTATCGTAAAAAATATTCGAGGCTTTAGCCGAAATCTCCGCAAGGAAGTCACGAAGAACTCTCGCTACTACTTCTACGACAATGGCGTCCGAAACGCCGTTATCAACAACTGGAATCCGATCTCTCGTCGGGACGATATCGGTATGCTCTGGGAAAACTATATTGTTATGGAGCGACTCAAAAAACAGTCCTATCTGAATCTTCGATCCAACAATCATTTCTGGCGTACCTATGATCAGAAGGAGATAGATTGGGTGGAAGAACGCGAGGGGAAGCTTTTCGGATACGAAATCAAATGGTCGGACGATTCGCCAAAGGCGCCATCGTCATGGATCGAAACCTATCCTGGAGCTTCGTATGAGGTGGTGAATCGCGATAATTTTCTTGACTTTATCGGGTAGACGTTGCTAGCTTTTTTCTCCGTTTCTTCCCCTCCTTTTATTTTGTGCATGAGTGCGTACCTGTAGGGTAAGGTGTTGGGTATTTGGGAAGGAAGCATTCTCGGGGGAGGGTATTCACGAAGGGTGCCCCTATGAGAGTGATGAATGTTGCTGGCATGGTGTGAAATTTGGCTGTTGGCGAGTGGACAGTGGGCTGGTATGATAGAGGTGGTTTCATTGTTTGTCGTAAGCTGATGGCTGTGCGTTGTTCGTTTGCAAATCTCCTCTTTATGAATATTCAATCGTTGTTTGAGCCAAAGTCGATTGCCGTGGTGGGTGCGTCGACGCGAATTGGGAGTGTTGGCAATGATATCGTGAAGAATCTGGTTGAGCAGAAATATCGAGGGGAAATCTACCCGGTCAATCCGAAAACGGAATCGCTCTATGAACGGCGCTGCTACCCGAATCTCGCGGCAATTGAAGGAGAAATCGACTGCGCTCTTGTGGCGGTGCCGGCACCGATTGTCCCAGTCGTGTTGCGCGAGGCGGTTGCCAAGGGAGTGAAAAGCGCAGTTGTTATCTCTGCCGGATTTCACGAGGCAGGGAATGCTGAGCTTGAAGCGGAGATTGCCGAGATTGCCCGTTCGGGAGACGTGGCGCTGCTTGGTCCGAATTGTCTCGGTGTGGTCAATCCACACCTCTCGATGAATGCTTCTTTTGCTCGCACGCTCCCAAAGAAAGGGAATATCGCTTTTTTGTCGCAGAGCGGTGCACTTGGGACAGCGGTGCTCGACATGGCGGCGAATATCGGTGTCGGATTTTCGAAGTTCGTGAGTCTGGGAAACAAGGCGGTGCTTGATGAATCGGCATTGCTTTCGTATTTTGCGTCAGACAAAAAGACGTCGGTCATAGCGATATATGCCGAGGACTTGCGCCATCCAGAGGTGATACGACAAGCGGCGCGCGCGATGGCGCAGACAAAGCGTCCAAAGCCGATCATCATTCTCAAATCGGGAAAGACGTCGGCGGGTGCGGCGGCGCTCTCGTCGCATACGGGGTCGCTTGCAGGTAATGACGCGAGCTATGAGGCGCTCTTTGAAGAGTCGGGCATTCTCCGCGCTGAGACGGCGGAAGAGTTGTTCTTGCTTGCTCGAGGATTCTCGCTCTTACCGCTCCCTCTGGGAAATCATGTTGCGATACTGACCAATGCCGGTGGTCCCGGTGTGCTCTCGACTGATGCGGCGCTTCAGTCGGGACTTGCGCTTGCGCCGCTTTCTGAGACGACGATGACGGACCTTCGTTCGTTCTTGCCGAGTGCAGCGGGCGTGAAAAATCCCGTTGATATTTTGGGTGACGCGAAGAGTGATCGATACGCTCGCACGCTTGATGTTGTTCTCGCGGATCCGTCCGTTCAGATGGCGCTCGTCGTGCTCACGCCGCAATCCATGACGGATGTCGAAATGATAGCCGAAGGAATAGCGGAACGTGCCAAGATGTCTACAGTGCCCATTGTCGTCGCATTCATGGGAGGGTCTCTAGTGGCGCGCGGCGTCAAGACGCTCTTGCGAAAGAAAGTGCCGGTTGTGGGCTTTCCGGAAGACGGCATACGAATGCTGGCGGCGCTCTCAAGTTTTTGCGAAGCAAGAAAGGCGATGTCCGCCGACCAAGGAACATTCTCGACGATTGCGGTCTCGGAAGCGGTTGACCGGAATCGAGTCGAGGAAATTTTCCACACGGTGAAAATATCCAGCAGAACATCATTATCGGCAGCGGAAGCGCTCGATGTGTTTTCGGCATACGGATTCCCTGTGCCGCGATACGGTGTTGCGACCACGGCAGATGAAGCCGAAACCGTGGTTCGCAAAATTGGTACGCCGTGTGCTTTGAAGGTTCTTTCGGAAGATATTACACATAAAAGCGATGCGGGCGGTGTTCTCCTCAATGTTTCAACAGAGAATGCTCGAGCATCGTTTCAGTCGATTATGGATCGCGTGAAAGTCTCTTCTCCCGAAGCGAAACTCGACGGCGTCTTGTGTATGGAGATGGCAGCGAAGGGTGGCATCGAACTGATCGCGGGGAGTTTCCGTGACCCGAATCTCGGACAGACCCTCATGTTGGGAAGCGGCGGCATTTATGTGGAAATTCTGAAAGACGCGGCATTTGGTCTGGTTCCGATTTCGCCGAGTCGCGCCAATATCATGCTTCAGAAGCTCCGCATATTTCCGCTTTTGGACGGCGCTCGCGGCGGTGATCGATATGATACAAACCCTATCCTCGAGTGCGTCGGCCGACTCTCTCGGCTCCTCACAGATTTTCCCGATATTCGCGAACTCGATATCAACCCGCTCATTGTCTATCCAAAATCTTCAAACCATTCTCCAATGGTAGTCGACGGACGAATCGCTTTGTAGGCGATGAATGTGATTTAGCATTATGTCTGCTGTTTCTTGCGGTAGTTGATTGCTGTTGTCAATAATGATGCCGAATGATGGTTGGTGAAGTAAATGTCGATAGAAGTGTCGAATGCGGTCTTGCTCTTTGACTGTTAAGAGGCGACTGCCGCGCGGGATGAGAATGGTTTCCATCGAGGGGGAGAGTGTAAAGAAGTACACGTTTTTGTCCAGTGTTTTCATATTCCTGCAAAAGAATGCGTGCTGTTCCGGTGAAAGAGGGAATGGAACGATAACAGAATAACCTTGCAACGAATATTTGTGTATCAGTGCCACTCCGGATGTCACAGCCTCTTGAACGCGAAGAATCGGATGAGAGTTTCGTGAAGCGTTCACGAGTGTATCAATCTCAATAACGAGTGACCTCTGGATTTTCCGGGCAAGGAGGTGAGCAAGGGTGCTTTTTCCGGAATTGCTTGCCCCGTTTATGAAAATAATCATATTTCTATGCGAGTAATGAGAAACATTCTTTTGGTTGTGTTGTTTGTGGTTTTGGTGTTGGTGTATATACTCCTTTTCTCCTTTCTGATTAGTATATTTAAATCGGAAAAGTTGCAACCCGAACCCCCAAAGAAAGATGGTAAAGAAGCAACCCCAACTTCCTTGGGTAAAACGTCAAATCGCGTGACAATTATCATGAAGCAAAACAAATATAAAACTACCGACCAGTCGGTGTTGTACGATGGTGTGCTGGTTGATAGTGTTGATAGGGCGAGTTTCTCGACTTTTTCTGGATACGAAGGTGTTGAATATGTTTTCAGTGATTATGCGAAAGATAAGAATAATATATATTACCGTGGAAAGATTGTTCCGAATGCTGATGTGCAGAGTTTTCGCGTGAATCCGAATCGATCTTTCTATACATTTGAGGCAGAGGATGATCACGCGGTGTTTCTGGAGGGCAAGGCGCTCAGTGTCCCAAAGAAAGAGCTTTTCATGAATTTCTACACATTTCCGAGTGTACAATTCCTAGTAAATGACAATCGATATTGGCGGATTTTCGACAACACGCTCTATTACTACAATGCCGATGAATACGGGGGATCATTTCAGGAGCTTCTTCCGGTGGACGGTATTGATGTTTCAACTGCTCGCATCATTGCTGATGGGTATTCCTATATAACGGATGGCTCTCGGATCTATTATCAAAACCAGGAATTGAAAGGCGCTGATGCGGCTACATTTCAGGTTATGGATGGATGGGCGCAAGATAAAAACTCAGTATACATGGGTGCGGAAAAAATCGAGAATGCAGACCCAAGCAGCTTTGAAAGGATTGGTGATGGACGATACCATCGGGATCGCCACTCGGTTTACATAAACAATAAGGTTCTTGTTGGTGCAGATGTGTCCTCATTTGAAGTGGTTGGATATAGTTACGGGAAAGATAAAAAGCAAGTGTATTACCAGGACACCATGATTAAAGGAGCTGATCCGACATCATTTTCTCCGTCTCTCTCATATTTTGACGGGTATTCAAAAGATAAAAACGACGTATTCTTTTTGGGAAAGCGTGTTCCTGGGGCCGATGCTGCATCTTTTGTTTCTGTTGGTGGGTGTGGCGGTGGATATGCGAGTGATCTTATTGTCGGAAAGGATGCGTATAGGGTCTATGGAAATGGAAAGCCTCTCAAGGGAGTGCAGTCGGAAAGTGTGCAGATTTCAGACGCTGGGTATGTTCGTGATTTTGATTCGATTTTGGAATGCTCAAAAAATGGAGATGGCACAAGGATTCAAATAGATCCAAAGACGTTTCGTCAGGAAGGAGGATATTTTATCGGCAAGGATGGTGTTTTCTTCGAATTCCGAAAGATTGTTGGTGCAGACCCAAAACATTTCTTTATACTGCGAAATGCCAATCGGACGGATAGCGGCTCTGTTGGAGTGTCAGGTAGCGCTATATACATAGGAGGAGAGAAAGTGAGTGGATTGCATGCGGATTACACGGAACTGGATTGGTGTGGAACAAGTGCGCGCTACCTTTCTCTACCGGGTCTTATATATGATATCGTGACAGGGAAGTCAATAGAAGTGGTCAATCAGATGCAGTTTGTTCAAGCAACTCGGGAACAACAAGATGTTATGTTCCAAAATCTACTGGCTAAGGAAGAAGGAAAACCGTTTCTGAATACATCAAAAAATGATTTGGGAGACGGATATTCAAAGGTTGCAGGAAAAATATATTTTGAAGGCAATCTCATGAGAGGGGCTGATGCAGAGACTTTTACGCTTCTTCCCTTGTATGGAGGGTGGGCAGCAGATAAAAATTTTGTGTACTGGAACGGAAAGACTGTCGGAAAGTGAAATACTATTTCTTCTTGATAAAATCAATGTGCTTGATTTCGATGTTCTCTTTCGGGTGATCGTTGGCGTCGGTGTCGACTTTTTCGATCTTTCGGACAATGTCCATGCCGTCCGTTACTTCGCCGAAGTTGGTGTATTTCCCATCAAGCAGCGGTGTTGATTTGGCGGTAACGATGAAGAATTGCGAGCCATTGGTATTTGGTCCCGAGTTTGCCATGGCGACGGATCCTTCGACGAGTTTGCGCGAATTGATCTCATCGTCGAAGGTATATCCGGGACCGCCTTGCCCGTCGTCTGCCCAGTTGTCATCTTTGGAATTCGGGTCACCTGCTTGGATCACGAACCCCTTGATAACTCGGTGAAATCGGATGCCATCGTAGAAATCATTTGCAGCGAGCTTGAAGAAATTATTCACGGTTTTCGGCGCGTCGTCATTGTAGAAGTGTATGGTGATAGAGCCTTCGCTTGTCTTTAGGACGGCGCCGTCATATTTCTTAATGAATGAGAGGTCGTCTTCTTTTTGATAGGTGTCCTTTTCGACTGACGGGTTTTTCGTGGTTGATTTTGCGTCAGTGGGAGCTGGTTCGTTTTCAGCGGGAGCCGCTGACTCTGCCGACGTCTGATCGCCGGCAACCTGCGGTGTAGGCGACGGCGTGTGCGGCGTCGCCGGTTGAGCTTGCTCTCTTGGCGTGGCTGAGGGGGTCTGTTGACCGACTTGTTGATTATTGGTGGTAGCGTTACTCGAATTTGTCGGACTTTCGCCGAATGCTCGCGAGAGATAGCTGTAATCCCCCGCCTTCTTGCTCTGCAGCGTTTCCGCCGCCGGCTCTTGCGAGCATCCGGAGAGAGTGAGTATTGCGGCAAGGAGCGTGATTGAAATGAGAAACTTTTTCATACGGTTTTCTGGAAAGTTTGTTTCTATTGTAAAGAAAAAAACATCTTCTCTCAAGGTTTTTGGATTTTCGGAAATAGACAGTATTCTACTTCTATGGTATATTTTTCGGTACTTTGTTGAGAATCTGCTTACAATCTCTCTTTCGTTACGAGACTTTCAAATTTTGAGCGACCTGCCTGCCGGTAGGCTGGAAAACATGAAGATTGAGTCCACCCGTATCGCTACGCGAAGTGTTGCGGACGGGGAGGACTACTCGGAGAGTAACCCGACGAAATATGAATGTTTTGCAGCCAAAGTTTGAAAGTCGGAGTAGAATAAGGGGATTGTAAACAGGTTCTGAGGGAATTTTTGATATGTCGCGGAGAAATATCTTTTTGATAATGCTCAATCTCTCGCTGACGGGGGCGTTTTTGTTGTTGGCGGTGCGGATGTTTGTGGCGGGGACGGACGGATATTTTTTTCTGCTCTGGAATTTGCTTTTGGCGGCGATACCATATGCGATAGCGGTGTTGTTTGAGTGGTATGCCGGGAAGGAAGCGCGTATGACGGGCGGCTTGTGGGGAGTCTTCTTGCTGTGGCTGTTCTTTTTTCCGAATGCGCCGTATATTGTCACCGATTTTGTACATCTCCCGTGGGAGTATGCCGGATCGAAAAGCTTTGCGTATGACTTCTTGCTTATTGCTGCGTTTGCTCTCGCGGGACTTCTCTTTGGTCTGGGCGCGCTCTTTCGGGTGCATCGTGCGCTTCGGAAAACACTGGGGCGCGCCTTGGCGCAGGGCATTGTTGCTGCGGTGATTCTGCTTTCGGGAGTCGGAGTGTATCTTGGGCGATTTCTTCGGTGGAACAGTTGGGACGTGTTTCTCAATCCTTTTCTTGTGTTTCGCGATACGGTATCGCACTATGGTGATCCGGTGTGGTTCGCACGCGCGGTGGCGATTTCATTGGTGTTCTCGGTGGGCATTGGCGTGTCGTATCTGATCTTTCTCTCTATCCATTGGATTCTTGGGGTGCGAGAAAATCATGCGCGTGTATGTACCGACAGAAGTGACCAGTAATTTTACTCCGCCTCTCCATCTTCGGAGAGTGTTTTTTTGACTCGAAGGGTGACGGTTTCTTTGCCGGGCGTTTTGGTATCGGCTTCTATTTGTTTTCTGGTTTCCAAGGGGAGTGAGGCGAGTGTTTTTTTGACGAGGGTTTGATTGATTGCAAGCACGCTCTCCCATTTGCCAAGGGGCTCGAGATGGTCGCGGAGCTTTCCGGCGTCGTAGTCGTACTTCTGTGTTCGTGCGCGCTCGATAATGCCGACATCGCCAAAGAGCCGTTCGACATCCTCAGCGTCCATGTATTCGAGTATCGTTGCTTGGAGCTTCATGAGCTTTTGCTTGTCGAGCTCGATGGCGCGTTTGGTGGCGAGGTAGTCGTTGACGGCTTGTTCCTTTTCTTCGGTGGTTGCCGTGCGGAGCTCGCGGAATTTGTGTTTCCACATGGGGCAAACTTTTTGGAAGCCGCACCAGTCACAGAGCGGATTCACTCGCGGCTCGAAGTGTCCCGCTTCGATATTGTCAATCGTCTCGAGAAAAATATCGTCGACGCCTTTCAAATCTTCGAGGGTTCGTCGCGAGGAGAGCTTCACGCCGTGTTTGAGAAAATAGAGGCTTACCGTGAGGCGGTCGAGATGCTCAGCTTCGTGCGGATAGCGGGCGAGAAACGCCTTGGCATAGACGGAGAGCTGGAGATTGGTGTCGACATCCGCCTGCGAGGGGAGTTTGCGCCCGGTTTTGTAGTCGATGATTTCGTAGCCATCTGCGGTTTTGTCGATGCGATCGATGATGCCTTTCACGGTGTGCGTGGCGCCATTCGCGTCGGTGATCTCTATTTGAAAGGGACTCTCGAGCGCGACGATGGTGAATTGTGTCGGGTCATTGTGCTCGGCATAGCGGCGAATCATGTCGACGCCGGCGGAAAAGGCGGCGCGCTCTTCGTCCGGATTGTCATAGACCGCATCGTTCCAATTTTTGGAAAAGTGATTGAGCGCGTCTTCGAGCGAGGGCGGGAGGAGCGACGGTTCGTGGAAGAACTTCAGCGTTGAGTGGACGAGCGTGCCGAAGACCGCTTCTTTCGATTTCGGTTCTTTCAGCCGATCGATTTCTTTGAATTTATACTTCAGAGGGCATGTCTGATACGTGCCGAGGGAGGAATAGGAGAGACGCATAGGGGAGTGAAAATTTCAAATTCAAAATTACACGTTCCAAAGAAAGCACATATTCCAAGTATCAAATCCAAGGCTACTGTAGCAAGGAAGCAGATGGGAGGGAAGGGAGGTGAGGGAACTTACAACAAACAACAGACGACGAATCTAAAACGACAGGAAAATAAAAACCGGCGCGCTTTGCGGGCGTACCGGGATGGGATTTTTGTTTATGACTTTCAGAATTGATGGAGGTTTACAAGAGCCTCTTCGAATTTCCCGACTCCTTCCGGAGGACTGAGGACTACGATGGTGAATCGGCGCGCTTGGCATCCGGCACGGATTGATCCGGCAAACCCCCATTGCCCTATATCTTCTTTGTGCAGGGGCTTTCGTATGCGAATGAAGACAACGGGCTCAAACCCTGTAGGGTTAATCGTTTCTTCCAGGAATCGGATTGCAAGGATGTGAAGGTTTCCTTGTTCTGGAACAACTTGGTCAAAGCAGCGAAGGATTGCTTCTCCGAACATTCTATCAGCTTCTTCCTTTGTCGTTTTTGCTTCAAGGGTAATCTCTATGGCCACTCCTGAATAGTTGAGTTTAGCGGATTGCTGGGTAGCCACCATTTTCATAAGTCCATATGTCTGGGGACTATACGTCCATACACCGCTACTAATCACATCGGAAAGTTTTCTTAAGAGGGTCTCTCCGAGGGTTTGGCGTTCGCGCAATTCTTCAAGTTTCTTGGTCTGATATCCGAGAGAGTTTTTCGCATCGATCGATTCGTATCGGATACGCTCAATTTCCTCTGCTCTTCTGAGGAGGAGATGTATTAGTAGCGCTATTGTTATGATGCAAAGGATGATTGCAATGCTTGCTGGATTTATGTTCACTTGTTTCTCCTTTTGGTTGGGTTGTCAAAAAGACTGTTTCCGTGCTAGAGTAGCAAAAAATACACTTTATGTCAAGAGGACACAATATCTTTCAACTCAAGGCGCCGTACCAGCCGGCAGGGGATCAGCCGAAGGCGATCAAATCGCTTTCGGAGGGATTGCGGGCGGGGATGGGGCGACAGACGCTTCTGGGGGTCACGGGCTCGGGGAAGACTTTTACGATGGCGAATGTGATTGCCGAGATGGGGAGGCCGGCACTGGTTATCGCGCACAACAAAACGCTTGCGGCGCAGCTTGCGCAGGAATATCAGAGTTTCTTTCCCGAGGCGGCGGTGCACTACTTCGTCTCGTACTACGACTTCTATCAGCCCGAGGCCTATATTCCCGCGAGCGATACGTATATAGAGAAAGACGCGGCGATCAACGTGGAGATCGAGCGACTGCGGCATGCCTCGACGCAGGCGCTTCTCACGCGGCGCGATACGATTATCGTCGCATCGGTGTCATGTATCTATGGATTGGGGTCGCCCGAAGAATACGAGCGGGAGAATCTTCGTGTCGATCGGGGCATGCGATGTCCGCGAGCGGAATTTTTGCGCGCGCTTATCGATCGGCATTTCGAACGAACGACGGCCGATCTTTCTCCTGGGGCTTTTCGTGCGATGGGGAATCGCATCGAAGTGATGCCGGTTCAGGAAAAGACGGTCTTTGAGATCGAGCTTTCGGGCGACGTGATCGGGAGGATTCGAAAAATAGATCCCGTATCGCAACGAATACTCGAAGAGTCGGAAGCGTTCTTTCTCTTTCCGGCGAAGCACTTCGTGACAACGGACGCGGAGCAACAGCGCGCGCTGGTTTCCATTCGATCCGAGCTCGATGAACAACTCAAAAAACTGACCGATGCCGGAAAACTCCTTGAGGCGGATCGGTTGAAGCGCCGGACAAACTACGATCTCTCGATGATCGAAGAAATCGGCTATACGAACGGCATCGAGAATTATTCGCGACACCTCTCGGGGAAGCTCCCGGGCGAACCGCCCGAGACGCTCCTCTCATATTTTCCAAAGACAGCCGACGGTGCGCCGGATTTCCTCACGATTCTCGACGAGTCGCACGTCACGCTCCCGCAGATTCGCGGTATGTATGCGGGCGACCAGTCGCGCAAAAAAACGCTCGTCGAGCATGGCTTCCGGCTTCCGTCGGCGCTCGACAACCGTCCGCTTCGCGGTGAGGAATTTGAAACTCGCGTCGGACAGATGATTTTTACGTCGGCAACGCCCGGCACGGAAGAACGGCGAACGAGCGCAAATATTGTCGAACAGGTGATTCGCCCGACAGGACTCGTTGATCCGCTTCTTACCATCAAGCCAGTTCGTTCTGACGACAAAGAGTATTCGGGACAAATTGTTGATTTTATCGCCGAAGCCGAGAAAGAAATTTCAAAGGGCGGTCGCATCATCGCGACGACCTTGACGAAGAAAATGGCGGAAGATTTGTCGGTGTTCTTGAAGGAGAAACACATCAAAGCCGAATATCTTCATAGTGATGTGAAGACGATTGACCGTATCCGTATTCTCACCAAGTTTCGCCGGGGCGAATTTGACTGTTTGGTTGGCGTGAACCTGTTGCGCGAAGGGCTCGATCTTCCCGAAGTGACGTTCATCGGCATTCTCGATGCGGACAAAGAAGGTTTCTTGCGGTCCGAAACATCGCTCATTCAGACAATAGGGCGCGCGGCGCGAAATGTTTCGGGGCGCGTGACGCTCTATGCCGATACCGTGACCGGATCACTGAAGCGCGCGATCGATGAGACGAACCGCCGCCGTGATATCCAACTTGCCTACAATGCCGAGCACGGCATTACGCCGGAAACGGTGCGCAAGGAAATTCATGATATTACCGACACCATCGAGAGCGATCATGACCGCGCCGTTCGTGCCGATCTCGCGCTCGACGAAAAAGTCTTCGGCAAGGACAAGAAAAAGCTCATCCGTCGAAAGAAAGCCGAGATGAATGAAGCAGTAAAAATACTCGACTTCGAAACTGCCGCCATCCTCCGCGACGAGATTCGGAAATTGGAAGGAGCTGTTTAAAGACAGGTGTATTTATTGACGTAGGTATTTCTATATGTTATAAGTACATAGAGTGAGAGTGTATGACGGTGTAACCAAAGAACCTGGGAGGTGTTTAAAATGGGTGGCGGTACATGGGAAAGCGGGTGGTATCTGTATGTTACAGTCTGTATAGTACCTTCTCGGTCAGTTGATGGCGGAGCGGAGACGCAATGTGGTCAGCGGGTCACAACTCACCACAAAAGTATGCGCGAGCTTGTAGAGTGGGTCGAGTTTAACAATATGGTTCTCGGAACACCGGAACTGTATACCCCGAGATTCTCGGTTGAACATGCCGATGGCAGTTCTCTTTCTAATGATGAGCTTTCGCGATTAATGCGAGCTGCCTCTCAAGAAGCTTGTAACGGAAGAGCTCTTGAGGGTATTGCCGTTGCACAACGCTGTTCCATCTAACCTTTTCAAAGTAATCTCCCAAAAAACGCCCTAAAATAAAAATCGGGGCGTTTTTTCTTATTAAGGCTAAATTCCTGTTGCATGTAATATGTCAATTTTTTGTCTACATCTCCACATGGCGAGGAGAATGAGTGATGAAAATTTAGATTGAGAATGCCAGTTTCGAGTTCCTTAGAGTGTGTGATAGTTATCAAATCGACACTTCTTTTTCTTCGAGGGTTTCGATGGCGCTTCCGACTATGTCTACGAAGCGGGAGATGCGAGTGATGTCGCCGTGTCCGCCTCGGATGACAAAAAATCCGTCGATATCGCCGGCTTGCACCATTTTCTGTATGCGTTCGATAGGGAATACCTCATCTTCTACCGGAGCCACAATGACAATGTGTATTCCGGCTTCTTTGAGTTTCTTGAGCTGATCGTGTATGTCGCTCTTTGCGATACCCTCAATTTCGCTCAAGACGCGGAAGAGATTTCCATAAACACAGTTTAAAACTCTTCTGACTTTCGATGAGAGCGAAGCATGAGCCCTTTCCTGATCGGTTTTCGGAAGAGAGGAAATAGTTTCCGGTTGACCGGCGAAGAAATTCTTTGCAAAACGAAGCGCGAGGTTGCCAAGAGAGTCTTTGCCGATGAATCCGGCCGGTGCAACGAGGATGATATTTCGAAACCGTTCCGGCGCATGCGCGGCGGCGGTGATGAGATTTAAAGCTCCTTCGGAATGGGCGACCGCATCTGTTCTTTGGAGCCCTTTTGTCTTGATGACATCAAGGATATTATGCGCTTTGATTTCGAGCCCTTTTGTCGGAGCTTCTTCCCATATTTCGTGTTCGCGCTCGCGCTGTTTCGGGTGATCGAGCGTGATGACTCGCCGACCAAAATTCTCGACAAGGTGCACAATGCTTTCGTGATACAACGCTTCATCTCCGCCGCACCCGGGCGCGAGCATGAGCGGAACGGTGCTTTTCTGAATCTCCGGAGAAGGTTGGTAGTCGTATACTTCCGCTGTTCCGCCACTTACTTCTATCGGGAATTTCTCACACGATATTTTTCTGGCAGCTGGTTCATTCTTTGCTTCTGTTGCTGAGGGATTTTCAAAAAAGTTCCTGAGAAACATAGGGATGTACTGGTGGGCGAGTGGAGAGATGTTTGGGCTATATTCCCCAAATAGCGAAGAAGAGGAGGGTGAGCAAGATGCCGACCAAACCGCCGACGGCGACTTCCTCGGGTTTGTGGCCGACGCGTTCTTTGAGTCGGGGGAAATTCGATTCGTCGAGTTTGAGTTCTTTGGTGAGATTGTTGAGGTAGCGCGCGTGCTCGCCCATATAGACGCGCAGGCGAAGCGCGTCGAAGATGACGATGATGGCGAGCGTGAGTGCGATGGCAAAAGATGTCTGCGTAAAACCGTCGACAAGCGCGACGGTGGTAACCAGTGACGCCACAAAGGCGGTATGTGCGCTCGGCATGTGACCGTATGCAATTGAATAGCGCAGGTCCCAACCGTGCTTCCGGCAATAATTGGCAAACTTGATGCCCTCGGTGATTATGACGACAAGGATCGGAACGAGAAACAACATAATTTCATTGCGAATCATAGGAAAAAAGAGAAGGAATTAAGAATGAGGAATGAAGAGATAGAGAACAAGGTGAGGAGATGAGAGAACGTAGAGAAGTGGGAATGATGAGGAAGAGTAGGTAAAAAACATTTGTTTGGTGCTTCTGTGCATAATTGCCTCATTCTTGATTCTTAATTCCGTATTCTTCTTCCATTATACACTGCTTATCCTGTTTGTGGCAGGAGCTTCTCAAGAGAGGGGTTTCATGCTACTGTGAAGGTGTCGGAGTGAGATTTTTCTTTAATTGAGGCGGGCTTTTCGGGATGCGTCGGAAAGTGTCGGCTCGTATCATTATGGCACTCTATATTCTTTTGGGGATTGGGCTAGTTCTCGTGGTGTGGGGGATTGCAGCATACAATGGTTTGGTAACGTTCAAGAATCGCGCCGGGGAGGCGTGGAGCGATATTGATGTGCAGTTGAAGCGGCGGTATGATCTCATTCCGAACCTCGTTTCGACTGTGAAGGGCTATGCCGCGCATGAGTCGGGCGTGTTTGAGAAGGTGACCGAGGCGCGGAGCAAGGCGATGCAAGCGGGTGGCACGGCAGAGAAGGCACAAGCGGAGAATGTGCTCTCGGGCGCTTTGAAGAGTCTCTTTGCGGTTGCGGAAGCGTATCCGGATCTCAAGGCGAATCAGAACTTTCTCGAACTTCAGCGCGAGCTCTCCGATACGGAGAACAAGATCCAGGCATCGCGCCGCTTCTACAATGGCGTCGTTATGGAATACAATACCAAGATAGAAACCGTCCCGACCAATATCATCGCGAATATGTTCACGTTCACCAAACGCGAATTCTTCGAACTCGACGAAGAAGCGGCGAAGCAACCGGTGAAAGTGGAGTTTTAGTTTTCCACCCTTTTTGCTTGTTTTGCTTGTTGTATTTTCTGTCATCTCGAGCGAAGTCGAGGGATCTCGGGATGTCACAGTGATTCGAGATCGTTTCTTATCTTATAGGTTGATTGGTCTCTTTGACGAGCATTGGGATTTCTCCGCTTCGGTCGAAATGACAAGAGGCTGAAAGCTGATACGCCGAACAATCAGAACGTATGGCAACGCTCTACACTAGTTACGACAAAAATACGCGACTCACCTGGGTGTATATTACGGGGTTTTTGGTGTTTGTGATCGGGGTGGGGTATGTGTTTGCAGGAGCGATGCAGTCGAGTGGGATTTTGTATGGGGCGGTGATCTTCTCGATTCTTATGAGCTTCGGGTCATATTGGTGGAGCGACAAGATCGTGCTGGCGATGAGTGGTGCTAAGGAAGTGACGCACGAGAGCGGGCGTGAGATCTACCGACTGGTGGAGAATCTTTGCATCACGGCTGGGCTTCCGACACCGAAAATTTACATTATCGAAGACACTGCCATGAACGCCTTCGCGACCGGACGCGACGCGAAGCACGGCGTTATCTGTCTTACGACGGGCATCATCAACCGACTCGAAAAAATAGAGCTCGAAGGTGTGATTGCGCATGAGCTTTCACATATCGGAAACCGCGATATTCTTCTCTCAACCGTGGTTGTGGTGATGGTGGGGTTCGTGACGCTCCTTGCGGATTGGTTTCGACACTGGGCGTTCTTCGGGCGTCGGAGCGATGATCGTGAGAGCGGGCAGTTGCAATTTGTCTTTATGATTCTTGCGATTGTTCTGTCTATTCTTGCGCCGATCGCGGCGATGCTTATGCAACTTGCCATTTCTCGGAAGCGAGAGTTTTTGGCCGATGCGTCGGGCGCGCTCCTTACCCGCTATCCTGAAGGGCTCGCCCGAGCGCTCGAGAAGATTTCGGGCGATGCGGAACCGCTGGAAGCGGCGAATCGTGCGACGGCGCACCTCTATATTGCCAATCCCTTCAAGGGAAAGAAGGTGATGAGCCTTTTTATGACGCATCCGCCGATGGAAGACCGTATCGCCGCGCTTCGCGGCATGAAGGTGTAATAATTTTCTTTTGGTGGTACACTTGGGTGTAGGCTCTTGAATGGCGCATGAGCAATTATTTCGAGAGGAGAAGTGTAAACATTTACATTAACGCCCTTTAGTATGGACGAAGCAACAGAGAAAAAAGAGGAAAATGCAAAAGCGTGGGAAGCGGTGCATGAGGGTGCCGAAGCACCGAAGACAGACAAAGATGTTGAGGAGAATAAGGTGGTGGCAGCGCTCAGCTATCTTGGACCGCTCTTTTTCATCCCGCTCTTTCTGAAGCGGGAGAGCGTGTTTTGTCAGTTTCATGCTAAGCAAGGACTGGCGTTCTTTGTGGTATGGATGATCGGGTGGGCGATTTTCTGGGTGCCGATTTTCGGGTGGCTCCTCTGGGTTGTAGTTGCGCTCTTTGACGTGTATGCGATTGTGAAAGCGCTCCAGGGTGAAAAGTGGGAGGCGCCGATTATTGGCGACCTGGCAAAGAAAATCAATATTTAGGTTCCCTGAGACGCTCAGGCGGCGTGTGCTTTTTGGTCTGTGATTGTCAAAGGGACGGAAGGGAAAAAGGTGCGAACCTTTTTTCTTTTGCCTTCCGCGAACTTTCCTGATAGGATATTTCGGGTGGTTTGGACTGCCTTCCAGGGAATACTTTGAATCTCTAAGAAGGTGTCTAAGAGCTCTACAAAACTGCACAATGTAACCGCTTTTCCGAAAGAAATTCTTTTTTTGCGGCTTTCGTACGAAGTGTAAGACAAACAAAAAAGAATTTCTTTCGGAAAAACAGCCTTTTTAGACACACTCTAAGACCATGCCAGATGTCGCTTTTCCGGAAAAATTATTTCCTGCTTGTCTTGCGCTTTGTATGTCCGCCCGTAGCGCTCTGTGTAGCAATGCGGACAGGAAAGCCGCAAAAAACAATTTTTCTAGAAATGCTCTGCTGGCTTCATTGATTTGAAATTTTTACACATTCTCAACAAAAACAGTATGAAAAAGAATACGAAAATCGTGGCAACGATCGGGCCGGCATCGGAATCGAAAGAAAAGCTGCGCGAAATGGCAGAGGCGGGAATGAATGTGGTGCGACTCAACTTTTCCCATGGGGAGCACGAGTGGCATGAGATGGTGATCAACCGTGTGCGCGAAGTGTCAGAAGAGTTGAAGCGACCGATTGCGATTCTTGCTGATATTCAGGGTCCGCGCATTCGGACGAAAATAGACGCGCCGTTTCATGTGGCGAAGGGCGATGCGGTGTTTGTGGGCGATATTTCAAATGAGGCGGAATTTCCGAAGACGCGCGGACATTGGTTCTTTCTCGATCAGCCGAATATCGTGCACGACATCAGTGTCGATGATTTGATTCTCTTGGAAGACGGACTTCTGCAATTCCGCGTCATGAAGAAAGAGGGAGCTGTTCTCGAACTCGAAGCGATCAATGACGGCGAGGTGAAGAATCATAAGGGGGTGAATTTGCCGGATTCGAAACTCCGACTTTCGGTTATTACCGAGAAGGATATTCGAGATCTTCATTTCATGGTAGATCATAATGTTGATTATATTGGGCTCTCGTTTGTTGGGAGTGCGGAAGACATTCGTTCCACGCGCGCTGTTATGGCGGAGGGTGGTATTGCGGAATCGGCATTGCCTAAAATTGTGGTCAAGATAGAGCGAAAAGAGGCGGTCAAAAATTTGAACGAGATCGTGCATGAGGCGGATGCAGTGATGGTGGCACGGGGCGACCTCGGCATCGAACTTCCTGAGACGCGCGTGGCGATTCTGCAGAAGGAGATTATTGCGGTGAGTCTCTCAGCGGTGCGACCGGTTATTGTGGCGACGCAGATGATGAAGTCTATGACGGAGAATCCGCGCCCGACTCGCGCTGAAGTGAGCGATGTGACGAATGCCGTGATCGACCATGCGGACGCCGTGATGCTCTCGGAGGAATCGGCGATGGGGAAGTATCCGGTCGAGACGATTCGCACCATGAGTGAAATCATCGCGAGCACTGAAGAGTCGCCCTTCGACAATGTGTATCAGACAATCGGCATGAATCTTCGCTCCGAATATGCGACTATGGTGCGAAGTGTCTATGAGCTTGCCAAGAGCTATGATGCCGAAATTATTCTCCTCATGAGCGAGAGTGGCTTCACGGCGCGGCTCATGTCGCATTTCCGCCCGGATTCGCGGCTCTTTGTGGCGACGAACAATCAGAAGGCGTGGAATCGCATGGCGCTCTTCTGGGGAGTTGACGCGACGCTTTTTGCGGATAATACTCAACTCGACGGCATTATCGACCGCCTCATCGAGAAACTCCTCGCCGAAGGCAAGGTGAAGAAGGGCGAGCGCGCCGTTCTCTGTCTCGGCCGCCACCGAAAGAGCGACCAGCTCCAACTGGTTGGCGTGCGGGAGATTGGGTAAATATATGACATTGAAAGTGCTGCTTGAATTTATCAATGAGCAGAACGAATACTTTCGTACTCGAGATCCACATGGTGACAATGAGCGATCTCGAGTGCTTGCTCGAATGGTAAAGCTCTCCGAGGAAACTGGAGAACTTGCTGATGCCATCCTGTCTCTTCAAGGGGATCAACGCCAAGAAAAGCTTGGACACAACGCGCAATTGACAATTTCGGAAGAGATAGCTGATGTCCTTATTGTGACCATGCTTCTTGCGGTTACACTGAATGTTGATGTTCCAAAGGCGTTGGAAACAAAAATCGCAAAGATTCGGAAGCGACAAGAAGGGAGGTAAAGGCTGCGCTTCGTTGGTTCATATAAAGTATTTTGGAAGGGTGCTAGAGTGGTCGAATAGGACAGTCTCGAAAACTGTTGTGCCGGCAACGGTACCGTGGGTTCGAATCCCACCCCTTCCGCCAAGGAGGATAGAGTTCTTTACTAGGAAATTTGCGTGGTAATTGCCACATACGAGAGAGGTTTATTGTAATGAGAAAATTTGTGTTGGGCGTGTTGGAATTTTTTGGAATCACAGACTACTTCTTTTGGACGTATCGTTCAATTGATGAGCTGCTCGATTTGCTCGACGAAAAGTATCAGCTTCCTTGCAAAGTGCTCCTTTGGGAGAATCGAAAACTTTTTGAATCAACTCCCGGATCAAGCGCGAATCACCAGTGTTGGCGCGGTGGATATATAGACCATCTGACAGAGATAATGAATTTGGGAGTATGGCTCTATACGACACTGAAGAAAAAAACGAGTCGACCTTTGCCATTTTCTCTTTCTGATCTTCTTCTCGTGCTCTTCCTGCACGATCTCGAGAAGCCCTGGAAGTATGAGATGGATGAAGACGGAAGTTTGCGGTATAGGAGCGGCGTAAGGACAAAGGCTGAACAGAAGAAATTCCGGGCGGATAAGATTTATGTGGCTGGAATCGTCCTTACCCCTGTGCAGCAAAACGGACTGGATTTCGCAGAAGGGGAAATCGAAGATCATTCAGCATCTCATCGGTGTATGGGGGAAATTGGAGCACTTGTTCATGTGTGCGATGTTCTAAGTGCGCGACTTTTCCATAGTTATCCGCTTGCGAATGGTGATCCGTGGATTGGCGCGAAACGATTTCGCTCGTAACTTCTGAAATAAGCCCGTCTCTCTTCGCAAGAAGAAGACGGGCTGTTTTTTTCAATGATGTGCTCTTGTGTTAAAATACCCAGAAAACTTATTACATAGGTTTCTGTTACAAATAATAATCTCACCTTATGAAACACTCTCACAACACAATCGTAGTTACGGGCGGGGGATCGGGGATTGGGCGAGCATTGGCAAGGCGGTGGCAGGCGGCCGGGAATACGGTGATCGTTGCCGGGCGGAATATGGAGAATCTGCGCGAAACGATCGGAGACTTGGACAATGTGTATGCGTATGAACTCGATATGACGAGCGAAGGAAGTATCGAGGCGTTTGCGAAGACGATTGTGGAGAAACACCCCGAGATGAATATGCTCGTGAACAATGCCGGTATCATGGGGTTCGAAGACATAACGGCGCGGCGCAATATGGATCATGCGGAGAAGGTGATCGATACCAATCTGCTGGGACCGATCCGACTCATCAATGCGTTCATTGAGCATCTGCACTCTGTGAAGGACTCAGTGATAGTGAATGTTTCTTCTGGATTGGCGTTTGTGCCGCTCCCGATTTCGCCGACCTATTCGGCGAGCAAGGCGGCGCTCCACTCGTATACACAGTCGCTTCGCTGTCAGTTGGAGGGACAGATCGAAGTGATCGAGATCGCGCCGCCCGGCGTGAGAACCGATCTCAATCCCGGGCAGAGCGAGAACGAAGAATACATGCCGCTCGATGCGTTTATCGACGAAGTCATGACGCTCCTGCAACAAGAACCGACGCCTTCGGAAATACTCGTCGAGCGCGTGAAGCCACTTCGCTTCGCGGAGAGAGAATCGAAATTCGACACCATCCTGAAAAACATGCCGTCAAAGCTGAAGTAGTTTTTTTGGAGAAACGCTAAATGGAAATGAAAGTGTTGTTTTGAATGTATATCTGCGTGGTGTTTTTGATTTCCCGATGCTCCCTATGCGTAGGGGGCATTACTGTGTTATATCCTGGAAAGAATCAACTGTTATTATTGTGTGTTCACTGTGAAGATGGTGCATTTGGATATACAATGGAATCGAAAATGTTCGAGAGATTATTAAAGAGACGGTATGTCTATCAAAAAAATAGCTCCGGTGTTGCTTGTGACATTGCCGGTTGGGATATTTGTTGTGGCATGGATGCTTGCGGCGCATTCGATACTCTTCCGTCCATTCGATTCGATACCGCCAGGATCATTGCTAGCTTCACCTTCACCAGCAGAGGTTTCTCATACGGAAGTTGAAAAGCAAAATGCTGCAGCGCCAGTTGATCTGCCTGTTAAGCCGACAGTTCCGGAGCCGAAAGTGTTTTCGGAATTTTCCGAGAATGATATTCGAAAGGGCACTGTTCAATGGCAGGATCCTTTGGATATGGGCGATTTGGGATGGACCGACAAGGAGGTGTATCTGGGAACATATGAGAGCGATGGCGGATATTCCGGCGGCGTGCGGTATGTCAAGGTGGGAACGGTGACAAAAGGAAAATACGCAGGGTCGGACGTAATCGTGGTTGCTTCGTGGATATTCTCGGATGGCTATCCTCGAAATAGCGCGCCGGAGATTATGCATTATTTGCGTGGTGCGAGCGGCGTTGTTCGACTTCCCAATGCCGATGTTCCCAATGGTGAAGCCGGAGTAACTCCCCCGATAAATTCTGCGGAGGCGAGTGCCGGGGATGAGTCAGTGAAGAACGTCATGGAAATTAAAGCTCCCGACGAGCAGGTTAATTTTGAGACGAGAATCGAAGATATTGCCGGATACGGTTTGGAATTTCAAGGAGAGAACGATCGGGAAGTATTCGTGCGTGACAAGTATTCTCCCGAGGCATTCTTTTCGGAACACAATCTGAAGTCGGTTTTTACGCACCCTGATCTTGGGAAAGTCTGGATGACGGTTGCTCCCGTAAAGAATGATGATCGTACGGAATTGAATAGCTTTATTGACCGTAGCACGGTGTATGATAGTAAGGCAGAAACGTACAAGAAAGACGCGAATGGAAACTATGTTTACACTAGGAAAAAGAAATATTATAGCCCCGTGGTTATCGGAGGTTTTTACGTCAAGAGACCGGATGGCATTATGATGTCGTATCGGTTGAAGTGGGATATCTTTGATAAGTTCGATCGTGACGGAATGCTTGAGGCGACCTGGAGCGACGGGTCTCGGAATGAGACGAGCTACGAGGAGTATCCGAGCGGATGCGGTACGGGATCGTATGCCTATGATGGAACGGGAACGGTGAGCATCAAAAACGATTTGACGGTTATCGGAAAAACGGACAAGGGAGATACTTTGTATGGATATCGAGAATCTCATCCGTCCCTGAAAAAATATTTCAACGACACATATCTCCCTTCATTGGAGATGCGTAGGAAGTGGCAGGGCGCTTCTTCCGGCGCAGCGATAACGACTGCGGACACTGATACTGCGTCGGAGTGGGAAACGTTTTTGTCGAAGCACCCGATAGTATTTTGGGTTGATCCCGTCGGTCGATTGTTGGCATTCTACAATACGGAGACTATGGAGCTTGCGGAATGCGGGAAGCCGGTTGTGTATCTGTATCCGGAAAACACGCTAGACGTATCGGTTCGCGTTTTTCCGAGTGAGGGAGTCTCTGTCTCGGAGCCATCTTACGGAGACGGTTGGAACGTGCGGGCTCGGCCGGATGGGACGCTTCTCAATTATGCTGACGGGAAAACGTACCCGTATCTCTTTTGGGAAGGAGGGAGTGATGCTCTTTACCAGACTCCGGAAAAAGGGTTCGTGACATCTCGAAAGGATCTCTCGGAATTTTTCGATGAGAAGTTGTTGCAGACCGGTCTCTCTGCAAAAGAATCGGCTGACTTCAAGGAATTCTGGATTCCTCGTATGGAAGCGATTGAGAAGCCGTATTATTTTGTGACATTTCTTGCGCAGAAAGAGATTGATCGAATTGCTCCGCTTGTTGTGACGCCGACTCCGGATACGGTCATTCGGGTCATGATGGATTTCCGAGGATTGGATCAGTGGGAAAATGTTTCGGGATTTTCGCTTCATACGCCGGAGCGAAGGGGATTCACCGTGGTCGAGTGGGGAGGCAGGCTGGGAAAGAAATAACGCTATGGGCGGATGGCGGCATTATGTATTGATCATCGGGTTTTTTCTGCTGAGTGGCGTTCTTCTTGTTTCAACTTTTGCAGATTTTCAGGTGGGCGAGTCATTGGATCATCCTTCGAAAAAAGTGACAACCGGTTATGATTTTGCGCCGGTGTCTGTCTTGATTGTGCCGCATCATTTGGTGGCAGCTCCTTTTATAGATGCTGCTTTTCAAGCGGTGAGAAAGAAGATTGATGGCGATGCTGTCGATCGAGTCGTGCTGTTGAGTCCGAATCATTTTGAGGTGGGAAGGGATTGGATTGTTGGCGCCAGCCGAGATTGGGAAACCCTCTCGGGAATACTGAATGCCGATGCAGACGCTTTACGAGGGCTTCGTGATAGCATTTTTGTTGGTGACACCATCCTCGACCGCGAACACGGCGTTCGGAATATTTTTCCGTTCATAAAGAAATACTTCCCTCGCGCTGCTGTGATACCTCTTGCGTTGCGCGATGGTCTTCCGCACGAAGAGGCCGACGCCTTGGCTGATCGTCTGAATATGCTTTCCGACGCGCAGACGCTTCTCGTGGTGTCGGCTGATTTTTCGCACTATCTTGATTGGAATTTTTCACAGTTCCATGATGCTGAAGCGATAGAGGTGCTTTCCCGTAATGATCTGTCTCGTGTTGATGCATTGGATGTCGATTGCTCGGCGTGTCTTCGTGTTGCTATGGAATATGCCTCACTGCGGAACGCTTCGAATTTCCAACTGCTTTCGCGGTCAGGTTCTCTATCAATGCTTGGGTCAAATATTGTCGGCAGTGAGACAAGCCATATAACAGGGTATTTTTCTTCGGAGGAATCATCTCCAAAGAATGGCGATGATTCTGCGAGATTACTTTTTTCGGGCAGGGTGCTCCCATGGCAAATGAATGAACAGGCGCGTCGAATATTTATGGCACAAGACGGAGATATTTTCGAAGAGGATGGAAAAATGAATATCGGCGTGTTTCATTCGACTTCGGAAGAGATGATGTCCGATGTCGAACCGGTTGTACATTCAGATGATCCGTTCTCTGTTCGGGTAATAGATGGGAATCGAATAGCTTTTGTTGATGCGGATATCGAAAGTCAAAGCTCGGAAGATTTTGTGGAGAAGATAGGTATTGCAAGGAAAGAGAGTGACAGCGTCATTGTTCTGTGGGGGAGTTCATCCTTCTCCCTCGATATTGCACAGACGTATGTTGATGCAGGAGCCGATCTGGTGATCGGGAAAGATCAGGACTCGATCGAATCGGCAGAGGTTTATCGCGGGAGGCTTATCTTTCCTTCCTTAGGCAGTGCGCGTTACGATTGCCGGTGGTCGAGAGAAACATGTCTGGGAATACTTCTTGGTATTGATTCTTCTCGTAAAAATCTGGAGTATGTCTTTATGCCGATACGCACGAATGACGATGGTCAAGTGGTTCTGGCGACCGGTGACGGGAGGGAGAATGCTCTAAAACAGTTATCGCGGAATGTGTCTGACCCGTCTCTCCGAAAGGAGATTCTTGAAGGTACTTTGAGTGTGCTGGCGGAGAGATGATACGAGAGGGCCTGACTGAGGATGGCTTGTGCTTGGCTGGATGAAGTTCAGGAGACAAAAGGGTGAAATCTTCCCAGGAAAAGAATTTGACAATTCATTGTGGAGCGTCGAGAATGATTGTACGCTTCTTTTTGTCTTTTAGAGACTCGCTTTCGGGCGAGGATCATGTTGTACGGGTATGCTTGGGAATGGATTTACTCGCAAGAAAGTCGGGTCGCTGACGCTCGGCGAGAAGCTTCAAAAAATACGTGCGGAGTATCGGGTGGATCTTGCGGACGTGGCTCGCGAGACGGGTGTTCGACGGGAATATCTCGAGTATCTTGAGCGTGGTGAGTATGCGAAGTTGCCGGCGGATGTGTATATCCGCGGATTTTTGCGGAGTTATGCGCGGTTTCTCGGTGTTGATCCCAAGGCGCTGGTTCGCCTCTATGAGCGGGAGCGGAGCATTGCCAAGAATCTCGGCAAAGAACCGGAGAAGGCGCTCTCTGCAACTGCCAAGCCCTCTCGAAAATTCTCGTTCTTCGTGGTAACGCCGAAGGTGATGATTGGAGGTGTGGTCGCCGTGTGTGTGTTTGGCATCGCCTTCTATTTGTATCGAGAGTACCGGACATTTGTCTCGGAGCCCTACTTGGTGCTCTTGGAGCCGTCGAATGGACAGACAGTGTCGAGTGACGAGAGTGTGGTAGTGGGGAAAACAGATCGGGATGCGAAACTTTTTCTGAATGATCAGCCGGTATTTGTGGACGAATCGGGGGAATTTCATGAGCGAGTGCGTCTTCAGCCGGGAGTGAATACGGTGACTGTGAAGGTGGTGAATCGCTTTGAGAAGGAGCGGGTGGAAACGGTCTCAGTGTTGGCAGACTATGACGTTCCGGAGAATGTACCGGCGTCTTTGCCCGAGTCGCCGCATGTGCCCAAACTTATTCTTTCGACGATCGAGAAAAAACCGGTTTCGGTTCTGGTTCGCTCCGATGGACGCGAGCTCTACCAGGGAGACCTTGTGGCGGGCGCGACCAAAGAATTCGAGTGCGAAAAGAGCTGTACAGTGGATTCCACTTCCGGAGCGGGGACGCTTGCGATCTGGGACGGTGGCGAAGCAAAGCCACTCTCCGGGAAATCTGGGACGGTTATCGGTATCGAGTTCTCGCTTGCGCCGGAAAAACAAGAATGATATTGTTGAGAACTTCCATGTCGAGTTTTCATTCATTAATGGGTAATACCTATGTTTAAAGGGAAAGAAAAAACAGAGAAAGTGGCGAAGACTATTGAGAAGGCGGGTAAGAAAAACCTGAATGCAGTCATGGACGAGATTCGGGAGAAGTTCGGCGACGGAATGATCATGAAGTTGGGCGATGTGAAGAAAGTTGACGTTGAAGCGATTCCAACCGGATCGGTATCGCTCGATCTCGCGCTTGGCATTGGCGGCGTGCCGCGAGGGCGCATTGTCGAGATCTATGGACCGGAATCGTCCGGAAAGACGACGCTCACGCTCCATATTGTAGCAAACGCACAAAAGGCGGGCGGATCAGCGGCGTTTGTGGATGCCGAGCATGCGCTCGATCCGGAATATGCCAAACGAATCGGGGTGAATGTTGACGAACTTCTCATCTCTCAGCCGGATACCGGCGAGCAGGCGCTTGATATTGTGGAAACTCTCGTGCGGTCAAACGCGGTGGATATTATCGTCGTCGACTCGGTGGCGGCGCTTGTGCCCAAGGCGGAAATCGAAGGCGAGATGGGAGATCAGCATGTCGGACGTCAGGCGCGGCTTATGTCGCAGGCACTTCGGAAGCTCACCGCGATTATTTCGCGCTCCAATACCATCGTGGTGTTTATCAATCAAATTCGCATGAAAATCGGCGTCATGTTCGGGAATCCGGAGACGACGACCGGTGGGCAGGCGCTTAAATTTTATTCGTCCGTCCGGATCGAAGTGCGCCGCGCCGCGCAAATCAAAAAGGGTGACAATGTGGTTGGAAATCGCGTGAATGTGAAGATTGTGAAGAATAAAGTGGCGCCGCCATTTCGCAAAGCGGAGTTCGACATTATGTACAATGAAGGTATCTCTCGAGAAGGAGACCTTCTTGATACAGGACTATTGTACGAGGTGGTGAAGAAGAGCGGGAACTCTTTCTTGTTTGGCAACGAGAAGCTCGGTGTCGGACGAGAAGTTGCTCGGAGTTTCCTCAAGGAACATGCCGATATTGCACAAGGGATCGAGGCTGCTATTATCGAAAAGGCGAAAGACGGAGGCGAGGCGTAGGGCGTGTTTGGTGTGCAGAGATTTGTTTTGAGTGAGCACTTCTTACGATGCTTGACAAAAGAAAATGCAGTTGCTAGACTCTGGAAAGCGCTCGGGGTTCCGAGTATTTCTCTTTCTTTTTGAAAGGGATATGGTACACTCAAAAAGTAATGTTTGCGTAAACTGTTAATTCTCCTGTAGAGGAAGTTTCCGCGTTCTACCTGTCTCGTCTCAAAGTCTTCGCAAGGGGATTCGAGGGGAGTATGGATACGCAAAACTTTCCGGGACAAATCGTATGGCGGAGCAATTCAAGCGGGACAAGCCGCATGTGAATGTCGGAACTATCGGTCACGTCGACCACGGAAAGACCACTCTTACCGCGGCGCTTTTGCATGTTCTGAGTTTGAAGGGCTTTGCAAAGGAGCGGGGTGTCAATGAAATTGACAATGCTCCCGAGGAAAAGGCGCGCGGTATTACGATTGCCACATCGCACTGTGAATATGAGTCCAATGTTCGCCATTATGCACACGTCGACTGTCCGGGGCACGCCGACTATATCAAGAACATGATTACCGGCGCTGCTCAGATGGACGGCGCGATCCTCGTGGTATCTGCCACCGATGGTCCTATGCCGCAGACTCGCGAGCATATTCTTCTTGCGCGCTATGTGAATGTTCCGGCTATCGTGGTCTTCTTGAACAAAGTAGACATGGTGGATGATCCGGAACTTGTCGATCTCGTCGAGGCGGAAGTTCGCGAATTGCTCTCGAAGTACGAATTCGACGGGGACAATGCCGTGGTCATTCGCGGAAGCGCGCTCAAAGCACTTGATACGAAGTCCGCTGATGATGCCGATGCGAAGCCGATTCTTGATCTTGTAGAGGCGCTTGATACTAAGATCCCGGAACCGGCTCGTGAAACGGACAAGCCGCTTCTTATGCCGATTGAAGACATCTTCTCTATTGAGGGTCGCGGTACCGTGGTGACTGGTCGTATCGAACGTGGATCGGTCAAGATTAATGAGGAAGTTGAAATCGTTGGAATCCGTCCGACGGTGAAGACAGTGGTAACGGGTATTGAAATGTTCAACAAATCACTCGACAGTGGAAACGCTGGCGATAACGCCGGGATTCTCCTGCGAGGCATCAAGAAGGAAGATGTCGAGCGCGGGCAGGTTTTGGCAAAGCCGGGTTCTATTACCCCGCATACGGAGTTTGAGAGCGAGGTGTATGTCTTGACTAAAGAAGAAGGTGGTCGACACACCCCGTTCTTCAAGGGATACAAGCCGCAGTTCTACATTCGAACAACCGACGTGACTGGTGATGTCACGCTCCCGGAAGGCTCCGAAATGGTCATGCCTGGTGATACTGTGAAGCTCAAGGTAAAGCTTCTGGCGCCGGTTGCTATGGAAGAAGGAATGCGGTTCGCTATCCGCGAAGGCGGACGGACGGTTGGTGCCGGTGTGGCAACTTCTATTATCAAGTAGATTTTCGAGAAAGAGCGCAAGCTGAAGAGTTCTCTCCAGCTTGCCACTGTTTCCCGAAGCACGTATTTTCAAGGGCAGGTTGTGCAAGGAATAGTTTCGGGAAAGGTTTAATTTCGGTACTCCTCTTACATGAAGAAGTCGGAACCGGTTGGAGCACTCAATCGAGTGAGAATCAAGATTAAGGCGTACGATCACAAAGTGATTGATCAGACGGCTCGGAAGATTGTTGAGACGGCGGAGCGAACGGGAGCTCGAGTTGCCGGTCCGGTGCCTCTGCCGACAGAAACGCATCGGGTGACTGTGAATCGATCTTCTTTTGTGCACAAAAATGCGCGCGATCAATACGAAATGCGTGTTCATAAGCGGGTAGTGGATATCCTTGAGCCGACAGCAAAAACTATCGATCATTTGACTAATCTTGATCTTCCAGCAGGAGTGGATATCGAGATAAAGATGTAATAAGGGCTCTCGAAAATTCGGCGCATTTCCATGTTCCGAAATTTCGAATGCTCTCTTGGGTGCTCGAAAAATAGAAAACTCGTTCAAGTCCGACTCTCGGGGAAGAAACGGATGGAGAGAATGGATACTCAGCGGGACCGAAACAAGCATTTGCTTGTGATATGGGACTGGCTTTTGACCGGTTTTTTTGTTGCCTTGGGGATACTCCCCGAAAATTCACTGTCTTTCTGCTCTCTATGAAATTTCTTCTCGGGAAAAAACTTGGCATGACGACGATTCACGATCCTGAAAAAGGAGCGCGGAATGTTACGCTTATCGAATGCGGCGAGAATACCGTGACGCTGTCTCGCGAATTGAAGCGAGATGGGTATGTGGCAATTCAGGTGGAAACACCGAAGACTCATCGAAAGCATGTCCGGCGGGAATTCCGTCTTGATACGAAACTCTCTGAAGCAGAGTCGTCGGCTCTTGTGGAATCGCTGCCGGTTGGAGCGTCGCTCCCAATGGAAGTGTTTGTTGTCGGAGAGTGCGTTTCGGTTTCCGGTATCACAAAGGCAAAGGGTTTCCAGGGTGTTGTGAAGCGTCATGGATTCAAGGGGGCGCCGAAAACGCATGGTCATAAGCACGACCTTCGCGCGCATGGATCCATCGGAGCAACATTTCCGCAGCATGTTATTAAGGGAATGCGCATGGCGGGGCATATGGGCGGTGTTCGGGCGACGACGAGGAATCTCTCGGTTTCTTATGTGGATCCGGAGCGACGATTGATTGGGCTTCGCGGTGCGGTACCCGGAAGTGTCGGAAGTATTGTCGAAATTCGATCGGCGAAGTAGATATCAAGAAGAATTGGTTTGAGCAATGAGTTGCATGCGAATCTTATTATGACAACACTCCCAGTCTACAACCTTGAAGGGAAAGAAGTGAGCTCGGTCGAGCTTGATGAACGCGTCTTTGCTGTGCCGAAAAACGATGTGTTGCTTCATGAAGTATATGTCTCTCTGTCCGCAAATGAGCGAGGTGTCTATGCGCACACCAAAGGACGCGGCGAACGAAAGGGATCGGGAAAGAAGCCGTGGAAGCAGAAGCACACAGGTCGTGCGCGAGCCGGAAGTGTTCGAAGTCCGTTATGGAGAAAAGGAGGTATCGTTTTCGGACCGAAGAAAGATCGAAATTTTTCCAAAAAGGTGAACCGAAAAGTTCGTCAGAAGGCGATGCGAATTGCTCTGAGTGAAAAGGTTCGCAATGGCTCCCTGAAAATTGTTGATTCGGTGCTGCTTGCGGAATGGAAGACAAAGCAGATAGCTGCCGCGTTTTCGGCGCTTGCTCTATCGGGCAAGAGTACCGTGCTGGCGTTTTCTCAGGGAGAAATCGGGATCGATCGAGCGACTCGCAATATTTCGAAGGTCTCGCCGTTGCCAATTCACACGCTCAATGCAAAGGATCTCTTGGATCACCAGATGCTCTTTTTGAGCGTAGGTGCTCTTGCTGATCTTGAAAAACGCTGTATCGAAACCGTTTCATAATAGCTATGACTTCAGAGAAGAAGAAAAAATCTGTTCCGAATGCAGTTGCCGCCAGGGTGCTCCTTCGCCCTCGCATGACTGAGAAGTCGCATTTCTCGATTTCGCTTGGGAAGTATGTCTTTCAGGTGGCGCCGTCGGCGACGAAGCAGTCAGTGAAGCAATCAGTTGAGAGTGTGTATGGCGTTTCGGTTACGGCGGTGAATATGGTGAATATACCGAGAAAGCGCCGCGTGTTCGGTCGTTCTATCGGGTGGAAGTCTGCCATCAAGAAGGCGGTGGTAACCCTGAAGAAAGGGGAAAGCATTGAATTATTCAAAGGAGTCTAGCAATATCGGACCACTGAAACTATTCGTATGGCCATTCATGTTTATAGAAAAAATACGGCGGGGCGGCGGAATATGTCCCTGGTAAAGCCGGAGAATATGACTCACGGGACGGTTCGTCCTGAGAAGTCATTGACGACTTCGCTTGCAAAGAAATCCGGGCGTTCACACGGGAAGATCTCGGTTCGTCACAAGGGGGGTGGACATAAGCGTCGCTATCGACTGGTTGATTTCGCACAGACAGCACAGCGGGGCGTACCGGCGACGGTTGTTTCCGTTGAGAAAGATCCCAATCGCTCTGCACTGATAGCGCTTCTTCACTATGAGAATGGTGCCAAGGCATATGTTCTGGCGGCAGCCGGTGTTGCAGTGGGGCAGAAACTGCTTGCCGGACCGGACGCTCCGGTTGCGACTGGTAACAGTCTTCCTCTGAAAAATATTCCCGCGAGTACGACTATTTCGAATATCGAGCTCTTTCCGGGGAAAGGCGGACAGATGGTGCGGAGTGCCGGATCGAGCGCATCTCTCATGTCGATAGACAGCGGCATGGCTCGGATACGGCTTTCTTCCGGGGAAATCCGTTTGGTGAATGTCGAATGTTATGCTACCGTGGGCGGAGTAAGCAATTTCGAGCACAGTGCGGAGAAGATTGGTAAGGCGGGACGGAACCGTTGGAAGGGAAAGCGTCCAGCTGTTCGAGGTTCGGCGATGAACCCGGTTGATCATCCGCATGGTGGAGGTGAGGGACGGCAGGGAATTGGTCTCAAGCACCCGAAGACTCCATGGGGCAAGCCGGCGCTTGGCAAGAAGACTCGCCGGAAGCGACGATTGAGCGATCAGTATATCGTAAAGCGCCGAGCGAAGAAGCGATAATGTTTCTCAAAGAGTGAATAGAAGCTGATAATTTAGAGTGTCCTCTATGTCTCGAAGTCTCAAAAAAGGTCCCTATATCGACGAACGAGTTCTCCAGAAAGTGAGAAATCGAAAGCCGGGCGATACCAGTCCCATAAAGACATGGTCGCGGGCATGCGTTATTACTCCGGAAATGATCGGTGTGACATTTGGTGTTCACAACGGAAAAGAATTTCCGCAGGTGTATGTGACGGAAGATATGGTGGGACATCGTTTGGGAGAATTCTCGTTCACGCGCAAGTTCACGCGTCATGGCGGGAAAATGCAGAAAGAAATCGAGACGGCCTCTAAACAGAAGGATGCTGGAGCATCTGCAGGTGCTTCATCTGGCGGAAAGAAGAAATAAGACTATGAACATAGAAGCACATCTCAACAATTTGCGTATCTCTCCTCGGAAAGTTCTCATGGTGGCAAAAATGCTCAAGGGTCTTTCTGTACGGGAGGCAGGCGTTCAACTTGATCGCGAGCTTCGACGAGCAGCGCTTCCGCTTGAGAAGCTGTTGGCAAGTGCTGTGGCGAATGCGCAGCACAATTTTCAGGCGGTTCCGGAAAATCTGATTGTTTCGAATGTGACAGTTGGAGAGGGTCGAAAACTCAAGCGATGGATGCCTCGCGCACAGGGACGGGCAACGCCGATCTGGAAGCGCATGTCCCGAGTGCGTATTGTTCTCAGGGAAGTGGATCCGGAACTCCGAGCATCTGCACCGGTGAAGAAATCGGATCATATGAAACAAGAGAAAAATGAATCCGATGCAGTGCAAGAAAAAACAGCCAAGACGAAATCATTTTCCAATGAGCACCATTCTGGAACTATAAAGAAGTCGAGTGCGCGCTCATCCCGGTCTATTTTTCATAGAAAATCGGTCTAGCTCCGTTTTGAAGCCTCTTATCTTATGGGACATAAAGCAAATCCAGTTGGCATGAGAATCGGTATTACGACTTCGTGGAAGTCGCGGTGGTTCGGTGGCAAACTCTATCAAAAGCACCTTCGTGAGGATATTCTCATTCGAGAATTTATCATGGAGAAGTGGAAATCGGCAGGAATTTCCAGTGTCGAAATAGAACGCTCTTCTGGGACGGTCCGTCTTATCATTGCGACTGCTCGTCCGGGTGTTTTGATTGGTCGCGGCGGGACGGGAATTGAGGATGTTACCCGAACGCTCAAACACCGTTTCTTTCCCGGTCGTCGTATCGACTTGAAGCTTGATGTGCAAGAGGTGAAACATTTTGAAGAAAGTGCCGTGCTGGTTGCGGGACAAGTGGCGGAACAGCTTGAGCGACGATTGCCGTTTCGACGTGTTCTCAAGGGAACACTGGATCAGGTAGAGAAAAGCCATGCCATTCGCGGGGTAAAAATCGAAGTGTCCGGGCGGTTGGGTGGCGCGGAAATGTCGCGGAAAGAGTGGCTTTCAAGAGGAACACTTCCGCTTCATACACTTCGAGCCGACATTGACTTTGCCACATCAACGGCCCGTACAACCTACGGCGCTATCGGTGTGAAGGTATGGCTGTATCGAGGAGAGAAGTTCAAGGGTGATTAGTATTGAAACGAGAATCGTATGTTGATGCCAAAAAAAGTCAAACATCGGAAGATTCATCGCGGCGGCAAAGTCGAAGGTGTTTCGTATGTTGGCAATCAGGTGAGTTTCGGAACCTACGGACTCAAGGCGACGGAAGCGGGGCTGATATCGGCTCGGCAGATTGAGTCCGCTCGTCGTGCCATGACGCGCTATATTCAGCGTGGCGGGAAGGTATGGATCCGAATTTTTCCCGATAAGCCGATGACGAAAAAGGGTGACGAGACGCCAATGGGAAAAGGAAAGGGTGCGGTTGACCATTTTGTCGCCAAGGTGCTTGCTGGTCGAGTGCTCTTCGAAATAGACGGGGTGACTCGGGAGGTGGCCGAGAAGGCGATGAAGCTTGCGGCCTATAAGCTCTCTGTTAAAACAAAGTTTGTTGTTTCCGAGTAAGCGGGGTTGATTTTTTTGAGAAAGAAAGGTATACTCAGGACTTCCTACGAAATATTATGAAAATTGCCGAAATACGGGAAAAAAGTCGAGAAGATATCGAGGCGGTGCTTTTGGAGAGTCGCGAAGCGCTTCGAGTGGTTCGATTTGGGATAGCGGAGCATGATGTGAAAAATCACCAGGAACACCGTCGACTTCGTCGGGAAATTGCTCGGCTGCTGACTGTGCTTGGTGAGCGGATATAATTTTCTTGTGTTTGATGTGGTATGACGAAAGAACTTCAACAACCCGCACTCTCTCGATCGGCAAAAGCGCCAGTTTTTCGCGGTACCGTCGTGAGTGATCGAATGGAGAAGACTATTGTTGTCTCTGTGGAAACGCTCAAGACGCATCCGAAGTACCGGAAGAAGTATCGCTCGACACGGCGATACCAGGTGCATGATCCGGAGAAGAAGTATGCGATTGGGGATGTGGTGGAGTTTCGCGAGTGCCCGCCAGTGAGCCGACACAAGCGGCACGAAGTGATTGCTTCCGGGAGATAAGCGTTTAAATTTTGAGATCGTGACGGACGAGTCAGAAGAATCAGACCTATGATCCAGGCAGAAACACAACTGAAAGTAGCGGACAATAGCGGCGCAATCGTGATCGAGTGCTTCAAGGTGCTTGGAGGGAGCAAGCGTCGATATGCGGCACTTGGCGATATTATCGTTGCTTCGGTAAAGTCGTCCCAACCAAGAGGAACGGTAAAGAAAGGTGATAAAGTGAAAGCGGTTATTGTTCGCCAAAAAGATACCTATCGTCGTTCCGACAACTCCTGTATTCGATTTGATGAAAACGCCGCAGTGATTCTCGAAGGAACGGAACCGAAAGGTTCTCGAGTGTTTGGGCCGATCGCTAGAGAGGTTCGTGATCGTGGTTTTGCCAAGATTGTGTCTTTGGCACCGGAAGTTTTGTAAGGCATATTTCACCCCCCTGAGCAATTCCTATGAAATTCAAGAAAGGAGACGAAGTCGAAGTTATCGCCGGAAAAGATAAAGGGAAGCGCGGTTCTGTGTCTCGCACCGTGCCGAGTCTTGAACAAATCGTAGTTGAGGGGGTTAATATCCGAAAGAAACATATTAAATCTCGAAAAGAAGGTCAGAAGGGTGAACGAATTGAGATATCGGCGCCGTTCTCGATATCTAAGGCGATGCTCGTGTGTCCTCATACGGGGAAGCTCACACGAATCGGATATCGAATGGAAGGCGGCGAGAAAATTCGTATCAGTAAACGAGCCGGTAAGCCTATCGCTTAAGTCAAGCAAGATTGAGAAGATGAAACAGGAAAGAATTTGAGCCGTTTGCCTCTACCTCTATGGAACATGTCGACGTCACTATTCCGCTGAAAGAAGTGTATCGGACCCGTGCGGTTCCGGCCTTGCTTGCTGCTTCTGGAGCATCCAACCCGATGGCAGTGGCGCGCGTGCGGAAAGTGGTGGTGAACGCGGGTATCGGGAAGTTCCTCAAAGAGGAGCAACGGGTTGAGGAAATTGTTCGTTCAATGACGGACATTACCGGACAAAAACCGATTTTGACACAGGCAAAGAAAGCTATTGCCGGATTCAAGATTCGAGAAGGGCTTGCGGTTGGCGTCAAAGTGACGCTTCGAGGAGATCGAATGTGGGATTTTCTTGATCGTCTTGTGAAAACAGCGTTTCCGCGCGTCCGTGATTTCCAAGGGATTCCGTCTTCAATTGTAGATGGCAATGGACATCTCAATATGGGAATTCGCGAACATGCGGTATTTCCGGAGATTGTTCCGGAGAAGGTGCAAACTTCCTTTGGGCTCCAGGTGACCGTTGTGACGACAGCAAAGACGCGGGATGAAGGTTTGATTTTGGCGAAGTCTCTTGGATTTCCGCTTCGCGACACCAATTAAAAGAATATATTTGTATGGCGAAGACATCGACCGCAGCGAGAGCTCGGAAACAACCAAAATTTTCTACCCGAATTGTTCGACGATGTTGGCGCTGCGGGCGCAAGCACGGGTATCTCCGAAAATTTGATTTGTGTCGGATTTGTTTCCGCGAGCTGGCAAGTAAAGGGGAAATTCCGGGTGTTCGAAAATCTTCATGGTAATTCTATGGATACTATTGCAAACATGTTAACAAGGATCCGGAACGCGCAACGAGCGGGGCACGCGTCCGTCACGCTTCCTTCTTCCAAAGTGAAGCTGGCGATTGCCTCCATACTTGAGCGCAAAGGATTTGTGGAAAAGGTGACCGAGGAAGATCTTGGAAAAGGGTCTGCCAAAAGTCTTCATATTGTACTTCGGTATCGTCGTGTTTCTCCGACGGAGCTTGATCCGGCTATTCGCGAGATTCGTCGCGTCAGTCGCGGGGGACAGAGAATGTATGTGAAACACGAGGATATCCGGAAAGTAAAGAATGGTTTTGGCTTGGCGATTGTCTCAACCTCAAAGGGCGTGATGACGGGAACGGAAGCCTATCATTCCGGATTGGGAGGGGAGTATCTCTGCCAGGTGTGGTAATGGAAGAGTCTTTTTCCTTGGGACTGTACGAGATTGTGGAAGTCCTGTAGGATTTTATCTAGCAATGAAGTTTATGAGCAGAATTGGAAAACAACCCATCGCCATTCCATCGGGCGTCGAAGCGACACTCTCGGGGAATATTGTGACGGCAAAGGGTCCCAAAGGGTCTCTTTCCTTGACGCATCACTATGACGTGAAAGTCAAGATTGAGGGCTCGGAGGTGTTAATCGAAAAGCGCGTCAACTCAAAAATTGCACCGGCGCTCTGGGGGACAACCGCTCGATTGATTCACAATATGATTATTGGTGTGACCGCTGGGTTTTCGAAACGGTTGGAGTTGAATGGCGTTGGATACCGCATGGCGCTTCAGGGACAGAAACTCGTCTTCGCTCTTGGGTTTTCGCATCCGGTTGAAGTTGCTCTTCCAGCGGGAATTTCTGCAAAAATCGAAAACAATGTGCTGGAGATTTCCGGCATAGATAAGCAGGCAGTCGGGCAGTTTGCGGCAGAGATAAAGAAGCTGAAGCCGGTGGAACCATACAAGGGCAAAGGATTCCGATATGTTGGAGAGCTCGTCTTGAAAAAGGAAGGCAAGAAATCAGCCGCTTAATCACGAACGGATATGAAGGGATCACTGACAAAAAGAAGTGGACGAACGCTCCGGAAGAACCGAGTTCGTGCGCGCATATCCGGGAACGCGACATGTCCCCGTCTCTCGGTATTTCGAAGTCTTCGAGGGATTTCTGTGCAGGCGATTGACGATGCGAGCGGGAAAACGCTTTTCTCGGCGTATCTTCGTGAAATAAAGGGCGGAAAGGCAGCTAATACAATTGCTGGCGCGCATGAAGTGGGGAAGCTCATTGCTGAGAAGTGTTTGGCGGGAAATATTCAAACCGTCCTTTTTGATCGGAGCAGCTATCGATATCATGGTCGCGTGAAAGCAGTGGCGGAGGGAGCTCGAGTGGGTGGTTTGGTGTTTTAGTAACAATCGTAACTTTGGGTGAACGAATCTATGTCCAAGCAGAACAGAAAACCGAAACGTCGAGAGAAACCGGAGTATGATCAGAAACTTCTGAATCTTGCCCGTGTGACGCGTGTTGTGAAGGGCGGGCGTCGGTTTCGTTTTCGCGCAACACTGGTCATTGGTAACCGAAAGGGAAAGGTTGGCGTTGGCGTTGCAAAAGGATCGGATGTGTCTGACTCCATTCAAAAAGCTTTCAATGATGCGAAGCGAAATATGGTGTCTGTGATGTTGGACGGATCGACCATACCGCATGACGTTCGCGAGAAACTGGGAAGCTCAATTGTGCTTCTGAAACCGGGAATTCCCGGGCAGGGTATTATTGCCGGGGGCGCTGTGCGCGCCGTTATGGATTTGGCAGGCATCAAAGATATTGTGTCCAAGTCGCTTGGAGCATCAAATCCGCTCAATGTCGCTCGGACAACCGTGCGCGCCCTCTCACAATTTCGGGCAAAGCCGAGTATGCGGCATGAGGAAAATGCAGTGAGCACGGATCAAGAAGCAATGCTTTCCGTAGATGCTCCTGTTACGGAGGCGGCGACACAGGTATAACCACGACGAACGAATACTATGCAGATTCATGAAATTTCTTCGGGAGACCGGTTGCGACGGAAACGTGTGGGGCGTGGCGGGAAGCGCGGAACCTATTCCGGTCGCGGCAATAAAGGACAGAAAGCTCGATCGGGAGCGCATGTAAACCCGCTCTTTGAAGGTGGGCATTCGGCCTTGGTTGATCGCCTCAAGAAGATTCGAGGGTTCAAATCTCCGCATGCCAAGAAGTCATTTGTGAAACTTTCGGATATTGTCCGCGTCTTTACGTCCGAGGAAACCGTGTCGGCAGAGACATTGGTGGCAAAGAGACTGGCGCCACAGGAAATTATGAAAAGTGGCGTGAAGATTATCGGGCTTGGAACCGTGCCGAAGAACCTTTCTTTTGATGCGACGCTTTCTTTTTCAGAAAGTGTTCGTGAACGTATCGAGAAATCCGGCGGGAAGCTGATATCCCCGAAATAGCAGGTGAAAGATGGATGCGGGAGGGTTGAATAACCATCGGAACACAAAAGCTATGTATGCTGCATTAACACGTATTCTCTCCGAGAAGGAGATACGAAATAAAATCCTGTTTATTCTCGGCGCGCTGGTTGTGTATCGGATCGCTGCGGTCGTGCCTTTGCCCGGCGTTGATGTTTTGCAGCTCCAGCGATTCTTTGATGAGAATCAATTTCTTGGTCTACTGAATGTCTTTGCCGGAGGAGGAATTTCCAGTGTGTCTATTGTGCTCTTGGGGGTGGCGCCGTATATTACGGCGTCTATTATTATGCAGCTTTTGACGACGGTTATTCCTCGTCTTGAGAAGATCTACAAAGAAGAGGGCGAGGCGGGGCGGCAGAAGTTCAATATGGTGACGCGATGGCTCACTATTCCGCTCGCTGTTATTCAGACGTTCAGTATGATCTCGCTCCTTCGGTCGCAGGGCGTGCTCGGAGAAATCACGGCGTTCGACACGACGGCTATGGTGATTATCGCAACAGCGGGCACAGTTCTCCTTATGTGGCTTGGCGAACTGATTACCGAGAAAGGCTTGGGAAACGGCGTCTCGATCATGATCTTCGCGGGAATTATGGCGGGTATTCCGGGAGTACTCGCGCGTTTCTTGGACACCTTTGGACAGAGTCCTGATGATTTTTTCAACAATATCGTTTTTGCGATTGTGGCGCTCCTTATGGTGGCGGGTATCGTATTTGTGAATGAGGCGCAGCGCACCATCCCGATTTCCTATGCCAAGCGCATTCGCGGCGGCATTGCCGCGGCAGGCACATCGACGCATCTTCCGCTTCGCGTCAATCAAGCGGGTGTGATCCCAATTATTTTTGCCGTTTCGCTGATCATTTTGCCAAATGTCGTAGCAGGATACTTGATGAAGACGGCGACCAATCCGACAGTGGCAAGTGTCGCCTCGAGCGCGTACTATCTCTTCCAAAATCAGTGGTTTTACGGACTACTCTATTTCTCTCTTGTGGTTGTCTTCACCTATTTCTACACGGCGGTGATTTTTGACCCGATGAAAATCGCCGAAAACTTGCAGAAGCAAGGCGGCTATGTGCCGGGTATACGACCGGGGACGCCGACGGTGGAATACTTATCGAAAGTCTTGGGGCATGTGACGCTCGTGGGAGCGGTGTTCTTGGGGACGGTTGCCGTATTGCCGGTTGCCGTGCGAGGTCTCACGGGTGTACAGTCTCTCACTATCGGTGGCATTAGCATTCTTATCGTTGTGTCTGTCGTCCTTGAAATGGTCAAGCACATTCAGAGCCAGCTTGCCATGCGAAGCTACGAAGGCTTTTAGTCGTTTTTTACCTCCTTCACATTTCTTTCATGAATACATCGTTCACGGTCATTTTGTTGGGGCCGCCGGGGAGCGGAAAAAGCACACAGGCGGATTTCTTGGTTCGAGAGATGGAGGCGATTCATGTCGATATCGGTCTTGCGCTTCGTAAGACCGCCGAGATGAATACGCCGCTTGGCGCGCGAGTTTCCGATATTATGAATCGCCGAAAGGAACTTGTTCCGGACGATATTGTTGAAGAAGTGCTTTCCGGCGCACTGGCATCGGTACCTCCGAATCGACTGGTGATTATTGATGGGGCGCCGCGCTGTTCGACGCAGATCGGGATTATTGATGGTATACTGAAGACATTTGAACGAGTGGTGAATCTGGCGGTGTATGTTGCGCTCTCGGAGGAGGAGTCGGTTCGGCGTATTTCGCGCCGGTGGATGTGTCCGCAGTGCAACCGTCCCTTCATAGCAGGGGTGGACTTCCAAGAAGGAACTGCTCAGTGTCCCTCGTGTCATATTCCGCTGTCGCGAAGAAAAGACGACACGGAGGAAGGTGTTCGAAAACGATTCCAGGTCTTCGCTTCGAATACGCTTCCGGTGGTGGAGCACTATCGTAAAGCGGGGACGCTTCTCGAAGTGGATGGTACCAAGGATCCTATTGCACTCTTCGGCGATATTCGAGAACACGTCGTTTTGCATTAGCATATCGGTTATGCGACTCAAAAACAACACGCAGATGACATCGCTTCGGGAAAGCGGGAAGCGCCTCGAAACGGTGATGCATACTGTGGCGGAAGCGATTCGACCGGGCATTTCCACAGCGGAGCTCAATGGGATTGCCGAGCGAACCATTCAACAGCTCGAGAGCGAGCCGGTGTTCAAAGGTTATGGCGAGGAATACGGCAAGCCTTTTCCGGCTTCGATTTGCACGTCGATCAACAATGAGGTGGTGCATGGCATCCCGCAAAAAGAACGTATCATTCAAGATGGCGACTTGGTGAAAATAGACATGGGGCTTCGCTATCAGGGCATGGTGACGGATATGGCGCGGACATTCGCTCTTGGCGCCGTGTCCGATGAGGCGGCGCGCCTGGTGCACGTGACCGAAGAAAGCCTCTTACGAGGAGTGAAAGCGGTGCGTATCGGCGGGCGAATTTCCGATTATGCAAAGGCGGTTCAGTCGCATGTCGAAGAACACGGCTTTTCGGTGGTGCGCGATCTTGTGGGGCATGGCGTTGGTTTCGAGCTCCATGAACCGCCGCAAATTCCCAATTATTTTTTCTCCGGCATGAAGGATGCGATTTTTCGTGTTGGCATGGCGGTTGCCTTTGAGCCGATGGTGAATGTCGGCGGATACGAAGTAGGTCTCGGCAAAGACGGTTGGGTCTTCACGACTGAGGATGGAAGTCTCAGCGCTCACTTCGAAGACACGATCATCATCACCGACCAAAGCATCGAAATCGTCACCCGAAGCGGAAAGTGATTTACCATGTCTTTTTGCATACAAAGTCTTTGATTTCAATGAAAACTGCCATAGGGCGGTTTTCTGTTCCGCGACGTCCTACCTTTATTATTTCATAGCTGTCATTTGACAGAATCCAATACTTCGAATACGATAATCCCATGTCGAAAAAGACACTTTTTCTTGTAGTATTTCTTCTTTCTGCCATTCTTGGATGGCGGCTTCTGCTCCATGTTCAGAAGAACGCTCAGAATACGCCAGAAGAATCGATTGCAAATTCAAGACGGTCAATGCAGGTGGTAGAGAAGCTACAAGAAGCTCAAGCTTCTGATGGTGTGGATGGATCCAGTTGGAAAGCGTATACAGTAGGAGACTTTAAGTTTCAGATGAATATTCCCTCTGGAATAGGTGATAATTTGGTGATTTTCGAAGAAAAAGTAAAGGAGGAACATAGTTTTTATGGAAGTGCTACAGAAAGTATTCTTTGGTTTTCCTACCCTTTGGATAAGGCTATTTCAAGATCTGATCGTGATTTAAGTTTGGGAAAGATTGATAGGATGGAGGTATGGTATATTGACGTGATTCCGGTGAGTGATTGGAGAGAAGGCATTTGTGATGGAAAACCTCTTTGTCGGCAAGGGAGGGTCATTGCGAGAGATGACTCATATGTTTTTGAATCCGGATTTAGGAGTGTCGAAGGTGCAGGGAGATTATGTCTAGATTATAGTGATGTTCAAAAGAGTTTCTGTGAGTCTTACAAAGGATTGATTGATTTTGTAGAAAGCAATCGCTTTAAATTTTCCTTGGGACAGAGAAGATAAAAAGGATATTCTGTAGGAAGTGGATGTTTCATTTCTCT